>JAFXST010000084.1 GCA_017525475.1 Kiritimatiellia bacterium | reverse complement strand
GGCAGTTCGGCCGCGACGACGAAGACATCTACACCTTCCAGGCCGAGACCGACCATCATGGCGGCGGCGACGATGGGCTCATGGCGTATATCGTCAAGGAACTGAATGCCGGCCCCGAAGAGGCGCTCAAGCGTTTCGACGAGACGCTCGTCAGCCACTACTTGGCGTTCAAGGCGGAGGAAAGCCGCAAGGAGCATCGGATATGCAAACTGTAACCGGGTATTTCCAGGTGGCTGCCGGCAAGTCGAGTTTCATCCGCAAGATGTTCGAGAAGGGCCTGGAGCTCAAAGCGCAATACGGCGAAGACGCCGTATGCGATTTTTCGCTGGGCAATCCCGACGTGCCGCCGCCGCTCAAGGCGCGTGCGGTGCTGCACGAAATCGCCGACAACGCGGTAAGGCCGCTCGGGCTCGGCTATTGTCCCAACGCCGGCATCCCCGAGGTGCGCCAAGCCATCGCCGGGCATCTGTCGGCCCAGCAAGGCATGGCCATCGACGCCGGCAACGTGGTGATGACGGTCGGGGCTGCAGGAGCGCTCGTATGCTTCTTTAGATCCGTCATCGAACCCGGCGACGAAGTTATCGTTCCGAGTCCCTATTTCGTCGAATACGGCAACTACTGCGGCCACTTCGGCGGCGTTTTGAAACCGGTCGCGACCAACGCCGACTTTTCGCTCGATTTGGGCAACATCGAAAGGGCGCTTACGCCCAAGACGCGCGCCATCATCGTCAACAGCCCCAACAACCCGACCGGCACCATCTATACCGAGGCGCAAATGGCGGCGTTGGCGGCTTTGGTCGACAAGGTCAACGCCACCCGGGAGCGCCCGCTCTTCATTTTGAGCGACGAGCCTTACCGCGCCTTTGCGTACGACGGGTCAAAAGTGCCGGCCGTCCTCAAGCTCAGCAAGTTCGCGGTGGTGCTCGGGAGCTTTTCCAAGACGCTCTCGATGGCGGGCGAGCGCATCGGCTATATCGCGCTCAATCCCGCGCTTTCGCGGCTCGACGGCGGCACGCTCGCGTCGACGCTGATCCTCGTCAACCGCACGCTCGGGTTCGTCAATGCGCCGGTGATCGGCCAGCGTCTGGCCGCCGCCATCTGCAACGAAACGGTGGATCTCGCCGTCTACAAGCGCCGTCGCGATCTGATGGCCCAAGTCTTGACCGATGCCGGCATCGAATTCATCATGCCCAAGGGCGCCTTCTACTTTTTCCCCAAGGCGCCGGGCGGCGACGATGCGCGCTTCGTGGACCTGCTCCTCGAAGAGCGCATCTTGGCGGTGCCGGGGAGCGGCTTTGGCCGGGCAGGGTACTTCAGGCTCTCCTGCAGCGTCGACGAGGCCATCATCGCCCGTTCGGCCCCGGGCTTCGCGAGAGCCGCGCAAAAAGCTTTGGTGCATGGCTGATTCTTCCGAGCCGCTTGCCGCCAGGATGCGTCCCAGGACCATCGACGAGGTGGTGGGGCAAGACCATATCCTTGGGCCCGGCAAGCTCCTCAGAAGGGTGATCGAGGCCGATCGCATCACCAATATCATCCTTTACGGGCCGCCTGGCTGCGGCAAAACGAGCCTCGCCGAAGTCATCGCCAAATCCACCCGGCGCAATTTCGTGCGCGCCAGCGGCGTCGTCAGCAACGTGGCGGAAATCCGCAAAATCTGCGATCGGGCGCGCAACGAACTGGGCGGCATGGGCACCATCCTCTTCGTGGACGAGATCCACCGCTTCAACAAGAGCCAGCAAGACGTGCTGTTGCCGTATGTCGAAGACGGCACCGTGGTGCTGATCGGCGCCACCACCCACAACCCCAACTTTTTCATCAATACGCCGCTTACTTCCCGGAGTCTCGTGTTCGAGCTCAAAGCGCTCGCTGCCGCCGACATCGCCAAATTGCTCGAAAGGGCGCTCGCCGATCGCGAACGCGGCTTCGGCGCGCTTAAAGTCGAGCTCTCTAACGAGGCCAAGGAATTCCTCGCGCAGATTTGCGAGGGCGATGCCCGGCATGCGCTTACCGCGCTCGAAATCGCCGTCAAATCGACGCCCGAGGACGAAAAGGGCGTTATCGCCCTTTCGCTCGGCGTCATCCAGGAATGCGTGCAGCGCAAGGCCGTGCGCTACGACAAAACCGAAGACGGCCATTACGATACGATCAGCGCCTTCATCAAGTCGATTCGCGGCAGCGATCCCGACGCCGCCGTCTATTGGCTGGGCAAAATGCTGGTGGCCGGCGAAGACCCCCGGTTTATCGCCCGCCGTCTCGTCATCAGCGCCTCCGAGGATATCGGCAACGCCGATCCCCGTGGCCTCAGCGTGGCCGTGGCGGCCATGCAGGCGTGCGACTTCGTGGGCATGCCCGAATGCGCCATCAATCTCGCGCAGGCCACCACCTATCTTGCCGGCGCGCCCAAATCCAACGCGAGTTGCATGGCGATCCACGAAGCCATGGCCGATGTGGAGTCGGGCCGGGTGCAGCCGGTGCCGGAGCATCTCAAGAACAAACATGTGCGGGCCATCGGCTCCAACGAAGTCACCGAATACAAATATCCGCACGATTTCGCCGACCATTACGTAAAACAAGCGTATTTGACGGTGCCCAAACATTATTACCGGCCAACCGACCAAGGCTACGAACTCACGATTGCCAACCGGCTCAAGTCGCTGCACCAGCAATCCGTCTAAGGCCAATTATGTGAACTTAACCTAAGGATAACGACATTATGGAAAACCAAGTAACGGTATTCGGGCAAATCGACCCCAATGAGGAATTCCCCGTACTCAAGGCCTTCCAGCAGTACATCACCGAAGAACAGAACAAGGCACGGCGGCGCATGATCGGGCTGTGCTGCTTCTTCACGGTGCTGATGGTGGTGGTGATCGCCGTCTTCATGATGATGATGTTCCAGCTTTCCTCGCGCAACCAGGCGCTCAACGATCGCTTGGTGGAGCTCGCGATGCGCTCTACCCAGGTGCAGCCGGCGCAAGCGCCGGTCATCGTGCAACCCGCCACTCCCCAGCCGCAGCCCGCCAACGACGCTTCGATGCGCGCCGTCACCGAGGCGCTGGCGGCGCTCCAGAAGCAGCTCGCCGAGCAGCAGCGCCTGGCCGAAGCCGCCATGCAAAAGGCCCAGGAATCGGCCGATCGGCCCACGCCCGAGGAACTCGCGGTCATCGGGCAGGAAACCGACAAGCTCAAAAAGGTCAAGGAGCGCATGGACAAGGAGCGCGCAAAACTGGAGGCCGAACGCCAGCGCATGAGCGAAGAGCGCCGCAAGCTCAAGGAAGAAAAGGAGCGGCAGCGCCAGGAGGAAGTGGAGCGCCAGCGTCGCCGTCTCTATCCCGAGTATTATGCCAAGCAGGAGCAGCAGGCCGCCAGGGAAACCCAGCCGGCCACTCCTGCCGTGCCCCCTTCCCAACCTGCCGCCCCTGCTGTAGCCCCCGAGCAGCCGCTGCCCAAGCGCCAATTGTCGCAGGCGGATATCGACGATCTCCTCAAGGAAGTCGACGCCATTCTCGACGAGGGCGACGAGGAAGTCCCGGCGGCTACGGCCGGGGATGACGACGAAATGCCGGCCGTCACCTATTTCGACGACGCCGACGAAGACGAAGTGCCGGTAAAGATCAACAACAAAGCCACCAAGTGGCGCGTGCCCAAAAACTAAGCGCGCGCTTTTTTTAGCTTGGCGATTTGATCGCGCAGGAAGGCGGCCCGCTCGAATTCGAGCTTGTCGGCCGCCTCCAGCATTTCGCGCTTGAGCTCTTCGATCGGATCCTCGCCGGTCGCGACCGGAGACGCCGGTAGCGCCTCCGCCTTGTTGCCGGCGCTCTTGAAGAGATACGAGCTTTCGTTGATGGCGCGCTTCACCGATTTGGGCGTAATCCCGTGTTCGCGGTTGTAGGCGATCTGGCGCTCGCGATGGTCCTTGGTTATCCTTATGAGCTCGCCTATCGCCTCGGTGATCCGGTCGGCGTAGAGGATCACCCGGCCATGTTCGTGACGTGCGGTTCTCCCCGCCGTTTGCACGAGCGAAGTGGTGGAGCGCAGGAACCCTTCCTTGTCGGCGTCGAGTATGGCGACTAGCGCAACTTCCGGGAGATCCAGGCCTTCGCGCAACAGGTTGATGCCCACCAAAACGTCGAACTCGCCCTTCCGTAGCCGTTGCAGAATGGCCACGCGCTCGATGGCGTCGATATCCGAGTGGAGATACTCTACCCTGATGCCCAGCTCGTGCAGGTAGCTCGTCAAATCCTCCGAACTCTTCTTGGTGAGCGTCGTCACCAGCACCCGATCGCCCTTTTCGGCGGCTTGGCGGATCTCGCCGATCAGATCGTCGATCTGGTTTTCGAGCGGCCGCACCTCGATTTCGGGGTCGAGGAGCCCGGTCGGCCTGATCACCTGCTCGGCCACCGTCTGGGCCTCGGAATATTCGTAGTCGCCCGGCGTCGCCGACACGTAGACGATCTGATGCACCTTGGCGTTGAATTCCTCGAACTTGAGCGGCCGGTTGTCCTTGGCGCTCGGGAGCCTGAATCCGTAATCCACCAGCATCTGTTTGCGCGCCTGGTCGCCGTTGTACATGGCCCTTAGTTGCGGCACGCTCACGTGGCTCTCGTCGATGATCGTCAGAAAATCGTCGGGAAAATAGTCGATCAGGCATTCGCCGGCGGTGCCGGGCTGGCGACCGGTGAGCGGGCGCGAATAGTTCTCGATGCCGTTGCAGTAGCCGAGCTCGCGCATCATCTCGATGTCGTATTCGGTGCGCTCTTTGAGCCGCTGCGCCTCGAGGAGCTTGCCCTTCGCCTCGAAGAACTTTAGCCGCTCCTCGAGCTCCGCCTCGATCCTTGCGAACGCCGCCTCGAACTTGTCCTTGCCCATCACGAACTGCTTGGCCGGCGTCACCACCGCAGCCGGCAGGCTTACCCCGCACTTGCCGGTCAAGGGGTCGAGTTCGCGGATGCGGTCGATCTCGTCGCCGAAGAACTCCACCCTTATCGCCTTGGTCTCGTAGGCGGGGAAAATATCGAGGATGTCGCCACGGGCCCTAAACACGCCAGGCTCGAACGCCATGTCGTTGCGCACGTACTGCGCTTCCACGAGCCTCGCCATGAGCCGCGTTCGCCCGATCGCCTCCCCCACCTTGAACCCCACCGCCAAATCGCGGTACTCCTCCGATTCGCCGAGGCCGTAGATGCAGCTCACCGACGACACCACGATCACGTCTTTGCGGGCGATCAGCGCATTGGTGGCGGCCAGGCGATAGCGCTCGATCTCCTCGTTGATGGAGGCGTCCTTCTCGATATACGGATCGGTCTGGGGAATGTAGGCTTCGGGCTGGTAGTAGTCGTAGTAGCTGATGAAATACTCTACCGCGTTCTCGGGAAAAAACTCCTTGAGCTCCGCAAAGAGCTGCGCCGCCAACGTCTTGTTGTGCGAGAGGATCAAGGTCGGCCGGTTCCACTTTTGGATGAGGTTGGCCATGGTGAAAGTCTTGCCCGACCCCGTCACCCCTTGCAGGATTAGCCGCCGGTCTCCCCGCTTGAGCCCCTCGTATAAAGCAGCTATCGCCTCCGGTTGATCACCGGTAGGCGATAGTCTGCCCTTTAGCTTGAACCGCCCTTCCACCTTCGCGGATCGGCGTTAGCCTGCGTGTTTCAGCTTACCTGGCGCGGCACGTAGTGCGTATGCAGCACGTGATGCGCGGTTTCGCTGCCGGGCTTGCCCAGGAAGTCGGCGTAGATCTTCTTGATCGAAGGATTCTCGTGCGACTTGCGTATCGTCTTGGCCGCGTCGTTGCGGTAGAGCGCGTCGGCGCGGAGCTTGGGCACGTCCACGAAGTTGCGCACCGAGGCGTGCACTTGCGGCTGGCCGCCGCCGTTCACGCAGCCGCCGGGACAGCACATGATTTCGACGAAGTGCCAAGGCGCGGTACCGGCGCGGATCTGATCCATGATCTTCTGCGCATTGCCGGTCGACGAGGCGACCGCGATCTTGACCTCCATGCCGGCCACGTTGTAGGTGGCTTCCTTTATGCCTTCCTGGCCGCGCACTTCGGTGAAGTCGGGCTTGGCCAGGGTCTCGCCGGTCAGCGTCTCCACCGCGGTTCTCAAGGCCGCTTCCATCACGCCACCCGTAGCGCCGAAGATTACGGCCGCACCGGTCGATTCGCCGATCGGGTCGTCGAAGCCTTCGTCGGGGAGCGAGTTGAAGTCGATACCCACCTTCTTGATCATCCTGGCGAGTTCGCGCGTCGTCAGCACGTAGTCCACATCCTTGACGCCGGCGGCTTCCTGGCCGTCGCGCCCGATTTCGAACTTCTTGGCCGTGCACGGCATCACCGACACCGAGACGATGTTCTTGGGGTCGATGCCCATCTTCTTGGCGTAGTACGTCTTGGTAACCGCGCCCTGCATCTGCTGGGGCGACTTGCAGGTGGACAGGTGCGCGAGCTGGTCGGGGTAGTAGTGTTCGCAGTACTTCACCCAACCCGGCGAGCACGACGTGATCATCGGCAGCACCCCGCCGTTCTTCACGCGCTCCACGAACTCGTTGGCTTCCTCCATGATGGTGAGGTCTGCGCCGAAGTCGGTGTCGAACACCTTGTCGAAGCCGATGCGCCGCAAAGCCGCGGCCATCTTGCCCTCCACGTCGGTGCCGATCGGAAGCCCGAACTCTTCCCCGAGACCCACGCGAACCGAAGGCGCCGTCTGCACCACCACGTGCTTGGCGGGGTCGGCGATGGCGGCGAGCACCTGGTCGATGTAGCTCTTCTCGTACAAGGCGCCGGTGGGGCACACGGCGATGCACTGGCCGCAGCTCACGCAGCTCGTCTCGCCCAAGCCCCGCTCGAAAGCGCTCCCGATCTGCGTATTGAAGCCGCGGTTGTTGGCCCCGATCACGCCGATCTTCTGGATGTTGTTGCACATGCTCACGCAACGGCGGCAGAGTATGCACTTGGAGTTGTCGCGGTCCATATGGACGGCCGACTTGTCCACCGGCGGCAAATGCTGCGCGCCCTTGAAGCGGTCCTCGTCCTCGATGTTCATTTCGTGGCACAGGTCCTGCAGTTCGCACTTGCCGTTGCGCACGCAGGAGAGGCACTTCTTGTTGTGGTCCGAAAGGATCAGCTGCAGCGTGCGACGGCGCGCTTCGAGCACGCGCGGCGTATTGGTGAGGACTTCCATCCCCTCCTTCACCGGTTGCGCGCACGCCGGCACCAGCGAGTTGCCGCGCGGGCCCACCACCTCCACCATGCAAATGCGGCAGGAAGCGATTTCGTTGACGCCCTTAAGATAGCAGAGCGTGGGCACCTTGACGCCCGCGGCATGCGCGGCGGCCACGATTTTGGTGCCTTTGGGCACGCTCACCGCAATGCCGTTGACCTTGAGATTAACCATATCCATTTTGGGATTCCTTTCCGCTTAGCCCTTGCTGATGGCGCCGAACTTGCAGTTGCTCATGCACGCGCCGCACTTGAGGCACTTGACCTGGTCGATCTCGTGCGGCTGCCGGATCGAGCCCGAAATGGCCACGGCCGGGCAGTTGCGCGCGCACATCGTGCAGCCCTTGCACTTGGTCTTGTCGATGGTGTACCTAACCAGCTTCTTGCACACGCCTGCCGGGCACCGCTTGTCCACGATGTGGGCGATGTACTCGTCGCGGAAGTACTTGAGCGTGGACACCACCGGGTTGGGCGCCGACTGGCCCAGACCGCAGAGCGAATTCTGCTGGATGTGGCTGCAGAGCTCCTCGAGCTTCTCGAGGTCCTCCATCGTGGCCTGGCCCATCGTGATCTTGTTGAGGATGTCGAGCATGCGCCTCGTGCCGATGCGGCACGGCACGCACTTGCCGCAAGATTCGTCGACCGTGAACTCCAGGAAGAACTTGGCGATATCCACCATGCAGGTGTGCTCGTCCATCACGATGAGGCCGCCCGAGCCCATCATCGAGCCGATCTTCTTGAGCGAGTCGAAGTCCATCTTCACGTCGAGATGGTCGGCCGGGATGCACCCTCCAGAGGGGCCGCCCGTTTGCGCCGCCTTGAACTTGCCGCCGTTGGGGATGCCGCCGCAGATATCGTACACCACCTCGCGCAGCGTAGTGCCCATCGGCACTTCCACGAGGCCCGTGTTGTTGATCTTGCCGCCCACCGCAAACACCTTGGTGCCGGTGGAGGTGGGAGTGCCGATCGCCTTGAACCAGTCGGCGCCCTTCAGGATGATCTGCGGTATGTTGGCGTAGGTTTCGACGTTGTTGAGGAGCGAGGGCTTCTGGAAGAGGCCCTTCTCGGCCGAACGCGGCGGCTTCTGCCGGGGCTCGCCGCGGTTGCCCTCGATCGAGGTCATGAGCGCCGAACCTTCGCCGCACACGAACGCGCCGGCACCCAACCTGAGTTCGATATCGAAGTCGAACCCGGTCTCGAAAATGTTCTTGCCCAAAACGCCCAGCTTGTGCGCCTGCTCGATCGCGATTTCGAGGCGTTGCACCGCAATCGGGTATTCGGCGCGCACGTAAATATAGCCGTGGTGCGAACCCGTGGCGTAGCCGGCGATCGTCATCGCCTCCAGAATCACATGGGGGTCGCCCTCCAAAACCGAGCGGTCCATGAACGCGCCGGGGTCGCCCTCGTCGGCGTTGCAGATCACGTACTTGGGCGTCTCCTGCTGCTGCGCGGCGAGGAGCCACTTTTTGCCGGTGGGGAAGCCGGCGCCGCCGCGACCCCTGAGCCCCGAGTCGATCATCGTCTGCACCACTTCCTCGGGCTTCTTCTCGTTGAGGCAGCGCCACAGCGCCTCGTAGCCGTCGCGGGCGATGTACTCCTCGATATGGAGGGGCGAAATGTGCCCGCAGTTGCGGAGCGCGAGCGTGAGCTGCTTCTTGTAGAAGTTGGTCTCGGCCATCGCCAGCACCTTGGCGGGATCGGCCACCGTCTCGGGATAGAGGAGCTCCTTCACCGGCTTCTTGCCGATGATGTGCTCGGCCACGATCTTGGCCACCTTGTCCTCGGTGATGCGCGCGTAGAAATAGTTGCCCGGCTGCACCACCACGATCGGCCCTTGCGAGCACAGGCCCATGCAGCCGGTCTTCACCACCTGCACTTCGCCCGCGAGCCCCGCCGCCTCGATCTCCTTCTCGAACGCGGCCGTCACCTTGAGCGAGCCCGACGAGG
>JAFXST010000083.1 GCA_017525475.1 Kiritimatiellia bacterium | reverse complement strand
TCAACGCCGAGCCGTCCCGGGTGTTGATGGGCGATGCCGGGAGCCGCTTCCTGGGCATCCTGGTCGGTGCCGCGGTGCTCGTAACCGGCAATCCGCTGCTCATATTGGCGCTTTCGCCCATCGTGCTCATGAACGGCGGCGGCGGGCTCGCCAAGCTGGTCGTTCTGCGCCTCGCCAAACGGCTCGGCTTCGAAATCGGCGACGATGCCGCAATCCGCAAAATCCGCTTTCCGCTCCACGACCATTACAAGAAGAACCTCGGCTGGTCCAACGCCCAGGTGCTGATGCGTTTCATCCTCATGCAGCTGGTGCTGATGCCGGTTTTGCTGATCATCGTCCTGAAGGTGCGCTGATGTCCGTTCTCGCCGCATTTGTCGTCCTGGCGCTCACCCGCGCCGAAATCATCGAGCGCATGCGCACGCCCCCGATCACCATGGTGCAGGGGCTCGTCAGCGTCTACGCCGATTGCGATGCCGAACAGCGGCGCGAATACCAACAGCCCGTCGCCGCGTTCGCCGCCAACATCTGCCGCACCATGTACGCGGGCGCGGCCATGCGCGAAAAGCGTTTCCCCGAGCCCGGCATCGCCATCCACCTCGGCAACGGCCGCGACGGCGCCACCAACGTCGTAAGTTCCGCGGTCGCGCGCGGCGACGGCTCGTGGCTGATGCGCATCAAACTGCCGTCGCCCGGCAGTTCCGACATGGCGGCGCTGCGCGCGGCGGTGGCCCGGGGCTTCTGCCTGGCGGTGCAGGGCGAGGACTTGAGCGAAGCGGCGGCGGTGCGGCGGCTGTTGGACGCCGATCCCGCGCTGCGCGCCCAGGGGGCGCTCGAAAGGCTGGAGGCGTGGCGCGCCGAAGGCGATCTTCCGCCCGGCGCCACCGACGAAGACATGCTCAAAACCATGCGCACCGTGCATCTGCCCGGCGACGTCTTGCGGCAGGAGCTTCGCATTTTCGCCTCGCGGCTCAATCTCTACCCCAACACCTACCGTTTCCCGTTCGTGGGCAAGTTCCACGAGCTGTCCTTCCGCGAGGCCATAACCTTGCGCGAAGTCGACCCGCGCATCCGCCTGGCGGCGTTCGCCAAAGCCACCGAAATCAGGGTATACGGCGGCGGCCACGGCGAGGCGATGGACAAGCTCGTCGACGGCTATTGCGGGTTCCTCAAGGATCTCGCCATGGGCAAGGACAATCGCGACGAGCTGGTGCTCGAGCTGGACGAACTCGAACGGCGACTCAAGGAGCTGGCAAGATGAAATCCACCATCACCGACCGCACCGTCGACCCCGACGTTCTCGCCTACACCGTGGGGCAGGATCCGGTGCTCGACCGGGAACTTGCGGTTTGGGACTGCATGGGTACGGCCGCCCATGTCACCATGCTCGCCAACCTCAAGGGCCTCAAGCGCCCCGTCGTCACCATGCGCGAGGCCGCCTTGGTGCGCAAGGAGCTAGGCAAGATCGCCAAGCAGGCGGGAAAGGGCGGCTTCGAGATCCGGGTCGAAGACCAGGACGTGCACATGGCGGTGGAGCGGCTCCTTACCGAGAAACTGGGCGATCTCGGCAAGAAGATTCATACCGGGCGCTCGCGCAACGATCAGGTGGCGGTGGACGTGCGCCTGCACATGAAAGATTCGATCCTCCGCGCCGAGGCCGAGGTGGTGGAGCTGGCGGCCGCGCTCCGGAAGTTCGGCGGCCGGATCGGCGCGGTGCCGCTCGTGGGGCGCACGCCCCTCCAGCCGGCGATGCCCTCTACCGTGGAGATGTGGGCCACCGGCCATGCGGAGATGGCGCTCGACCAGCTCGAGAACCTCGAGGCGGCCTATCGCCTCGCCGATCTCAATCCGCTCGGGAGCGCCGCCGGCTACGGCGTGCCGTTGCCGCTCGATCGCGAATGCACCACCCGGCTCCTCGGTTTCGCGCGCACCATCCACAATTGCTTCGGCGCGTCGATGGCGCGCGGCGAGTGCGAGGCGGCGCTGTTGTCGGCGCTGGCGCAACTGATGGCGGTACTCTCGCGGCTCGCCGAAGACCTTATCCTCTTCTCGATGCCGGAGTTCGGCTATTTTACGCTTCCGCGCGAATATTGCACGGGCTCGTCGATCATGCCGCAGAAATTCAACCCCGACGTTCTCGAGCTCGTGCGCTCCAAGGCGGCGCAGGTTTTGGGGCTCCAGACGGCCGCGCTCTCGCTCCTGCATGCGATGCCCGGCGGCTACAACCGCGATTTGCAGGACTGCAAGTTTTTGTACATGCAGGGCCTCGAAATCGCGCGCACCACGCTCAGGATTCTCGCCAAGGTGGTATCCGCGCTCAAGGTGGATGCGCAAAAATGCCGCGCGGCCTTTGCGCCCGGCGTGTTCGCCACCGACGCGGCGCTCGCCAAAGTCGCCGCGGGCACGCCTTGGCGCGACGCCTATCACGAAGTGCGCGACCATCTGGAACGATTGGCGGCTATGGATCCCGACGCGGCCGTGGCCGCCAAGCGCCACGAAGGCGCGACCGGCGGCATCGACCATGAGGTCTACGCCGCGCGCGAGGCGGCGGCCCGTAAGTCGGTCGCCGCCCGGCTCGGCGCGCTTGCCGCCGCCAAAAAGGCGCTTTTCAAGTGATGAATCTGATCGAAGTCGAGGATCTGCGCGTGCGCTACGGCGCCTTCGAGGCCGTGCGCGGTGTAAGCTTCACCATCGGCAAAGGCGAAATCCTCGGCATCGTCGGCGAATCGGGCTCGGGCAAATCCACCATCGCCAAAACGCTGATCGGGCTCGAAAAGCCGTTCTCCGGGCGCATCGCCATCGGCGCCAAATCGATGCAAATGGTCTTTCAGGACGCGGTCGGCTCGCTCAACCCCAAGCTTAAAGTGGGCTCGGCCTTGGCCGAGGTCGTCAAAGTGGCCAAAAGCCGCCGCACGCCGGGCGAACTTCTCGAAATGGTGGGCTTGAGCCCTGCCGTGCTCGACCAGTATCCGCGCGAACTTTCGGGCGGCCAGTGCCAGCGGGTGTCGGTGGCCCGGGCGCTCGCGTGCACCCCCGAGGTGCTGATCGCCGACGAACCCGTCTCCGCGCTCGACGTTTCGGTGCAGGCGCGCATCCTCAATCTTTTGCGGCAGCTCCGCCGGGAACTCGGCCTTTCGATTCTGCTTATCGCGCACGATCTTGCGGTGGTCAAGAACGTCTGCGACGATATTGCGGTGATGGAAAAGGGCGTTTTCGTGGATCAGGGACCGGCCGACGAGGTGTTCGCCAATCCCCAAAGCGCCTACACCCGCAAACTCTTGTCCGCCGTCCCCACGATATAAGGAAGGTTTATCATGTCCGAATGCACCCACGATTGTTCCACCTGCGGCAACGCCTGCGCCTCCAAGGCGCCGGCCGATTTCGCCGCGCCGCTCAACGCCAACTCCAAGATCCGCCGCGTCATCGCGGTCGCCTCTGGCAAGGGCGGCGTAGGCAAAAGTCTGGTGGCGACCATGCTGGCCGTAACCGCCATGCGCAAAGGCCTTAAAGTCGGCATTCTCGACGCCGACATCACCGGGCCCTCCATCCCCAAGGCGTTCGGCATCGTTGGCGGCACGTTCCAGACCGAGTTCGGCATCGAACCGGCGCGCAGCACGGGCGGCATCCGCATCATCAGCCTCAATATGCTCATCGAACACCCCGACGAGCCAGTGGTGTGGCGCGGCAGCATGATCGCCGGGTGTGTCAAGCAGTTCTGGAGCGAGGTCCACTGGGGCGAGCTCGACCTCCTCGTCATCGACATGCCCCCGGGCACCGGCGACGTGCCGCTTACCGTTTTCCAGTCGATTCCGGTCGACGGCGTGGTGGTGGTGTCGTCGCCCCAGGAACTGGTGGAGATGATCGTGGGCAAGTCGGTGAGGATGTGCGAAATGATGAACAAGCCCGTGCTCGGGCTCGTCGAGAACATGAGCTACTTCCAATGCCCCAAGTGCGGCGAAATCCACGAGCTCTACGGCGAATCCAAGGCGCTGGCGCTCGCCGGGCACTTCAAGATCCCGCGCCATGCGCGCTTGCCGGTCGATCCCAAAATCGCTCAGCTCGTCGACGGCGGCGGCGCCGAAAACGTGGAACTCCCCGCGGACGCGACCGCCTGCCTCGAGGCGATAATCGTCTGAAAAGCGTCATAATTTGTCGCGGACCTCTTGCATTTCGCGCGGATTTTTGATATAATACATATAAATAAACCCAAAACAGCAAGGAGTATACAATGGGCGAAGTTATCGGTGCGGGCGAACTGCACAAGGGCGTAAAGCTGCTTATCGACGGCGAACCGTGGGAAATCACGGAGTTCGACTTCTCGAAGCCGGGCAAGGGCCAGGCCATCTACAACTGCAAGCTCCGCAACATGATGACGGGCGGCGGCATGTCCAAGAGCTATCGCTCGGGCGACAAGTTCGAAAAGCCCGACCTTACTCAGCAGTCGGTCACCTATTCCTACGACGACGGCACGGCGTTCGTGTTCACCGACGACAATTTCGAGGAAATCCGCGTCAGCTACGAGGTGATGGGCGACAAGAAGTACTTCCTGATGGACGAGATGGAAGTCAAGGCGCTCTTCTTCAACGACAAGGTGATCGGTGTCGATCTGCCGCAGCTCGTGGAGCGCAAGGTAATCAAGGTCGAACCTGGCGTCAAGGGCAACACGGCGAGCGGCAAGGTCACCAAGCCGGCCACCGTCGAAGGCGGCTACGTGTTGCCGGTACCGCTCTTCATCAACGAGGGCGACGTCATCCGCATCAACACGGAGTCGGGCGAGTACAACGACCGTACGGCCACCAAGTAAGCGATGAAAAGGCGGATAGTAGTCACGAGCGCGCTCCCCTACGCCAACGGGGATATCCATCTGGGGCATCTGGTGGAGTACATCCAGACCGATTTCTGGGTGCGCTTCCAGAAGTTGCGCGGCCACGAATGCGTGTACGTGTGCGCCGACGACACCCACGGCACCCCCATCATGATCCGCGCGCGCAAGGAAGGCATAACCCCCGAGGAGCTCATCGCCCGCAGCCATGCGGCGCACCTCAAGGATTTTACCGACTTCCAGATCGCGTTCGACAACTACTATTCCACCAATTCGCCCGAGAACCGGGAGCTTTCGGAATCGATTTATTTTGCGGCCGAAAAGGCGGGCGCGATCACGCGCAAGACCACGCCCCAGCTCTACTGCGAACATTGCAAGATGTTCCTCCCCGACCGTTTCGTCAAGGGCGTCTGCCCCAAGTGCGGAGCCGACAACCAGTATGGCGACAGCTGCGACAAGTGCGGCTCGACGTACGGGGCGGAGGAACTGGGCGCGCCCAAGTGCACCACTTGCGGCTCGACGCCGGTCGTCAAGGATTCCGAACATCTCTATTTCGAGCTCGAGCCCCAGCACGAGTATCTGGAAAAGTGGATCCCCGGCCACACCACGAGCGACGTTTCCAACAAGCTTCTCGAGTGGTTCAAGGAACCGCTCCGGGCCTGGTGCATTTCGCGCGACGCGCCGTATTTCGGCTTCAAGATCCCGGGCACCGAAGACAAGTTCTTCTACGTGTGGGTGGACGCGCCCATCGGCTACATCGCCTCGCTCAAGAACTGGTGCGATCGCCAGGGCAAGGACTGGCGCGAATACTGGAACTCGGAGCTCTACCACTTTATCGGCAAGGACATCATCCGCTTCCATTGCCTCTTCTGGCCCGGCATGCTCCACACCGCGGGCATCGAAGGCCCCGACAAGGTGTTCGTGCACGGCTTTCTCACGGTCAACGGCGAGAAGATGTCCAAGTCCAAGGGCACGTTCGTCAACGCGCGCACCTATCTCGACAACCTGCCGGCCGACGCGCTCCGGTATTACTACGCGGCCAAGCTGGGCGGCACGGTCGACGATATCGACCTCAACCTCGCCGATTTCGTGCAGCGGGTCAATTCCGATCTGGTGGGCAAAATCACCAACATCGCCTCGCGCGGCGGCCAGATGCTCCAGAAGAAGCTGGAGGGCCGGCTCGGCGCGTTGGACGCGGAGGGCCGCGCGCTCGTCGAAAAGTGCCAGGCCGCGGCCGGGACGATCGCCGGCTACTACGAGGACAGGCGCTTCAATCAGGTGGTGGTCGAAATCTGCCGCCTGGCCGACGCCGCCAACGAGTATTTCGACCGGCGCGAACCGTGGAAAACGGTCAAGACCGATCTCGAAGCTACGCGCACCACGCTCACGGCGGCGCTCAACGCCTTCAGGCTCATCGCCATTTACCTCAAGCCCGTCCTGCCCGCGTACGCCGACAAGGCCATGGCGCTCTTCGGCGAAACGGAGTGGACGTGGGAAACGCTCGGTACGGTATTGGAAAACACCGCGCTCGGCCCCTACGAGTACCTCGCCTCGCGCATCGATATGAAGCAGGTCGACGCGATGATCTCCGCCGCCACCGTCAAGCCCGCCGAAAGCGGCGAGGTGGCGCACGAGTCGCGCGCGAGCAAGAACAAGGACAAGTCGGCGGCGCCGGCGGCCGTGGCTCCGCTCAAGCCGCAAATCGAGTTCGCCGATTTCGAAAAGCTCGATCTGCGTATCGCCACGGTCGAGAATTGCGAGATCGTGCCCAAGTCCTCCAAGCTCCTCAAGTTCACCTTGAATGTTGGCGCGCTCGGTGAGCGCACGGTATTCTCCGGCATCCGCCAGGCGTATCCCGACCCGGCCGCGCTGATCGGCAAGGAACTGTTGCTGGTCGCCAATCTGGCGCCGCGCAAGATGTCGGTGGGCGTTTCCGAAGGCATGATCATCTTTGCCGGCGAGCCGGGGGCGAATGGCGGCGTGCTGTTCCCGGCGGCGGCGGCCGGCGCGGGAACCCCGGCCACATGAAAGCCTTGATCCCCATGTTTTGGGCGCTGGCGGCCGCCTTTTTGGCTGCTTATCTGTGCTTGGTCATGGGGGAGGTCGTATACGTAACCTTGGCCGACGGCCGCAAGGCCGAGCGCCGCATTCCGCTGGCGTTCAAGATCCTGCTGCCGTTGTGCCCCAATTTCTTCCGGTTCGTCAAGCCCGCGTACGCCGCCCGTTTCGAGCCCAAGCTTGCCCAAGCGGGCATGGACGGGCTCATTTCGGGGCAGGAGTTCGTGGCGCTCAAGGCGATGCTCCTTTGGGTGTTTCCGGATATTTGGCTTCGCGAGGCCATCAAGGAGCGCCATACGTCGATCATGCGCTCGCTGCCGTTCGTCCTCGATCTGCTCACCTTGAGCGTGGAGGCGGGCATGGATTTCGTCTCCGCCCTGCAGCGCAACTGCTCGGCCAAGAAGCTCACTCCGCTCAACGAGGAACTGCTCGTGATGACGCGCGAGATCCAGATCGGCTCCTCGCGCAAGGAAGCCTTGCGGCACATGGCCGAGCGAGTGGGCGAGCCCAACCTCCGGGCGTTCGCCTTTGCGCTCATCCAGGCCGACGAACTGGGCGTGTCGATCGGCACGATGCTCCGCATCCAGGCCGAGCAGATGCGCGACAAGCGCTTCGACCGGGCCGAACGGATGGCCGCCCAGGCGCCCACCAAAATGCTTTTCCCGCTGATGCTCTGCATCTTCCCGGCGGTGTTCGTCATCTTGCTGGGGCCGGTGCTGGCCAACGCCCTAAAAGGAATGTTCTAGATGAAAACTCCCGTGCTCGAAGTCCTGACCGGAGAATTCAAAGGCCGCCGCTACGAGGTCAAGGCCGGCGGCATCAAGCTCGGGCGCAGCTCCTCCAACGACATTTTCATCCCCGATCCCGAACTTTCGCGCTCGCACTGCATTTTCGAGCCGCTCGATTCGGGCGCGGTCAAGGTCACCGACCTCGCCTCGGCCAACGGCACGCTGGTCAACGGCGAGGAAATCGGCTCCAGGACGGTGGAGCTCAAGCCCGGCGATATCGTGGAGGCGGGCGACACCAAGCTGATGCTTGCGGATGGCGACAAGCCCAAGCCGCCGGTCCGGCCCGACAAGCCGCCGGTGCTCATCCCCGAAGCCGACGCACGCGATGGCGAGCCGGCCGGCGCTCCCCGCGGCGACGGCAAAAAGCCCAAGCTCGATTTGCGCAGCCTCTTGTGGGGCGGCACGGTGCTGGTGCTGCTGGCGGCGCTGGTCACGGTGATGGTCGTGCCGGTGGACCAGATCGAGGAGGCCGAGGATGCGGAGCCGGTCGCGGAAATCGCCGGACCCCGGGGCGAACTCAAGTCGTTCGACTACGAACTCGTTGACGCCGACTCCAACGGCATCTTCCGCTTCTTCCTCACGTTCCGGGGCGGGGTGTTGGCGGTGGAAATCGACGAGGTTGGCAAAGAGCCGCGCCATGTGACCAAGTCCAAGCGGCTCTCCGACGTTTCGGTCGGCACGCTCGCGAACCTGTTCGCCGCGGCGGGGCTGGAGAAGCTCGCGCGAGAATACGCCGGCCCCGATTCGGAGCCGCCGGTGTTGAAGTCGTGCTCGGTCGAGTACACGCTCGACGGCCGCACCCGCCAGGTGGCGGCGATCAATACGCCCGCGCCCGAGGCTTTGCGGCAGTTCCGCGAGAAGCTCGAAACGTTCGCCAAGAACGAGCTGTCGATCTGGGCGCTCGAATATTCGGCCGACAAGCTGTTGGAAATGGCGCATTCCGCCGCGCAGTCGGCCCGCACCAAGTACGAGGACCGCGACGTGCGCTACGGCAATCTGCACGACGCCATCAGGAATTTCGAGGAGGCGCTCGTCTACCTCGACACCGTCAACCCCAAGCCCGCCGAGTACGCCCGCTACCAGGAGGAGCTCAGGATCGCCCGCAACGAACTCGATTTGCGCTATCGCGAGGTCAGCTTCCAGGCGGCCAAGGCGCAGCAGCTGCAGGATTGGGAGGCGGCCCGCGAACAGCTGGGGATCGTGCTCGACATGCTGGTCAACCGCGACGACGAACGGTACCGTCAGGCGGCGGAGGCCTTGAACGACATCGAAAAGCGCCTCAAGAAAGGAACCCGCAAATGAGTATGCTCGCGATCTTGGCGACTACGGGGCTGTTGCTGGTCAAATCCGAACCGGCCGGCGCCAACATTGTGATCGAGGGCGTCTCCTGCGGCGAGACGCCGCGGCTCATAACGCACCTCTCCACCAACCACCAGCACAAAATCGTGCTGCGCAAGGCGGGTTACATGGCCAGCGAATTCAAGGTGCGTTTCGACGGGCGCAAGCCCATGGTGGTCAACGAGCGGCTGGTGCTCGATTCGGGCGTGGTCAACGTCAAGAGCGAGCCCCAGGGGGCGCTCGTCATCGTCAACGGGGTGGAGCGCGGCCGCACGCCGGTTTCGCTCACCGACATCCCCAAGGGGCGCACCACCGTCAAGCTCCGGCTCGACGGCTACAAAGACGTGTCGGAGGGTATCACCATCAAGGCGGGCGACGTCCTGTCGCTCAACTACACGCTCGAGGGATTGCCGGGCACGCTTGCCCTAAGTTCGGTGCCCGCCGGCGCCAGGTTCTATATCAACGGCGAGCCGCGCGGCCAGGGGCCGCTCGTCCTGGCCGACGTCAAGCCCGGCGTCTACGAGGTGCGCGCGGAACTCGAAGGCTTTCTGCCGGAAACGCGCAAGGTCAGCATGGACAACGGCACGGCCCGTTCCGAGGAGTTCCGGCTTATCGGCAACATGGGCAGCCTCGAAGTGCGCTCGTCGCCGGCCGGCGCGCAAATCGTGCTCGACGGGCGCAATGTCGGCATCACCCAGCCGTACAGCGAAGACAGCGAATTTTCCCGCTATCTGCATATCCCCAATGTCGCCGAGGGCGAGCATACGCTCGTTATCCGCCGGGAGGGCTACGGCGAAGTCACTCGCCATCCGCTGATCAAGTCGGGCCGGGTCTCCAAGGCCAATGTGCGGCTCAAGCGCGTCTTCGTGCCGAACGTGGAGCTGGAAACGGCCACCGGCAATTTCCGGGGCATTCTCGTCAAGAACGAGCCGGATTACGTAGTCATCGAGGTCTCGCTCGGCATCGAGCGCAGCTTCCCGCGCTCCGACATCAAGAAAATCGTCTATCTCGGCAAGTGAAGCGCCGTCTGGACGTGGCTTTGGCGGAACTGGGCCTGGCGCCTTCGCGCACGGCGGCCCAGGCGCTGATCATGGCTGGCGAAGTCAAAGTGGCGGGCCAGGTCGAATACAAGGCGAGCCGCAAAGTGGACGGCGAAGCGCTGGAGGTGGCCGCGCCCAAGCGGTTCGTGAGCCGCGGCGGCGACAAGCTCGAAGGGGCGTTCGCCGCCTTTGGCTCGCTTTCGGCCCGGGACAAGATCTGTCTTGACGTGGGCAGCTCCACCGGCGGCTTTACCGATTGCCTGTTGCAGCACGGCGCCAGGCGGGTGATGGCGGTGGATGTGGGCACCAACCAGCTGGCCTACAAGCTCCGCGCCGATCCCAGGGTGTGGGTGCGCGAAAATTTCAACGCCAGGTACCTGACGGCGCAGGATCTCCCCGAAACGCCGGCGCTCGCGGTCACCGACGTAAGCTTCATCAGCCTCAAGCTCATCCTGCCGCCCATCGCGGGCGTGTTGTCGAAGGGCGGCGAGATCGTGGCGCTCATCAAGCCGCAGTTCGAAGTGGGCAAAGGCAACGCCCCCGGCGGCCTCGTCAAGGACCCGGCCCTGCGCGCCGAGGCCGTGCGCGAAATAACCGCCTTCGGCCGCGACGAACTCAAGCTCGAACTCCTGGGGCTCGAGGAATCGCCCGTACCGGGGCGCGAAATGGGCAATATCGAATATCTTTCCTACTGGAGGAAATAAGTGACTGTCAATGAAATCAAGGCGATGCGCCTCAAGTTTCCGGCCAAGGGCCGGGAAGGCGCCGCCACGGCGGCCAAGAAGGCCAAGATCAAGGCCATCGCCCGCGAATTCGAGCAGAAGAAGGCGGAGCTTTCGGGCGGCGCGCCGGTGATGAAGCGCGGGCTCGTCTATTACGGCGCCATCATCCTCGGGCTCTTGATGCTGGGCGGCATGGTGCTTTCGGTTTGCGGCAAGGGCGGGCGTCCGCGCATCGAGCGCAGCCAGTTGATGGCCGACCGCTCCATGGACAATCTCGCGATCGCGCTCGGGCGCTACAAATTCCACGTGGGCGCCTACCCCGATCCCGCCGAAGGCCTGGAGGCCCTGGCCGCCATCACGCCCAAGAAACCAGGGTGGTTCGGCCCCTATATCAAGAAGGTGGTCAAAGACCCGTGGGGGCACGGCTACGTCTACGATTTGCGGCCCGACGGCTCGCCTGTCCTCTACAGCAAGGGCCCCGACGGCCGCGCCGGCACCACCGACGACGTGATGCCCAAGCAGGAGCTGTTCACCGATGCTTTCCGCGACACCACCTGGACCAACCACTGGATGCCGTATCAGCTACGGGGCATTCTGGTGGCGCCCGACGACAAGACCCGCCGCGAATGGCAGGCGGAGGTGGACAAATACTGACGGGGCTCAAGGCACTTTCCGCTTGCAATTCCGGGCGAATTGTGGTATAATGCTTCAAAACAACATCCAAAATAGGAGAATCTGAGATGAAGGTAGGCTATTTCGGCAAACTGGCGGCTTGGGCGGCGGCTTTGGCGGCGATTCCGGCGTTGGCCGTGGAAGTGGGCATCAGCAACTGCGACGGTAACGTGGACCAGGCGAACCTTTCGACCCGCAACAATCCGCAGCTCAAGATCCCCTACGACTGGCATCCGCAGCTGCCCTCGGGCACCGAGATCGACGTGGACGAGATCAATTTCGTGCCGGCGCAAACCGACGGTCGCGCCAAAGCGGCCGTGCGCATCACGCTCGAGGTGGACGGGCAGAAGCTCGTTTCCAATCCGGTCGTTTTGGAGGACGGCAAGCTCAAGTACGATTTCGACCGGAGCTTCCGCATTGCGGTGGGCGAGCGCTACAACCTCGGCTTCCTCGACGGCAACGGCGAGGCCATGCCGCTCGTGCGCTATGCGGTCACCGACGCCCAGCGCACGCTGGTGGTCAACATGGGCCTCGGCGGCAAGTGGCACCCGATGGTGGACGTGCAGGGCAAGGTGCGCAACATGGATCCCATCCGCGTTTTGGCCTTCAAGCCCGTGGCCGACGGTCTCGGCGGCAACGACAACGGCGTCTATCGCATCCCGGCTTTGGCCGTTTCGGACGATGGCGTCGCCTTGGCCGTGTACGACTGCCGCTATTGGAGCTCGTACGATTTGCCGGGCGCCATCGATCTCGCCGAGAACTACAGCTGCGACTTCGGCGACACCTGGACGGCGCCGCGGCTCGCGGTCGACGTCGCCAACACCGATCGCGTCGCGGTGGACAAGGAGGTCAATATCGGCGACCCGTGCCTCGTCTATGTGCCCGGCGACGACAAGTTCATGGTCAGGGGCATCACCGGCGGGGGTCTCGCGCAGTCGCATGTCGACGGCAAGTCGGTTACCGATCTGATGGTGGGCGTGCGCGGCACCCGTGCAAGCGACAAGTGGGAGGATCTGCGCCTCGTGAAGGGCGATATCCTTGCCGCCATGGCGGCCGTGGATCCCGAGGTGGAGGTCGACGAGAACAAGATCCGCACCATCCTGGAAGGTCCCGGCCACGGCATCGTGCAGCGCAAGACGGTTACCGACGCCGAGGGCAAGGTCCTCATGCGCGCGGGCACCGTAATCTTCCCCATGCAGTACTTCCCCACCTCCGATTTCGCCTACGCGCCCAAGTGCTTTGCGGTGTACACCGAGGATCTGGGCAAGACCTGGCGCGCCACCAAGATCACTCCCGAGGGCCATCCCGCGCAGGAAAACTGCGTGGTGGAGCTGGACGACGGCTCGTGGGTGATGATGTGCAAGGGCTTCAAGCGCGAATTCTTCCGCACCCGCGACTTCGTCAACTGGACCTGGGAGCAGTCGCTGGAGCCCTCTGCCTGGGTGCAGGGCTCGATTCTGCGCCTCGGCACCGCCAAGGACGGGCGCGGCCGCTATGCGGCGTGCTTCTCGCCTGCGGGTCGGGCCGATATCACGCTCCACTTCGGGCGCGACAATTCCGCGGGCGAAGGCCCCGGCATTATCTTCGACTGCGGCAAGGAGAATATCTTCCCCGAGACCACTTGCGGCTACAGCTACAACTCGCTGATCATGACCGACGAGCATACGATCGGCATCCTCTTCGAGTCCAAGGGGCGCATCTACTGGCGCACGCTCGACGTGTCGTCCATCCTGGGCGAATGACCAACCCCTATCTCAGCGCCGCCGAGCGCCGATGCTTGGAGCGCGTCAAGATCGGCATCGCTGGCTTGGGCGGCCTCGGCAGCAACGCGGCCGCCCATCTGGTGCGCGCCGGTGTGCGTCGCCTGGCGCTCTGCGATTTCGATAAGGTCAACGCCTCCAATCTCAACCGCCAGTTTTTCTTCCGCGACCAGCTGGGGCAAACCAAGGTGGCGGCGCTCGCCGACAATCTCCGGCGCATCGAGCCGGACCTTGAGCTCGAGCTCTGCGACCGGCGTTTGGACGTGGCAGGAGCCCAGGCGTTTTTCGCCGGTTGCGACATCCTCATCGAGGCGCTCGATCTCGCGGCAACCAAGGCGCTATTCTACAATGCGGTGTTGCCGTGGGGTCGCCCGGTGATCGGCGCGAGCGGCCTGGCCGGGTTCGGGCGCACCGCGGATATGCGGGTAAAAAGGCTCGGCAACCTCTATCTCGTCGGCGACGGGATAAGCGATGTCGAGGGCGATTTGAAACCGCAAAGTCCCCGGGTGGGGATCGCGGCCGCCATGGAAGCCAATATCGCGCTCGCGCTGGCGCTCGATAAGGAGATCTGATGGAAAAGGCGATTATCGTAGGTAGCGGGCCTGCGGGGCTCACGGCGGGCATTTATCTGGCGCGTGCGGGCTTGAGGCCGCTCGTCATCGAGGGCATGGAGTCGGGCGGCCAGCTGATGACCACCAACCATGTCGACAACTACCCCGGGCTCGGGCTGGTCACCGGCCCCAAACTTATCGCCGCCATTCGCGAACAGGCCGAGCGCCTGGGCGTGAGGTTTGCGATGGACGAGGTGACGGCGGTATCGCCCGCTTCCGATCGCGTATCCGTCAAGGGGATGATCGCCGACTACGAATGCGAAAAACTGCTGGTGGCCACCGGTGCCGGCGTCGAAAAGACCAATCTTCCCGGCGAGGCGCGGTATTGGGGGCGGGGGATCTCGGCCTGCGTCACCTGCGACGCCGCTTTTTACGCCGGCAAACGCGTGGCCATCGTGGGCACAGGCCCGGGCACGACCGGCGCCAAAGCGTATCTCGAAAAGGCGGGGGCGCAAGTGGTGGGCATCGTCGCGCCTGGCGAAGTGGGCGAATTCCAGGGCGACGGGCAAAAGCTTACGCAAGTCGGCGATTTGGCGGTGGACGGGGTGTTTATCGTCACCGCGCGCGTGCCCCAAACCGGCTTTTTGCGCGGAGTCGTCGACCTGGACGACAAGGGTTTTGTGGTTACGCAAAACCGGGTCTTGACGAGCAGCCCCCGCATCTTTGCGGCCGGCGACTGCGCCGAGCCCAAGTTCCGCCAGGCGATCATCGCCGCCGGTGACGGCGCCTACGCCGCCCTCGCCATGCTCGCCCCCTCCGCCAACCGCTAACCGCACTTTCCGCTTGCAATCGGGGCGGGAAGTGTGATATAATATGTGCCATGATCGAGACTGTCGAGGCGTTTTTGTTCGATCTGGACGGGGTATTGGTGGACAACTGCCGGTACCACGTATTGTCGTGGCTCAAGTTCGCCGAGCGGCATGGCGGCCGGATCACCGAGCGGGAAATCCTCGATTGGATGGGTGCGCCCGGGCGCGACTACATTGCGCGGATGTTCGATCGCGAGGTGGCGCCGGCGCAGGTGGAGCGCCTGCTGGCGGAAAAGGAAGCGCTCTACCGCGAGCTGTTCAGGGCGCACTTGCAGCCGCGCGATGGGTTGTTGGAGTTGCTGGCGGCGGCCAAGCGGCGCGGCATCGGCTGTGCGGTCGTTACCGGTGGCTCGCGCGATAACGTGGACTTTGTGCTGGACGGGCTGGGCATTAGAGAATATTTTGCCTGCATCGTGGATTCGTCGCGGTACCGGCGCGGCAAACCGGCGCCCGATTGTTATCTGGAAGCGGCCCGGCAATTGGGCGTGAAGCCGGAGGCGTGCGTGGTGTTCGAAGATGCGCTCAACGGCATCGCCGCCGCCCAGGCGGCCGGGATGCGCGTAGTGGCGATTACCGGCACCAACCCCGCCAAAGTGCTGGCAGCCGCCCGGCCCTGGCGCGTTGTCGATTCGTTTGCGGAACTGCCGGATCTCGCGTAAATTCCGCTTGCGTTTGGGGCGGAAATTTGGTATAATACCCGAAACGACCCAACAAGGAGGATTTGGCGATGGCATACACATGGAGCGTACCCACCAAGGTGCTGTTTGGCGCCGGCAAGCTCAAGGAACTGCACAACGAGGAGTTGCCCGGCAAAAAGGCGCTGGTCGTAATCTCCAACGGCAAGTCGACGCGGCTCAACGGTTCGCTCGACGCGCTCGTCGCGGAGCTTGAGCTCGCGGGCGTGGAGCATGTGCTCTTCGACAAGATCGAGGCCAATCCGCTGGAGCCCACGGTGCAGGCGGGCGTGGAGTTCGGCCGCGAAGCGCAGGTGGATTTCGTGATCGGGCTCGGCGGCGGCAGTGTGATGGACTCGGCCAAGGCCATCGCCGCCACGATTCCGCAAGCGGGCGGGCGCGTGTGGGACTATATGGCCACCGGCACCGGCGAGCATCGGCCGCTCGCGGCCAAGCCTCTCCCCACCGTGGCGATCACCACGAGCGCGGGCACCGGCAGCGAAGTGGACGGCGGGTCGGTCATCACGAGCCCGGTGACGCACGAGAAGGCGGCGTTCATGGGGCCGTGCCCGGTGTTGGCGGTGGTGGACCCCGTGCTGATGCTGACCGTGCCGCCCAAGTTCACGGCCTATCAGGGCTTCGACGCGCTCTTCCATTCGACCGAGGGCTTCATATCCAAAGACGGCAACGAGATGGCGGCGCTGGTGCAGCGCGAGGCGATACGCAATATCGCCCGGAGCCTGCCTTTGGCGGTGGCGAACGGCAAGGATCTCGCGGCGCGCACCGACGTGGCGTTCGCCAATACGCTGAGCGGCTACTCGATGGAGGCGTCGAGCTGCACGAGCGAACACTCGCTGGAGCATGCGCTCTCTGGCGAGCACCAGGACTTGCCGCATGGCGCGGGGCTCATCATGATTTCGCTCGCCTACTACCGCCACTTCATCGAGCGGGGCGCCTGCCCGGAGAAGTTCGTCGAGATGGCGAGGCTCCTCGGCAAGGCGGACGCGACCGAGCCCAAGGATTTTCTGGTGGCGCTAGGTGCGCTGCAAAAGGCGTGCGGCGTGGACGAGCTCAAGATGAGCGACTATGGAATCAAGCCCGACGAGTTCCCCAAGATGGCCAAGCTCGCCCGCTCGGCCTTGGGCGCGCTCTTCGAGTGCGACCCGCTGCCGCTCACCGACGACGACATTGTCAAGATATTCGCCGAATCCTACCGGTAGTCTTTTGCCGCGTCGCGTGCAGCCAGGCCGGCGGCTTGGACGAGGGCGCGGATGGCGGCGGCGAACTTGGCGCCGGCGGGCGACAGTCCCTCTTTGCGGCGCAACAGCCCGACGCGGATGGTGTCGTTCAGCGCGAGCGGGATTTTCACGATTTCCGGGCCGTTCAGTTTTTTGCTGAGTCCGCTCGAGGCCACGGTATAGCCGTTGAGCTCCAGAATGAGGTTGGTCATGGTGCCGCGGTCGCGCACGCGGATGTTTTTCTTGCGGTCGATGGCCGGCATGATCTCCTCGGAGAAATAGAGCGCGTTGTGCTCGCCCTGTTCGTAGGAGATGTACGGATACTCGTCGAGTTGCTGCGGCCGGATGCGCTTTGCCTTCGCGAGCGGATGGCGCTTGCCGAGGAAGACGTGCGGTTGGCTGGCGTATAGCTCTTCGAACACCAGCTCGTTGCGCCGGAAGATTTTCGCCAGCGCTTCGGAGTTGCGCTTCGATAGATACAGTACCCCGGCCTCGCTTTTGCGGCTGGCCACATCGTCGATAACTTCCGAGGTTACGGTTTCGCGCAGGGTGAAATCGTATTCGGCGGCCGTGCATTCTTTGACCACCTCGGTGAACGCCTCCACCGCGAACGCGTAATGCTGGCAGCTCACGGCGAATTGCGGCAGCCGCACCGGCTTGCCGGAATACTTTTCGCCGATGCGGTCCACGTCGTCCAGCACCTGACGCGCATGGGAGAGGAACTCCTCGCCTTCGCGCGTCACCGTCACGCCCTTGCCGCCGCGCGCGAAGATGGCGGTGCGGATTTCCTCCTCCAACGCCTGGATGGATGCGGTTAGCGTGGGCTGGGTCACGAAGAGCCGCCGGGCGGCTTCGTTGAACGAACCGAAGCGGGCGATGCCGTCGGCGTAGCGCAATTGTTGAATGGTCATGCGGTTATTATACCACAAGGCTGGTTTGCATGTCAATAGGAAAAAACTATCGAAAACGAAAATAATAGCAATTGGACAATAGCGCTGGCCTGTGCTATAATATACGCCATCGCAACCCGAAAAGGAGGCAACGACAATGAGCAAGAAACAGTACCGCATCGAAACGCTGGCCGTGCACGCCGGGCAGGAGGCGACCGGCGACAGCGCCACGCTGGCCACGGCCGTGCCGGTCTACCGCACCACCGCCTATCACTTCCGCGACTCGCAGCACGGCGCGAACCTCTTCGCGCTCAAGGAGCTGGGCAACATCTATTCGCGCCTGATGAACCCCACCAACGACGCGCTCGCCAAGCGCATCGCCGCGCTCGAGGGCGGGGCGGCGGCGCAGACGCTTTCCAGCGGCACCGCGGCCATCTACTTCACCATCACCAATATCGCGCGCGCCGGCGACGAAATCGTGGCTCCCGCCAATCTCTACGGCGGCACCTATGCGCAGTTCAACGCCATTTTGCCCAACGTGGGCATCACGGCCCGTTTCACCCCGGTCAACGATTTCGCGGCGGTGGAGGCGACCATCAACGACAAGACGCGGCTCGTCTTCATCGAGGCGGTGGGCAATCCCGCGCTCGATATCGCGGACATCGAACGCTATGCCGAGGTGGCCCATCGCCACGGCCTGCCGCTCGTGGTGGATGCCACTTTCACCCCGCCGCCGCTGTTGCGGGCGTTCGACCATGGCGCCGACTTCGTGATCCATTCGCTTTCCAAATGGATCGGCGGCCACGGCACCGGTATCGGCGGCATCGTGGTGGAGAAGGGTGGCTTCGACTTCTCCGATCCCAAGTTCGCGCTCTACAACGATCCCGACGCCGGCTATCACGGGCTGAGGTTTGCGCACGATCTCCCGGAGCCGCTCAAAGCTGTGGCTTTTTCGATCCGGCTGTTGACGGTAGGGATCCGCAACCAGGGCGCGTGCCTGGCGCCCGACGCCGCCTGGCTCTTTTTGCAGGGCGTGGAGTCGCTACCCTTGCGCATTGCCCGGCACAGCGAAAATGCATTGAAGGTGGCTAAGTGGCTTGAAGACCATCCCAAGGTGGCGTGGGTCAAGTATCCTGCGCTCTCGCAGCCGGAGCTGGCGCAAAAGTATTTGCCGAACGGCGCCGGCGGCGTGGTGGTGTTTGGCGTCAAGGGCGGCGCGGACGCTGCGCGCAAGGTGACGGATGCGGCCAATGGCGACATCTTCTCCATCGTGGCGAATGTGGGCGATGCCAAGAGCCTCATCATCCATCCGGCCTCCACCACCCACTCGCAGCTCTCGGAGGAGGAACTTGAGCGCGGCGGGCTCAAGCCGGAGCTCATCCGCCTCTCCATCGGACTCGAGCATATCGACGACATCCTCGCCGCGCTTGACGAGGCGCTGGCGACTATCTGACAACAAAGTAACGCGAAAGGAAAAGCAATATGGACAACAAGTATTTCAAACTAGCCATTCTCGGCGCGATTATCGCGCTTGCCGACGCGCTTTCGGCCGGAGTGCCGCTCAACAACCTGCAAGGCACGGGCGGCATCGCGTTCAACCCGCTCGCCTACACGGCAGGGTTACCGTGGGACGCGGAGGGCACAAATACCCTTGACGGCATCGTCTCGAAGCCGCAAATCGGCACATGGTACGTGAACCTGAACGATGCGCGGATCAACTGGTGGGCGACTTCCGCCGCGCTTACGTTTGCGGATCGGCTGGAGGTTTCGGGCGGATATGGACTTGTCAACGCGCACAAGTACGGCGACAGGTCCATAAACACCTACAACTTGGGCGCCAAGCTCAAGTTGCTCGACGAAAACGCCTTCGGGACGTGCTGGGTGCCCGCCATCGCGGTCGGCGGTGTCTACAAGTATACCGATTCGCGCACGGTCAAGGCGCTCAGGCTCGACAACGACGGTTTCGACGCCTATATCGTCGCGTCCAAACTGATTACCCAGACGCCGGTGCCCGTGTTGCTGTCCGCAGGCCTTTTGCTCACGGACGAAGTGGTGAACGGAGTAGTAGGGCACAACGACTACGATGTCGTCGCGTTCGGCAATATCGACGTGCTGCCGGCGGAGAACATCGCCGTCGGCCTCGAGTACAAGCAGGGTGCGAGAGTCGGCGACGGAATCCGCAACCACGACTATTGGGACGCGCATGTCGCCTGGTTCGTCAATAGCCAATTGACGCTCGTTGCGGCGTTCGCGGAGACCGGCGACAAGGACAAGTTCTACCGCAACGGATCGGCCAAGGACTTGGGCGTCGGCGCGGGTCTCGTTCTCAGCGCACAGTATCAGTTCTAATGTGAAAGGAGACATCAAATGGGCAACATACTTTCAAAGATCGGCGGCACGCCGCTCGTGGAGATCTCCAACCGGCTCAATACGGGCGGCGCGCGCGTCGTCGCCAAGGTGGAATTCTTCAATCCCGGCGGGAGCGTCAAGGACCGCATTGCGCTCGCGATGGTCGAGGCGGCGGAAAAAGACGGCACGCTCCAGCCCGGCGCGACGATCATCGAGCCGACGAGCGGCAACACCGGCGTAGGCCTCGCGCTCGTCTCGGCGGTGCGCGGCTACCATCTCATTCTCACGATGCCCGAGACGATGAGCGTCGAGCGCCGCAAGCTCGCGGCGGCCTACGGCGCGGAAATCGTGCTCACGCCCGGCGCCGCCGGAATGAAAGGCGCGATCGCCAAGGCGAACGAACTTCGCGACGCGACGCCGGGCGCGGTAATCCTCCAGCAGTTCGAGAATCCGGCCAACCCTGCCAAGCACGAGGCGACGACGGGCCCGGAGAT
>JAFXST010000082.1 GCA_017525475.1 Kiritimatiellia bacterium | reverse complement strand
TCGGATTTCCCGACTTCGACGCCGCTCGGATTGGCGTCGGAAACGGCGACCGGCTTGATTTCGGGACGGAAATCAACGCTAACCTTGTTAAGGCCCGAGATTGAATTTAGTCCGCTCATGGTTTACCCGCTTTCTTTGTGGAGTTTTTTCTCTTGCCCAGTCTACACCCGAGACGGCAAAAGGTTACACTCCCTATGCGCTTTTTGCATTCCTTTGCCCGTTAGCGGATATTATACCACATTTCCCGCCTGAATTCAAGCGGAAAGTGGCAATGTTGACTAACCGCTACGAGTAGTAGGCGTAGCGCTTTTCGATTTGGCCCATGGCGAAGGCCACAAGGTAGTTGAAGATATAGTAGAACACCGCCGCCGCGACGAGCGGGGCCATAGTGGTGTTTGCCGACGAGAGCTGCTTGGCGATGGTGAACATTTCGGTGACGGCGATGGTGAACGCAAGCGACGTGTCCTTCACGAGCGTAATCACCTCGTTGCCCACCGCCGGGATGACGCGCTTGATCGTCTGCGGGAGAATAATGCGGAAGAACGTCTGCGCGCGCGAGAGCCCCAGCGCCGTGGCCGCCTCGCGCTGCCCCGGGTCTACGGCCAGCATGCCGCCGCGGTAGATTTCGGCGAAGTAGGCGGCGTAGTTGAGCCCGAACGCGAGCACCGTGGCCAACAGCCGCGGATAGCGCGAGAGCGGCATGCCGAAGAGCAAGTAGGGAGCGAAGTACACGAAGATGATCTGGAGCATGAGCGGCGTGCCGCGCACGATCGAAATCCACACCCCGATCGCGCCCGCGAGGAGCCGGTTCTTCGCCATGCGCCCGAGCGCCAGCGGAAAGCCAAGCGGGAGCGCGACGAGGAGCGTCAAAAAGAAGATCTCGAGCGAGGTGCCGAGCCCTCGCAGGAGATCCATCAGCATCGCCGCCAGCGTCATCTTACTTGAGGATCAGCGCCCGGGGTTCGATGCCGTACTGCGCGGCTATCCTGGCCATGGTGCCGTCTTGGGCGAGCTCTTTAAGTACCGCCTCGACCTCGTCCTTGAGTGCGACGTTGCCCTTCTTGAACCCGATCCCGTACGTCTCGGTCATCACGATTTCATCGAGCAGCTTGAACTTGCCGGGCAAATCGGCCATCTTGCGCTTGGCCACGCCCACATCCATCGCCACCGCCTCGACGCCGCCCATATTGAGCTCGTTCACGGCCTGGTTGTAGTTGGGCATCACCACGAGTTCCTTGAACGTGGCGCCAAGCTCAGCCTTGTCGCCGCCTTGGCAAAGAGCCTTTTGGACGGGCGTATCGGTCTGCACGCCCACGATTTTGCCGGCGAGGTCGGCGAGCGAGGCGATGGGCGAGTCGGCCTTGACGAGCACCACCTGGGAGTTGTCCACGTAAGGCACGCTCCAGGTGTAGCCGTTCTCCCGGCCCTGCATCGTAAAGCCGTTCCAGATGCAGTCGATCGAGCCCGAGTCGAGCTCGAAGTCCTTGGCGTCCCAGTTGATCGGGTTGGCGATGAACTTCCACCCCTTGCGCGCGCACACTTCGCGCGCCAAGTCGAGATCGAAGCCCTTGTATTCCGCGCCGTCCTTGAAGCCGTAGGGCGGGAAATCGGCGTCGAACCCGACGACGAACTTGCGCAAACCGCCATCCTTCTCTCCGCAACCAGCCAACGCCGCCACCGCGGCGAGTACGATAAATAACTTTTTCATATCGCAATTACCTCTTTTGATTTCGCTCGAATCGGTTTACGCCTTGCGCCCGATGGCGCTGCGCAAAAAGCGCTCCAGCACCGCCAACTCTTCGAGCGTGATTACCCCGTCCGAGCGCGCTTCGGCAAGTACCTGGTTAAACTCGCTCTGGCCGTCCATGCCCTTGAGCATATCCGCCAGCTGCGCCGCCTCGCGCTCGTCGATGCGTCCGTCGGCGAGAATGTCGGTAGCCATCTTGGACAGCGCCTTGGAAAGCGCCGCATCGTTGACGGACTGCGAGAACTTGCGGAAGACGAGCGGCAACGAGCGCTCGTCGACCGAGCCCTTGAGTACGAGCCGCAGGAAAAACAGCATCGCCAGCATGAGCAGGATGGCGAGCGGGAGCGACACCCACGCCGTGCCGACGAACGGTGCGATCAGGTACGCGACGAACGACACCGCCGCGACGACGAGCGCGTACGGGAGCTGCGTATTGACGTGCACGATGTGGTTGCACTGCGCGCCGGCCGAAGCCATGATGGTGGTGTCCGAAATGGGCGAGCAGTGGTCGCCGCAGACGGCGCCCGCCATGCAGGCCGAGACCGCGATGATCGTCATGGAGGAGCCGGGAATCGCGGCGAGGACGATCGGGATCAGGATGCCGAACGTGCCCCAGCTGGTGCCGGTGGAGAACGCGAGGACGATCGCGATGACGAAGATTATCGCCGGGAGGAAATTGAGGAGCCACGCGGCGGGGCCGCTGATGATGTCGGAGATGAACACCTTGGCGCCGAGCGAGTCGGTCATCGTCTTCAAGGTCCAGGCGCAGCAGAGGATCATGATGGCGGGCACCATCGCCTTGAAGCCCTCGGGGAAGGCGTCCATGCAGTCGCGGAACGTGATGACGCGGCGGCAGAGGTAGAAGATAACCGCAAACACCACCGCGGCGATCGAGCCGAGGACCAGCCCCACCGAAGCATCGGAATCGGAAAACGCCTTGACGAAATTGCCGGCGTTGTCGCCGCCGAAGTAGCCGCCCGAGTAGATCATACCCACCATGCAGCAGGCGATGAGCACGACCACCGGGATCACCAGGTCGATCACGCGCCCGCGCTCGTTTTTGGAGAGCGCCTCGGTGGCGTCTTCGATCGCGCCGAGATCGGGTTCGCCCGCGACCACGGCCGCTTCGTGGCGCTTCATTGGCCCGAAGTCGAGCTTGAGGAACGCGAGCGCGAACATGGCGACGATCGTGAGAATCGCGTAGAAATTGTAGGGAATCGCGGAAATGAAGAGCGAAAAGCCGCTCTCGGCGCCCGCGCCCTTGGCGAAGCCCGCGACCGCCGCGGCCCAGCTGGAGATGGGCGCGATGATGCAGATGGGGGCCGCCGTCGCGTCGATGAGGTAGGCGAGCTTGGCGCGCGAAACCTGCTTGGCGTCGGTGACCGGGCGCATGACGCTACCTACGGTAAGGCAGTTGAAGTAGTCGTCCACGAAGATGAGCATGCCGAGGACGATGGTGGCGATCTGCGCGCCGATCCGCGTCTTGATGTGGCCCTTGGCCCACCGCCCGAACGCGGCGGAGGCGCCCGTCTTGTTCATCATCGCGACGAGCGCGCCCAAAAGCACGAGGAAGAGGAGGATCCCGATATTGTACGCGTCCGAGATCGAAGCGATAAAGCCGTCCTTCATCACGTGCGTCATCGTGCCCTCGAAGGCGAAACCGGAGTAGAGGAGCCCGCCCGAGACGATGCCGATGAAGAGCGAGGAATAAACCTCCTTGGTGATGAGCGCGAGGAAGATGGCGAGGAGCGGGGGGAAGACCGCCCACCAAGTGCCGAAAAAGCGGTTTTCGGTGCGGATCGTCGCGAGCGCCTGGGCCTCGTTGGCCTTGAACGCCGGGTCGTTCTGCACGTTGTCCGCGTAGGCGTCGATGTAGGCCTTGGCGCCCTTGACGTCGCCTTCGTCGGCGATCGCCGCGAGATTGTACACGCTCCGGGCGTCGTCGACCGTCACCGAAACGGTCGCGGCCGGCGTCGCCGCCGGCGCTGCCTCCGTCGCCAAAGCCACGGAGGACAAATCCGGTTCCGCGAACGCGACCGGGGCCAAAAGCGCCGCGGCCGCGACCAGGATATGTTTCATGGCGTCCTTCCCCCTTAGATTCGCTTGCCGGGGCTTAGAACGAGACGCTGGCCGAAACGCCGCCGTAGAGGAAGCCGTCGTGCGTACCCTGGGCGCCGCCGGCGGGATAGGCGTCCCACTTCGGGCTGTGGCGCACGCGGTGATCGAGCTTGTAGAGGTAATTGAGGTGCGCGCCGAGCGTAATGTTGCCGGTGAGCGCATAGCTCAGCGAAACGCCGTTGTCCCAGCCGCCGAACACGGTATCGGTAACGGCGCCGCCGGAAATGTACTTGGCGTACTCCGAGGTGTAGAGCGTGGTCTTGGAGACGAGCTTGAGCGAGAGGTCCTCGGTGAGCTCGAAGCCGCGGGCGAGCGCAAAGTCGATCATGAACGCGTCGTCGGGCTTGTTGTGGTGGCCGTACTCCCAGAAGAACTTGACGCTGGGCACCACGAACTCGTTATCGTATTCGGCGCCGACCGTCCAGAATTTCTGCGAACCCGGATTCCAGTTGCAGCGCGGATACGTGTACCAGAGGTGGGAGGCGGTGAGGTTCACCGGCCCCAAAGAGTTGCCGTAGACGATTTCGTAGTCGAACTCGCCGATGCCGCCAAATTGCCGGCCGCCGTTGCCGACCTCGCGCGAGCTGTGGCGCTTGTTGAGCTCCTGGCTGGCCCAGACGTCGAACGCCACATAGCCAAAGCGCTCCGGCAGGTTATACTGCAGCCAAATGTCGTACTGCGCGACCGGCGTATCGGAAAAAATGCGGTTGTGCGAGACGTAGGCCGAATTGATATCGAGCGTAAGCGAAACCTCGAACGGCGACGCGGCCTTGTCCTCAGCCTCTTCCGTTTCGGGCACGGCTTCGGGCTGCGCCGGTTCCTCGGGCTGCGCCGCCGCCTCCACGGGCGCCGCCGTCTCCGCGATTTCGGGCTCCGCCACTTGCTCCTGCGCCGTCAATGCGGCCGCTACCGCCGCTGCGCTCAAGGTGATCATAAGTTTTTTCATGGTTTTCTCCTTAGGTTGTTTTGCGATAAAATCTATTTGCTTGCCGTTTTGCCGACGGCGAGCATCGCCTTGAGCTGCGCGAGTTCCGCCTCGGAAACTTCGCGGTCTTCGAGGATGTCGTAGAGTTCGGCTTTTACCCGGTCGCGGAACAAGGCGCCTACGCGCACCTTGCCCAAAAACTCGCCGAGGCGCCCTTCGTGCGGACGATCGAAGATCTCCTGGGGCGTCCCTTGGGCGGCAATCCGCCCGCCCTCGAGGAAGAGGACGCGCGTCGCCACCTCGCGCGCAAAGCGCATTTCGTGGGTGACGACCACCATTGTCATGCCGCGCAGCGCCAGGTCCTTCATCACGTCCAGCACTTCGCCCACCATCTCGGGGTCGAGCGCGGAGGTGGGCTCGTCGAAAAGCATCACCTTGGGCTCCATCGCGAGCGAGCGCACGATGGCGACGCGCTGCTTCTGCCCGCCGGAGAGTTGCTGCGGATACGCCTTGGCCTTGTCCGCGAGCCCCACGAGCTCCAGGAGCTCCAGCGCCTGCCGTTCGGCCGCTTTGGCGGAGACGCCCCTCACGAGCTTGGGGGCGAGCGTGATATTGTCGAGGATCGTCAAGTGCGGGAAAAGGTTGAAGTGCTGGAACACCATGCCCATCTCGCTGCGCACGCGGTTTTGCGTAAGCTCGTCGGCCTGCACGATGTCGATGCCGTCGAAAACGATCGAGCCCTCGGTCGGCCGCTCCAGGAGGTTCATGCACCTGAGGAACGTCGACTTGCCGCCGCCGGAGGGGCCGATCATCACCACCACTTCGCCCTGCCGGATTTCGGCGGAAACGCCCTTGAGCACTTCGAGATTCCCGAAGCGCTTCTTGAGGTTCCCGATCTTGAGCAGAATCTCGGCCATGGCTATTTATTTTACGAAACGTATATTATATCATATTCCCGCCCCGATTGCAAGCCGTAAAGCATAGCTCACAAGGTTGCCGTCAAATCTCTTCCTGACGGATGTCGTCGATGGCGAACTCTGGCATCTTGTCGCCGAGCTCCGCGTCGGAGGCATTCTTGATCGTCATCGTCGCGGTGATCTTCACGGTGCCGATGATGGCCGTATCGGGCGAGGGAGAGATGAGCCGCGGATTGTACATGTCGCCGTTCTCCAGGTCCATGAAGGCGTTGACCTTGTTCTGGATGAAGCGCGTAAGCGTGATCTTGACGTCGCCGTTCGGGGCGATTTGGAGGTTGTAGTTGTCCTCCGGCAGGCGCTCGGCGGGGGAGATCGGGGTGCCCTGGTTGCGCAGCTCTTCGCGGGAGGGGCCCTTCAGGCTGCACTTGTCGGCGCCGTACTCGATCAGGTTGTCGATCATGCCGCCGAGGCCGTTGGCCATGCTGCAGCTGTACGACACCAGCTGACGCATCTTCCTGTGGGAGGCGTCGAACGTCTTCTCGAGGAACTCCGCATAGCCCTTGCGGCCGGGAGTGTCGCATTCGGGGCCGAGTTGCGGGAACTTGGTGCCGAGCTGCGCGTCGGGGATATTCCGCCCGTCGAGCGTCACGTAGCCGGGATCGTACTCGCGCACGCCCTGCGGCATCAAGCCCGAGGACAGGCTGGTCACCTTGGTCTTGTCCGGATCGGCGAGTTTCTGGTTGAGGTCCTTGAGCATCGCCTCCTTGATGTCGCTCTTGAGCGCCGCGAAGTCCTCGTCCTTCTCGAGCTTGAATCCGGGGTCGCACGCGCGGAGCACCTCCGGGTGCTTCTTGAGGTAGTCGACGATGAAGCTCGGGTGCTTGGGCGGATGCTTGCCGAAGTCGGTCGGGGAGTGGAGCTGTTCGGCGAAGAACGACGTCTCGAGCTGGTCGATAAGGCGCATGAGGATCTTGTCGGCCTTGGGATTCTGCCCGAAGATCTGCTGGACGAGCGCCTTCAAGTCGGCCTTCTGCGCGGCGCTGAAGCGGAGATTAGCGTCGCCGTACTTCTCGAGGTTGGCGCAGAACGTGTCCACGTTGGGCATGCGGGTGAAGGGGGCAACCTCGAGGAACGCGGCGAGGTTGTCGTAAATCCCGGCAGGAACCGAGACCTGGGTTCCGGTCGCCAGGCCCGCGTCCGCGGCGGCGGCGCGGAGCTTGAGATCGGCGGCCTTGGCCATGTCGTGCGCCACGGCGCGCTTGTAGGCCGCGGCGAGCTGGCCGCACTCCGCGCCCAGGTCATGGGAAAGCGCGCGGATATGCTGTCTGAACTCGTCTATCGCCGGATCGCCCTTGGCGGCCTCGCGCAGTGCCCTGACGATGGTCTCCACGCCATTGGAGAATCGCGCCGGCAAATCGTGGTAAAAGAGCCGCTCGTAGATCGCCTTGCGGTCGGTGAGTTCGCCGGATGAAAGCTCGGATTCGAGCTGCCTCATCTTGTCGACGGCCGCATCGACGATGGCCTTGAGGTTAGCGAGGGTATCCTCGGGCAGCTTCGCCGCCTCGCGGAGCCCTTCCGCCGATTCGAGCAGATTGCTGAAGTTGTAGGCGAGGTTCTGGGCGATTTCGGCGAGATTCCGTGTTGCGTCCTTGCCGCCGCAGGCCGCGGCCACTTCCAGGTTGCGCTTGGCGCCGGTGGCGATATGCTCGTAGCGGCCGTAGCCCGCGCGGAACGCCTCGGCGCTCTTCATATGGAGGGAGCCGGCGGCCATCAGGCGATTGGCGGCCGAACCCTTGTCGACAACTTCTTCCAGCGCCTTGTCGAGTTCGAGATTGCGCGTCTGGGCGAGGAGGTTGGCCGCCGTATTGAGCCGGCCGAAGTCGAGCCGCGTATAGCCGGCGGCGAACGCCTTGCCGGCGAGCTTGCCTTCGGGGTCGTGCGTCTTGTCGAAGACGTTCGCGCGCCCGAGGGCGTCGATCGCGTCCCGGACCGCGAGGATGCGGCGCGCGGTGAGCGGCTTGCCGTGCCCGTAGTCCTTCATCAGCATCGCGTCGCGGACGCTATCGGGGATGTTGCACTCGCCGCCGAACATGTCGGCGACCGCCTTTCTAAAGAGCTCGCGCACTTCGTTGTTGACGCGCTGGGCGTCGCCGCCGCGGAAGAAGCTCAGCGACACCCAATCGAGCTTGTCCGTAACCTTGATTTTACGCTCCTCGAGCGTGGTGCCGCCGAGCGCCATGACGTCGCCCTTCGTGGCGATGGCCCGCTTCTTGCCGGCGTCGACACGCTCCTGGGCGAAGGCGACGAATCGGCTGAACTGCTCGTTTACTGCGTTGATCATAGCATTACTCCTTTTTGAATATTGTATCAAATTTCCGCCAAAATTGCAAGCGAAAAGTCGACGATGCGGCGAAAATACCGGCTAGGCGCGGATGATGACGATGCCGGGGTTGGCGGTGCGCTTGTAGACGAGCGGGATTTCGGCGGGGTTGGGGAAGGCGAGGAACTCGCTAGAAAACATGTCGCCCGCCTTTTCGCCGTCGAGATAGCCGCGGATATGGTGCTGCCTAAGGTACTTGCGGCAGGCCGACAATACCGCATTCTTGATTTTGCTGGTGCCGCCGGTGGAGCCGTAGCCGGTGATTACCGCAAAGAGCCCGCCCCGGCCGCGCTCGGCCGAAATCACCCGGTCGAGCTTGGCGAGCGCATCGTCCACGTACATGCCCGAGGCGTGGAGATCGTATTCGGGGATGGCGGCGGCCATGGCGTTAGAGCTTGGCGCGGTTGACGAAGTAGACGGCGCCCACCATGCAGAGGAACGCCCAGAGATAGTCCCACCGCCACTTTTCGCCCATGAAAAGAAGCATGAACGGCACGAACACGCAGACGGTGATCACTTCCTGGATGATCTTGAGTTGCGCCACGTTGAGCCCCGCGGCGGCGCCGATCCGGTTGGCCGGCACGGCGATCATGTATTCCATGAGCGCGATCAGCCAGCTGACGACGATGATGGCGACAAGCGGCCACGAGCTCGCGCCGGGCTTCTGGAGGCGCAAGTGCCAATACCAGGCGAAAGTCATGAAGAGGTTGCTGGCGACGAGCATCGCCACCGCAATCAAGGTGCCGAGGGGACGCGAAAGTTCGGGGAGGTTCATGATCGCTCCTATTTCAAGATGAGCGCCAGCGAAACGGCCGCCAGCGTAACTACCGTAAACACCACCAACAGCGAAAAAATGCGCAAATGGTGGCGGCAATGCACGGCGCGGGCGAATTCGGCCACCGTGGCGTAGCGCTGGCCGGGGATCGAAGACGTGGCGCGGCGCACGATGCGCTGCCAACAGCGCGGGAGGCGCCCGCCAAAACATTCGTTGACGAGCATGCCGAGCGCGTGGATATCGGCCGCAGGCGAAACCTGGCCGCCCAGGAACTGCTCGGGCGCCGAATAGCCGGGCGTGCCCACGCCCCGGAGGCGCCCGTCCACCACCGAATATTCGGCGGGATGGTAGCTCGGGTCCACCTGCACGAGTCCCAAATCGATGAGCACCGGATCCTTGGACCCCGGCCGGCACAGGATATTGGCGGGCTTGATGTCGCGGTGGACGAGCCCCAGCCGGTGCAACAGCGCCACGCCCTCGCACAGTTTCTGCAGGTAGGCGGATACCGTGCGGTCGGTATGGGGGAGCGGCAACGGCTCCAAAAGCTCGATCGCCATATACGGCCGCCCTGCCGCCTCGCCAAAGTCGTAGAAGCGCGGCAGCACGGGGTGCGGGTGCATTTCGAGGATCAGGGCTTCCCGCCGGAAGCGCCCGCGCGCCGCCTCGTCGTCGCGAGCGAGC
>JAFXST010000011.1 GCA_017525475.1 Kiritimatiellia bacterium | reverse complement strand
GGCTTCGGAACGTCGGTGACGCCCGTCTCGCAGTTCTACGCGCAGCAGGCGATCCAGAACGTCATGTTCGGCAAGTTCAAGAAGTTCGCCCCTGGCTACGCCAAGATGGTCCTCGGCTACTTCGGCAAGACCCCCGTGCCGCCGGACCCCGAAATCGTCAAGAAGGCGGCCGAGTTCATGGCCTCCAACGAGCTCACCAAGCCCTATTCCACGCCCACCACCAAGACGGTGCTCGAGCTTAACGACGCCGATCCCAAGAAGGGCGGCGCGGTGGCCAAGGCCGATCTCGAAAAGGCGGGCCTGCCCGTCACCGACGAGAACATCTTCATCGCCGCCTCCTGCAAGGAGAAGGGCATCCTCTTCCTCAAGGATCCCGCCAAGGCGCCCATGGGCTGCCGCTTCGCCGAGGACGCCAAGCCCGCGGCCTCCGGCGCCAAGGATGGCGTCACGGTCACCATCAACGGCAAGGCCTACGGCGTCAAGATCACCGGCGAGGGCAAGGCCGTCGTCAACGGCAAGGAAGTTTCCTTCAAGCGCGAGGCCGGCATCAAGGCCGCCCCGGCGGCCGCCGCGGCGCCTGCCGGCGGCACCGAAGTCAAGTCGCCCGTCCCGGGCACGGTGCTGCGCGTAACCGCCCAGAGCGGCCAGGCTGTCGCCAAGGGCGACGAGCTCCTCGTGATGGACGTCATGAAGATGGAGACTCCCGTCACCGCCCCCTGCGACGGCACCGTTACCATCAACGTCAACGCCACCGACAAGGTCGCGACCGGCGACGTGCTCGCGGTGATCGGCTAAGGAGCGAGTTTATGAAGAAACTGTTTGTCGCATTGATGCTCGCGGCCTGCGCCCTTGGCGCCCAGGCCGAGGGCGACTGGCGCACCACGCTCGGCAAGGTCAAGGACTTGAGTGGCGACACCGGGCTTTCCGGTTTCGCCCGTCGCGAGGCGCCCGATTACATCACCGGCAACTTCGCGCCCGAAAACCGCATCGACGCGGGGCTCGTCGCCGGGCTCGATCCGCACGACAAGCGCTACATGACGCCCAACGGCTACTACGACCGCAAGGGCGTGTGGCACGGCGGCTACTTCAACGACGCCGGCGCGTTCGTGGCGGGGCACCAGGTCAAGACGCTCTTCGGCATGCCTTACGGCATGGGGCAGCTCATCATGATACCTCTTTGTCTCGTCATGATCTACCTCGCCATCGTCAAGGGCTTCGAGCCGCTTTTGCTCTTGCCGATCGGCTTCGGCGGTCTCTTGGCCAACTGCCCCCTGGCCGGCGTCAACGCGCCCGCCATGATGCATGACGGCGTCGTCTCGTTCCTCGCTTCGGGCGTGCCGGTGATGTCGGACGGCATCATCGAGCCGGGCGGGTTCTTGTACTACTTCTTCTCGTTCGGCATCGATACCGGCGTCTTCCCGATCATGATCTTCATGGGCGTGGGCGCGATGACCGACTTCGGCCCCCTCATCGCCAACCCCAAGATGGCGCTGTTGGGCGGCGCGGCGCAGTTCGGCATCTTCTGCGCGCTCTTCGGCGCGCTGGGCCTCGCGGCGGTGTTCGGCGCCGACTTCTTCGGCGGGGTCGATCCCGTCAAGGCGGCGGCTTCGATCGGCATCATCGGCGGCGCCGACGGTCCTACGGCCATCTGGCTCACCTCGCGCCTCGCCCCGGATCTCCTGGGCGCGATCGCGGTGGCGGCCTACAGCTACATGGCGCTGGTGCCGATCATCCAGCCGCCGATCATGAACGCGCTCACCACCAAGGAAGAGCGGCTCATCAAGATGCCGCCCCTGCGCGAAGTCAAGAAGATCGAGAAGATCTGCTTCCCGCTCATCGTGCTCCTTCTGTGCGCGGTGCTCCTCCCCTCGGCGGTGCCGCTCATCGGCGCTTTGATGCTCGGCAACCTCGCCAAGGAGGCGGGTCCATCGGTGGCGCGCATCTCCGATACGATGTCGAACGCGCTCATCAACATCGTCACCATCATGCTCGGCCTCTCGGTAGGGTCCAAGCTCGCGTGCGAGAAGTTCCTCTCGGGGACCACGCTCGGCATTCTGCTCATGGGCCTCGTAGCGTTCTGCGTGGGCACGGCAGCCGGCGTCTTGATGGCCAAGCTCATGAACCTCGTCTCCAAGGAGAAGGTCAACCCGCTCATCGGCTCGGCCGGCGTTTCGGCGGTGCCCATGGCCGCGCGCGTCTCCAACAAGGTGTCGCTCCAGAACGATCCGACCAACTTCATCCTCATGCAGGCGATGGGCCCCAACGTTTCGGGCGTCATCGGCTCGGCGGTGGTGGCGGGCGTTCTCTATACGCTCTGCCGCTAAGCGGCAAGCAGGCTTGAAATGGCCGACGGTTTGTTTTCGCGAACCGGGATCGTGTTGGGCGAGGCGGGTTTACACCGCCTCGCCCGCGCTCATGTAGCCATCTTCGGCGTGGGCGGCGTCGGGAGCTGGTGCGCCGAGGCGCTGGTGCGCACGGGGCTCGGGCGCATAACGCTCGTCGATGGCGATACGGTCGCCGCGAGCAACGTCAACCGCCAGGTCATGGCCATGCCCGGGACCGTGGGCCAAGTCAAAGTGGCGGCCATGCGCGAGCGCCTCTTGACGATCAACCCTGCGCTCAAGGTCGAAGCGATCCACGCCCGGTTCAATGAGGAGTCCGCCCGGAGCTTCGACTTCGCCGCCTTCGATGCGGTCGTCGACGCCATCGACGCGGTGGACGACAAGGCGCTCTTGATCCGCACGGCGGCGGCCCGCGAAAACCTTGTCTTCGTCTCCTCCATGGGGGCGGCCTTGCGCACCGACCCTACCCAAGTGCGTTTGGGCGCTTTTTCCCGCGTTGCCGGCGACGGGCTCGCCAAGGCGCTTAGGCGGCGCTTTCGCTTGGATCCGCCCGCGCGCGACTTTGCCTCAGTCTATTCGCTCGAGGCGCCGCAAGTCTCCGAACGCTTGGGTCGCGGCTCGCTGATGCCGGTAACCTGCGCGTTCGGCATGGCGCTCGCGGCCGCCACGGTCAAGTTTCTGCTTGCCAAAACGCCGGAAAAATGATATAATACTCGCATATGGCACTTTTCATTCCCAAAGACCGCAAGTCGCTCTTCCGGCAATTCCTGACCGGCATGTACGATGCCGTCGTGATAACCGACCCCAACGGCTATATTCTCGAGATCAACCCGCGTGCCGAGGAATACTTCGGCTACATCATCGACGAAGTCGTCGACAAGCCGATCGGCAATCTCATCCCCGGCCTCAGCGAAGAGCTCGTGCAGCGCATCCGCCGCGGCCTCGCCGAGCAGCGCCATATCGTGATCGACGCCAACTGCCTCTCCAAGCTCGGCCATCGCTTCCAGAGCGAAGTGACGATTTCGGATATCGACCTCATGGACCCCGACGATCTCGTCTTCACCATCCGCAACGTGGAGCGCCGCCGCCAGGTCAACGACATGCTCCGCGCCAAGGAGTCGGCGTTCGCCATTTGCCCGGTCGCGCTCTTCGCCTGCGATCTCGACGGCCGCATCACCGAGTGCAACACCGCGTTCCTGGAGATGATGGACATCCCGACCGAAGAAGAGGCGCGCAAGCACAACGTATCCGACTACATGAACGACGATCCGCTCCCGATGCAGTTCAAGAAGGCCATGGAGGGCGAGAAGAGCGTCACCGGCATCGTGGCCGAGAACGAACATGGCGAATCGACCGAAATCGAAGTGATCCTCGCCCCCAACCGCCAGGGCCGCAAGATCAAGGGCGTGGTCGGCTCGGTGCAGAAGCTCAAGTGATGGCAAATCGCAGCGCACCTCGGCACGCCGCCGGCATTACGGAACTTGCGGTCGGCAAGAACGACCCCAAGGTCCTCCAGGATTTCCTGGCGCTCAAGTTCCGGCTTTCCCGCCGCACCGCCAAGGCGATGGTCGACGGCCGCAACGTGTGGGTGAACCGCAAGTGCGTGTGGATCGCCCGCTACGCGCTCAAGACGGGCGATACGGTAGCCGTGCCGGGCAGCGTGGTCAAGGGCGCGCAGGCCCAAAGCCGCACCGCCGCAGCGCCCGCGGAGCCGGTGCGCAAGCGCCACGTGCGCGTCCTCTGGGCCAACGACAACTATCTCGTCTGCGACAAGCCCGCCGGCCTCGTCGCCTGCGGCGACCCCAAGTCGGTGGAGGCGATTCTGCGCGAGCAGGAGGGCATCCCCACGCTCGAGGCGGTGCACCGGCTCGACCGCGACACCACCGGCTGCCTCATGTTCGCCAAGCACCATGCGGCCAAGGAGGCGGCCATCGAAGTCTTCAAGACGCGCCAGGTCGACAAGATCTACCACGCCATCGCCGCGGGCGAATTCAAGTTCGCCCACCTCAAGATCGACGCACCGCTCGATGGACAACCGGCCGTCAGCCACGTTACGCGCGAACAGGCGGGCGTGGACGCGAGCTTTTTGCGCATCAAAATCGACACCGGGCGCACCAACCAGATCCGGCGGCACTTGTCCTCGGTGCGCAGCCCCATCGTGGGCGACAAGGTCTTCGGGCTCAAATCGGCGCGCGACGCGCGGCTCATGGAAGTGCCGCGCCAGATGCTCCACGCCTCCACGCTGGCGCTCCCCGACCCCTTGGACCCCAAAGGCGCCATCAAAGTGCACGCGCCGCTCCCGGCGGATTTCAGATCAACCCTCAAACTCTTCGGAATGGGCAAAAAATGAGCGACTGCATCTTCTGCAAAATCATCGCGGGCGAAATCCCTTCGTTCAAGATCTACGAGGACGACGACATTCTCGCCTACCTCGACATCAATCCCTTCACCAAGGGCCATACGCTTGTCATACCCAAGGCGCACTCCGCCAATCTCCTCGAGACCGGCGACGATCGCCTCGCCACGGTGATGGCCGGGGTGCGCAAGGTGGCGGCGCACCTCAAGGCGGCGCTACCCTGCGACGGGTTCAACATCATGCAGAACAACGGCGCGGCCGCGGGCCAGACGGTAAACCACCTCCATTTCCACATCATCCCGCGCTACCGGGGCGAAGAACTGGCCTTTAAGGCGCACCCCGGCGATATGGCCGGGCTCCAGGCGCTCTGCGGCCGCCTCCGCATGGCGTGAGCCCGGCGGAATTTATCGACAACCCCGATTGGTTCGCGTTTCTGCCGGACCAAAAGGGCGAAGCGCAAAAGCGCACGGTCCCCGCGCACGAAGACTGCGAGGGCCTGGATCCCGAACTCGTCGCCCGCCACCTCATGCACGGCGGCACTTTGGGCCGCATGGCCGGCTACGAGGAGCGCCCGGGGCAGATCGACATGGCCAAGGCGATTACCCACGCCTTCGATAGCCGCACGCATCTGATGGTCGAGGCGGGTACGGGGGTAGGCAAATCGCTCGCCTATCTCTTGCCCGCCGTCCACTGGGCCGCCGTCAACGATACGACGGTAGTCGTCTCTACCGCCACGCGCAACCTCCAGAGCCAGCTTATGGCCTCCGACATCCCGCGCGCACTCTCCACGTTGGCCGAGCCCGGCAAGTTCAAGGTGGCGCTGTTGAAAGGCCGCGCCAACTACGCGTGTTTGAGGGCCATCGGCGACTTCTTCGCGCCCGGGTTCTGGACGCTCGCCAAGGAAGACCAGGCCGAGATGGCGCATTTTATCGAGTGGCTCCAAAATACTCCCGACGGCGACTTGGACCAATACGAGGGGTTCGACCGTAGCCTCCTCAATTGTCCGGGCGAGGAATGCGGCGGCCGGCGCTGCCCCTACTACCGCAAGTGCTTTGTCTTCCGCGCCCGCGAACGCGCCGCCGAGGCGCACCTCGTAGTCGCCAACCACGCGCTGGTGCTGGCCGAGGCCTTTGGCGACGGTGGCGGTATCTTGCCTCCCTACGGGCGGCTGGTGGCGGACGAAGCGCACAATCTCGCCGATGTGGCCACCGAGTGTTTGGCCAGGGAGTTTTCGGTAGCGGCGCTCCTTCGCATCCTCTCGCGCCTCGTCCGCCAGGGCAAGGGCCGGCGCGCGCGCCCGGGCGGGATCTTGGCCGCCGTCGAGCGGCAAATCCAGAAGGGCGTGTTGCCGAGCGCCGTCGCCACGGCCGCGAGCGAAGCCTGCGCCAAGATTACGAAACTCTTCCCCAAGCTCGTCGCCGCCGCCGAAGCGTTGGCGGACGTGGCGGAAAAGCTTTTTCGTCCCGCGCCGGACCGGGAGATTGTGCGCTATCGCCGCGAAAACGGGACGCGCAGCTTTTCGGTGCGCGGCGTCTTCAAGCCGTATGAAGATAACGAGTGGAGCGAGGAAGCTTTGAAGGCGGCGCAAGATCTGCTCGAAAGCCGCATCGCCGCGTTGCAGCTTGAGCTCGCCCATCTCGCCGAGACGCTCGTCGCGACGGGCGACTTCGCCTTGCAGCTCGAGGGCGCGATCGAGAGCCTGCGCGCGTTCGCAAACGATACGCATTTTGCGATTTGCGCCGACAAGCCCGAATACGCCTACTGGGCGGAGCGCGTGCGCTCCGGCAAATCGCCCTACGTGCGGCTGGTGGCCGCGCCCTTGTCGGTGGCCGAGCAGCTAAAGGCCGATCTCTTCGATTGCAAGGATTCGGTAATCCTCTCGTCGGCCACGCTAAAGGTGGGCAACGACTTCCGCTACAACTTGCGGCGGCTCGGCTGCACCGAGCGCTTCACGGCCTGCACGGCCGCGAGCCCCTTCGACTATTTCCGGCAGTGCCGCATGCTGGCGGCCGATTTCCTGCCCGATCCCTCGCTGGGGGCGGGCGCCTACGCCAAGGAACTGGGACAACTCTTGACGGCGGTCGCCGAGGCGGCGGGCGGGCGGATGCTCGCCTTGTTCACCAGCTACGAGATGATGAACGAAACTGCCCGGCTCGCGCGCCCGGCGATGGCGGCGGCGGGGCTCGAACTATTGGTGCAGGGCGAGGGGCTCGGCCGCGAGGCGATGACCCGCAGATTGCGGGAAGCGACAGGCGGCGTAGTCCTCTTCGGCGCGCAGAGTTTCTGGGAGGGCGTAGATGTGGCGGGTGCGGCCTTGAGCGTGGTCGTCATCGCCCGGCTGCCGTTCGCCCAGGTGGGCGACCCCATGGTGGAGGCCCGGGCCGAAGCGGTGGATCGCGCGGGCGGCAGCGGCTTTAGGGATTATCTCCTCCCCGAGGCGGTCATCAAGTTTCGCCAGGGTTTCGGGCGGCTTATCCGCACGTGCAAAGACCGCGGAGTAGTGGTGGTGGCCGATCCGCGCCTCGCCGCCAAATCCTATGGCGCCGTTTTCCGACGTTCGGTGCCCGCCACCGTGCACGTCGTCCCCGACCTGCCCGAACTCTTGTCGCAACTCCGGGATTTCCTGTAAAGTCGGCGCTAGCCGCTAAGGCATAAAACCATTTGTACGAATTTGATGAGAGGAGGACGGCAATGAAGAAAGTGATGATGACAGTAGGGGTTGCGGCGATGGCTGCGGTGACGTTGGCGGAGGCGCCGGTGCCGAGCAAGGCCACGCTGAGCGCGCTCGACAAGGGCGTGATCGCGATTGTCCACTTTGGGCCGAACACGTTCACGGGCCGCGAATGGGGATATGGCGATACGCCATCTTCCGTGTTCAACCCTCCGAAGCTCGATGCCGCGCAGTGGGTGGCGGCGGCAAAGGCCGGTGGCATCCGCCGCATCGTGCTCGTCTGCAAGCACCATGACGGCTTTTGCCTCTGGCCGAGCAAATACAACAAGGACTACACCGTGGCCAACACGCCGTGGCGCAATGGACGCGGCGATCTCGTGAAGGAGGTGCGCGACGCGACGCTGGCCGCCGGGCTTGAATTCGGCGCCTATCTCTCGCCTTGGGACCGCCATCATGCCGAATATGCGAGACCCGCCTACACCGAATACTTCCATCTCCAGTGGGCGGAACTGATGAAGGACTACGGCCCCATCTCCGAAATCTGGCTCGACGGCGCGAACGGCGGCGACGGCTGGTACGGCGGCGCCAAGGAAACGCGCAAGATTCCCGCGGCTCCCGTCTACTACGACCACCCGCGCCTCTTGAAGGCGTTGACGGCCAAGTATCCGCTCTCGACGATCTTCGGCATGGATACCGACCGCACGCTGCGCTGGCCGGGCAACGAACGCGGAATCGTCCCGGAGGACTACGATTTGGTGCGAAACGGCGTATTTCAGCCGCCGGAGGCCGATACGCCCCTGAGAGGCAAGTGGTTCTGGCATCCCGGCGACGGGCCCAAGAGCCTCAAGGAACTTTCGACGCGCTATCTGGAGAGCGTCGGCAGGAGCGGCATCCTCGACCTGGGCCTTGCGCCCAACCGGGACGGACTTATCGACGAGGATGACGCAAGGCGGCTAAAGGAGTTTGGCGACTGGGTGCGGCAGTTCAATGCGGTCGATCTCGCGCGCGGCGTGAAGGGCGAAGCGGAACATCGCGCAAATTCGGCCGTCTGGCGCTGGCAGCTGCCCGAACCGCGCACCTTCGATGCGATCGATTTGGCGGAGGACATCCGCAAGGGACTCCGGGTCAAGTCCTGGAAGGCCTTTGCGGACGGGCGCGAGATCGCGCACGGCGGGCAGATCGGCTATCGCCGCATCGCGCGGCTCTCCTCGCCGGTCACCGCGAGCGAAGTGCGCGTGGAGGTGACGAGCGAGGGCAAGGCGGCGCTTCATCTTTCGCTACGCGTCGTGCCGCCGCAGGATGGTGCGGTCGAGATCGCCGCACCGCAAAAGGTGGCCACGATCGTCTTCAAGGCGCTTCCTGCGCCCCAAGGCGAACTGGTTGCGGACTTTGGCGGCGCAGTTAAAGTGGGCGGCTTTGCCTTCACGCCGGGCACCGGCAAGGAGGTGCCGCCCAAGGGCTACCGGGCGCAGGCGTCGGACGATGCCAAGGAGTGGCGCGATCTCGGAAGCGACGAATTCAGCAACATCCTCGCCAACCCGATTCGCCAAGATGTCCGGTTTCCGGCGCCGGTGACAACGCGCTACCTCCGGCTTGTCGCCGTGCCGTTCCCCGGCGAAACCCCGGATTGGAGCACCACCGGCGCCAAAGTCGAGTTCACTGTCCCATAAAGAAGCGATATGAAATCTGACTTTAGGAAGTTCAGGCTATATTGCAGATTGGGTATTGCCTTTATGTTGCTTGCAATGGTCGCCTTTGTTTGTTGCAATGTTTTCATTGGAGGCGCTGTTGGTGCCGCCATTGGCGTGACGTTGCTTATCGTGGTTGGCGCGGTGGCGGCTATTTTTGAATGGTCGGCATACGATAATCTGCTTTGCCCGAAATGCGGACAGCGGGTTGCAATACCGCACCGCGATTCGTTTGACAAGGAGAATCGCGCGCGCTATCGTGCCATTGCCAAAGGCGAACCGGTCGTTTGCGTCCATTGCGGCGCACGAATCGAAACGAAATGACCGAATGGAGCAACCCATGAAACCATTTGCACGAATCGGAGGAAGTTATAAGGAGAATATATGACCGTAATAGACCGCGATGAGTTGAGAGAGAAAATCGCAGAACTTGCGATAAAGGCAAACGAGCTCAAGGCCGAGATAAAGACTTTGAGCGAGTTGAAGTCGCCGCAGGAACTGAAGGACGCTGCCGAATATTCGGCACGCGGCTTTAGGGCTGTGCTTTTTGGCGAAAAGGCGTTCAGAACAGATATCGTCGTCTTTGTGGCCTCGGTTGTTGTCGCGCTTGTGATTCCGGTTTCGTGGTGCGAGCGTGCGCTTATGGTGTATTCGGTATTCATGGCGCTTATCGCAGAGATCGCCAATACCGCCATTGAAACTGTGGTTGATCGCATATCGCTTGAACGCAACGAGCTTTCCGGCAAGGCCAAGGATATCGCATCCAGTCTTGTGGTCGCCGCGTTTGTCGGTGCCGGCATATGCTGGACGGCAATCCTGATCGGACTCGCAGTCCGCTTGCTTGGGAATGGATGTTAGCTGCAGAAAGACGCGCGGCAGTGCCATGTCGTGTCTCGCGGTGGTTGGCTCCGTGTTTGCAATTCGTGCAAAACGCAAACGGTGGATTATTGTCTATTTTCTGATATGGATGTTGGCCGGCGCATTAGCACCCGCTATATGAAGGGAAAACGGCCATCTTTCTGCGACGCGCCCTGACGCTTTCTTACCCTTTGCACGGTGCGGGGGGCAAAGAGAAACAAACAAGAAAACGTTGATTTTGTGACACCCCCTCTTGCAATCAGGCGGAGAATATGATATAATATTATCGCCTAATTGGAAATGTTGTTGGAAAATTGTTGCCGAACGAGGGAGAAAGT
>JAFXST010000081.1 GCA_017525475.1 Kiritimatiellia bacterium | reverse complement strand
GTAGGTGAGTCCGATCGGGATGAGGATCAGGATCATGTCGCGGAACATCTTGATGTCCCGGAGCGCGATAATGACGGCAATCGGCACGGCGGCGAGCAGCAGCACCTGATAGTTCGTGAGACCCAGCCCGAACACGAAAGAGGTGAGCCAGAGGATCTTGTCCGAGGGGCGCCGCATCCAGCGGTAGGAGAGGAGGAACACCCACATCAGGAAGAACGCATTGAGCGAATACACCTCCACGATCGTCGACTGCGACCACTCCACCGGCGACAACGCAAAGGTCAGCGCCCCGCCCACCGCTCCGGCGAAGCAGAGGGCCCGGTTAGTGCGGTTGCCGACGAAATCCACCGAACTGCGGCAAATGAGCATGGCGGTGAATCCGGCCGCAAACGCCCCGAATACCGCCGAACAGCAACTCACCGCCCAGGCGGGCGTGGGATGGCCCATGTAGGTCACCCAGAAAAAGAGCTTGCAGAATATCCAGCTGCACAAGGTCCAGAACGGATACCCGGGCGGGTGCGGCACGCCAAGATGCGCCGCCGCGGTGGCCAACTCGCCCGAATCCTCCAGCCCCACCGACGGACCCAAGGTGAAGAAATAGACAGCGAAAGTCGCCAGCGTCGCCGTCCAGAACGCCGCCCAGTCGAGCCGGGTGAAAAACGCCGACTTGCCGACGGCTTTACGCGCCGATCCGGCGACTGCGGCCGGGGCGGCCATGGTTGCTGGAGCCGGAGCTTCCGCCTCAAGTACAAGCGTTTTCTTCATATAAGCCCGCCGTTCACCCCGATCACCTGCCGGGTGATGTAGCCGGCCGGCTCCGACAAGAGATAAGCAACCAGCGACGCCACTTCCTCGGGACGGCCGAACCTACGCATGGGGATGGCCTTCTTGACTTCGTCGCCCACCTCCGCCATCGCGGCGATCATTTCGGTTTCGATAACCCCCGGCGCGATGGCGTTTACCGTAATGCCGCGCTTGGCCATCTCCACCGCCAGCGCCTTGACCGCGCCGATAATCCCGGCCTTGGCGGCCGAATAGTTGACCTGCCCGCGATTCCCGGCGACGCCGCTCACCGACGACAGCGCCACGATCCGCCCTTTGACACGGCTTTGGATCATCGGCATCAAACAAGGCTTGAGCACGTTGTAGAAGCCGGTAAGATCGGTGTCGATCACCCGGTCCCAATCCTCGTCCTCCAGCGCCGGGAAGGGATTGTCGCGGTTGATGCCGGCGTTGAGCACTACCGCGTAGTAGGGCCCGTGCGCGGCGATATCCGCCTCGATGGCCGCCTTGGCCGCTTCGCGGTCGGCGATATCGAACCGCAATGCCGTACCCGGCGACTTCACCGAATGCGTAACCACTTCATAGCCTTCCGCCGCCAGGGCATCGGCAATCGCCTTGCCGATTCCACGGGAAGACCCCGTCACCAGAACCCGTTTCATATCAATAGCTTGTCCAGTTCCGGCACTTTGCGCTCCATCCACTTGCGGCAGGCGTCGAGAATCTCGTCGCCGGTCTCGCCGTTGTCGAAGCCGAGCGCAAAAGCCTTGTATTCGTCGAGGTCGCGGCGCGTCAGGCGCCTCAGCACCTTGGCCATCAGCGGGATGTAGGTGGCCGACATCGAGAGCATGTCCGCACCCATCGAGGCCCACAAAATCCCGATCACCGGATCCGACGCCGATTCGCCGCACACCGACACGGGGATCCCGGCCGCGTTGGCCGTCTCCAGCACGTGCTGCATCAGCTTGAGCACCGCCGGATTGAGCGGCTGGTAAAGATGCGCCACCTCCTCGTTGCTGCGGTCGGCGGCCATGGTGTACTGGATGAGGTCGTTGGTGCCGATCGAAAAGAACTTGCAGTATTTGGCGATCGCCTTGGCGTTGATGGCGGCGGCCGGCACCTCGATCATCGCCCCCACGGGGATGTCGCGGTCGTAGGCGATACCCTGTTCGTCGAGCTCGCGCCGGGCCTCGGCCATCTCCACCGCCGCCTCGCGCATCTCTTCCACGCAACTCACCATCGGATACATTATCTGGATGCGCCCGAAGGCCGACGCGCGCAAAATCGCCCGCAACTGCCGGCGGAACACCTCGCGGTCGGAAAGGAGATAGCGTATCGACCGGTTGCCCAAAAAGGGATTGGCCTCCTTGACCGTAATGCCGCGCACCGTCTTGTCGCCGCCGATATCGAGCGCCCTGATCGTCACGTAGGCGTCGTCGCCCAGCCCCTTTACGTATTCGGCCACCGCCTTGTACGCTTCGAACTGCGTCTCTTCGTCGGGCTCCTTGCCGCCGTTCAACCATAGGTATTCGCTACGGTACAGCCCCACGCCGCCGGCGCCCATGTCCTTGAGCGCGCCGAACGCCACGCCCGGGTGGATGTTGGCGAAAATCCGCACCTGGCCGCCGTCCTTGAGCGTACCGGCCTTGAGGCCGTCTTTGAGTTCCGCCTCGGACTCGTGCTGCCGGCGCACCAGTTCGGCGAAATCGGCCAACGCCTGCTCGTCGGGGTTTACGGTGATGGTGCCGGCGGTGCCGTCGAGCAGCACCCGCATACCAGGCTTGACCTTCTGGGTCACGAAGCCGAGCCCGGTTACGCACGGTATGCCCATGGCCCGCGCCAACAGCGCCACGTGCGAAGTGGTCGACCCGCCGTTCGTCGCGAATCCCAGCACCAGATGGCGCGGCAACTGCACCGTTTCGCTGGGGGTGAGATCGTCGGCCACGATCACGCACGGCTCGGTGAGCTCCAGTCGCGAAGACTTGGCAAAGCCCAGCAACGCGCGCAAAAGCCGCCGCTCCACGTCGTCCAGATCGCGCACGCGCTCGCGGAAGTACTCGTCGTTCATCCGCTCGAACTGCTTGCGGAACTTGCCGATGCCCTTCTTTACCGCGGCCTCGGCGTTAACGCGCTGTTCGACGATGAGCTTGCCGATCTCCTTCTTGAGGATCGGGTCTTCGAGGATCATCAAATGCCCCTCGAACACCTTGGCGTCCTCGCCGCCCTTGTTGCGCTCGTTCAACACCGCGATCAGCGACTCGAGGTCCCGCCCCACATCGCCGACCGCCTTCTTGTAGCGCATGAACTCGTCGCCTTCGCGGCCCTGCGGCACCACGTATTCCGACACGGGGATGTCGTCGTCCCCGCGGTACAGGTACACCGGCCCCTCCGCCAGCCCTCTGGCGGTGGCGAGGCCCGCGATCGTAAGCATATGGTGCTTACTGCTCATCCGGGATGTCGAACTTCCGCCCGATCAGCGCCGCGATGTCGTCCAGGCACTCCTCGGCGTCGTCGCCGTCGGCGGTCACTTTGAGCACCGCTCCGCACGACGCTTCCAGCGTCATCAGCGCCATGATCGACTTGCCGGCCACCACGTTGCCGTCCTTCTCAACCTCCACGTCGCAATCGTACTTGCTCGCGGTCTTGGCGAAAAGCCCGGCGGGCCTTACGTGCATGCCGTATTTGTTGAGGAGCGTAAGCTCTCGGGTAATCTTAGCCATTTGAGGTCCTTTCCGCGCGGATGCGCAGGTGTTCTGAAAGTTCGCTCACCGGGTCGTAGCCGCTCGTCGCGAGCTTGTGCGCCTTGACCGCGGTCTCCACCAGATTTACCAAATCCCGCCCCGCCGACACGGGGATTACGATATTGGGCACTTCCACGCCCAGAATCTCCTTGGTGCGGCGGCCTTGCCCCACCCGCTCGACTTTGTCCACGATATCTCTCAGCCGCTTGAGGGTAATCACCATTTCGAGGCGTTTCTCCTCGCGCAAGGCGCTCGCCCCGAAGATGCGCCGCACGTTGACGATGCCGATACCCCTGATCTCCATGTAGCCGGCCGTAGCCGCCGACGCCGAGGCGAAAAGGCAATTGTTCCCCACGTCCTTGCGGATGCAGGTCAAATCGTCCGAAACGAGCGCGCAGCCGCGCCGGATGAGCCCCAGGGCCGTCTCCGACTTGCCCAGGCCCGGGTCGCCCTCGATCATCACCCCCAGGCCCTCCACTTCGATCATCGTGCCGTAAAGCGAAATCCTCGGCGCGGTCAGCCGCTCTAGCGCAAACACCGCCTGCGCCGACAGCCGCCGGGTCGGCAGCGGCGACGACATCAACACCACGCCGCGCTCCTCGGCCAGCTTGATGTTCGCTTCGCTCGGCATCTGCCCGTAGGCGAAGATGAAGCAATACGCACCCGCCTCCACCATGCTGACGAACCGCGCAGTTCGCGTGGCCGGATCGAGGCTTTTCATGTAGGCGTCTTCCGAAAGCCCGATCAGCTGGATGCGATCCCAAGCGAAATGCTCCATAAAACCCGTGAGCGCGAGCCCGGGGCGGTTGACCGCGGGCTCGCTGATCACGGTACCCATGTGGCCCGCGCCGGCAAGGATCGAAAGCTTGAGCGCTTCGCGGCCGGCTTTGTAGAAGTCGGCAAGCGTCACTTCAATCCCGTTGTCGGCGCGGACGAACACGGCGCGCCTCAGTTCTTGGCGCTGGCGGCGCGCTGCTTGCGCACCGTGCCCTTGCGCGCCTTGACGCGCATCCTCAGGAGCTGCCGTTCCGCGTTGGCGGCGGCGGTGTCGATCACGCTCTTGGCGCTCTCGGAGAACTGCTTGGCGCCCACGGCCGTCTCGCCCAGGCGGTTGGCCACCACTTCGCACATGTACATGTGCTTCTTGGCGTCCACGTCGATGACGATGCTCACTTTCGTGACCTTGGGAAATTTCTCCTTGAGTTTGGCCATGCGCTTCTCGGCATATTCCTTGAGCGACTCGATCTTTACGTCCGAGTGCCTCATGGTTACTTCAATACTCATACGTTGCGCCTCCTGTTCTTTGGTTGTTTACATGTGAAATTCTTCGCCCAGATAGCGCTGTCGCACTTCGGGGTCGTTAACGAGCTCGTCGGTGGTGCCGGTCTTCAGTAGCCGCCCGTTGTACACCATGTACGCGCGGTCCACCACCGACAGCGTCTCGCGCACGTTGTGGTCGGTGATTATGATCCCGAGCCCGCGCTCCCGCGCGAGCCTGCGCACGATATCCTGGATTTCGTTTACCGACAGGGGATCGACGCCGGCGAACGGCTCGTCCAGCATCAGGATCTTGGGCGACCTCACGAGCGAGCGGGCGATTTCGAGCTTGCGCCGCTCCCCGCCCGACAGCGTATACGCCGGCTGCTTGGCCACCTTCATGAGATCGAACGGCGCGAGCAGTTCCTCCGCGCGCTCCTTGCGCTGTTTGCGGTTAAGGGGTAGCGTCTCCAAGATCGCCATCACGTTGTCCCACACCGACAGCTTGCGGAAGATGCTCGGCTCCTGCGCGAGGTACCCGAGGCCGTTCCGCGCCCGCATGTAGACGGGCATGTGCGTAAGGTTGTTGCCCTGGAACACCACCTGCCCGCCGTCGGGCTTGACGAGCCCCACGATCATGTAGAACGTAGTCGTCTTGCCGGCGCCGTTGGGACCTAGCAGCCCCACGATTTCGCCGCAGTTGGCCTCGACGTTCATGCCGTTGACGACCGTGCGGTCGCCGTAGATCTTAACGAGATTGCTTGCCGTCAAATCCGCCATATTTCCTCACATTCTTTGTCTCTGCGGTTATTTCGGAATCGATAACCTCCACCTGTTCGGCATCCATCCAGAAAGTTATGCGCGCGCCGGAAACCGTGCTGTTGCGGGTGCCGCGCTCCTCCAAAAGCGCCTTGCCGCCCTCGCCGCCGTACATCGTGATCTTCTTGGCGCCCTTGAGGTACACGGCCCGGTCGGCCCGCCCGAAGCGGTTCTCGCTTTTCACCTTCACGCCATCGTACGCGACCACCCGCTTGAGATTGTTGGTCGAGGCGAAAAACGCCATCACCTTGCCGCCGTCCAGACGGTAGCCGTGCCCGCGCTCTTCGCCGGTCAGCACCGCATCTCCGTCGAGCATGGCCACCTCCGCCTTGCGGTCGTAGTCGAGCCTCACCCCTTTGAGCGTGCGCCCGTCGGCGCGCATCACCGTGTTGGTGCTGATGATCGCGTATTCGCCGGCGGCGTCGAGATATACGCCGTCGCCCTCGATTTCCGCCTGGTCGCGATAGTAGGCCTTGGCGTGGCCTTCCACCCAGCAACGCCGCGTTTCGCGGTTCACCAGGCAGTTTTCGGCGTCCACCTGCGATTCCACGCTGCCGTCGCGCTTCATCTGGCGGATGGTCACGCCCTCGCCCCAAATGTAACCCTCCTTCAGGAAGAAGCACGCCCGTTTGGCGAAAATCGTGCTCTTGATCGACCCGTCGGCGAAATTCTCGAGCGGCACGGTGAGGTTCTCGGCGGGCGTCGCCACTTTGGCGGCGAACTTGGCGTACTGGCCGCGCAGCGCCGCCGCAGCGGCCGCATGCGACTCGCGCTCGGCGAACCAGGCGTCCGAATCGAAAGCCGGCGCCGCCAGCGCCGCCAACAGCGCCGCCGCCAATATGGAGAACTTATCCGCGGACCACCTCATGGATTTTGAGGAGCTTCTTCCAAAGCTTCTCCACTTCCGAAAACTTGATCGCGTTGGCGGCGTCCGAAAGCGCCACCTTGGGGTTCATGTGCGTTTCCATGAACACGCCGTCCACGCCGGTCGCCACCGCCGCGCGCGCCAGCGCCGGCGCATACTTGCCGTCGCCGCCCGAGCCCGTACCCAGGCCGCCGGGGCGCTGCACCGAATGCGTGGCGTCCATCACCACCGGATAGCCGAGCTCGCGCATGATTAGGAGGCTGCGCATGTCCGCCACCAGATTGCGGTAGCCGAAGCTCGCCCCGCGTTCGCAAAGAACGATGCGCTTGTTGCCGGTCGATTCGATCTTGCGGATCACCTGCGCCATGTCCTCGGGCGCCATGAACTGGCCCTTCTTGACGTTGATGACCGCGCCCGTTTCGCCCGCCGCCACCACCAGATCGGTCTGGCGCGCGAGAAACGCGGGGATCTGCAGAACATCGCACACTTCGGCCGCCACCTTGCATTGCCACGGCTCGTGGATATCGGTAATGACCGGCACGTCGAACTTCTCGCGCACCTCGGCGAGAATCTCCAGCCCCTTGTCGATCCCGGGGCCCCGGTAGCTGTCCACGCTCGTGCGGTTGGCCTTGTCGAAACTCGCCTTGAAGATGTATCCCACCTTCAATTTGCGCGCCAGCGCCGTAAGCTTTTTGGCCAGCTCCAGCGCCATCTCGCGCGATTCGATCACGCACGGCCCCGCGATGAACGTGAGTTTGCCGTCTCCAAAGGAAACGCCTTTGTCCACTTTTACGATTTTCATGCCTGATATTATATCAAATATCCGCCCAAATGGCAATAGTGTTTTTCAACAATTTTGCCCTTTCCAATCCTAACCGAATCCTAATCGGGATATGCTACAATACCTTCATCATGAAAGCACTATTGGACTTTGCGATAATGACCGGCGGGGGCTTGGGCGCCTTCCTCCTCGGGATGCGGCACCTGTCGGACGGCTTGCAGGCTTCGGGCGGTCCTGCCATCCGCAAGTTCATGGCCATGGCCACCGGCCATCGGCTCGCCGGCGTGATGACCGGCGTCACCTCCACCATCATCATGCAGTCGTCCTCGATCGTCACGGTGATGCTGTGGGGTTCGTGGTATCCCAGATGATGACGCTCGCCGCCGCCATCTACGTGTTGATCGGCGCCAACATCGGCACCACCTTCACCGTGTGGATCATGGCCGCCGCGCCCAGTCCCGAAACGCTGGGCCTCGCGCTCTTCTCGATCGGCTCCCTCTGCTACTTTCCGCCGCGCAAGTGGGCGCTTCGGTACTTTGGCCTCGCGCTGATCGGCCTCGGACTCGTCTTTATCGGCATGTTCCTCATGAAAGAAGGCGTAGCCCCGGTCAAATCCTCGCCGTCGCTGTCGGGCGCGCTCGCCTCGCTCGACGCCGGGAGCTTCGCGGGCGTCTTGCTGGTGGCCGCGGTCTCCGCGCTCTTCACCGCCGTCATCCAGAGTTCGGCGGCCGGGATCGTAATCTTCATGACGCTCGCCTCCGAAGGCCTCGTCTCCTACGAAACGGCGGTGGCCGCGCTCTTCGGCGCCAATGTCGGCACCACGGCCACGGGGTGGCTCGCCGCGATCGGCGGCGGCAGCGCCGCCAAGCGCCTGGCGTCGGCGCACACTTTCACCAACGTGGCCGGCTCCCTCGTATGCCTGCCGCTGGTCCTGCCCGTATTCATCCCGCTGGGCAAATTCCTCTGCCCGAATTGGCAAACTTCGGTGATGCTGCCGATCGCGCTTACCGATACGCTCTTCGCCGTCGTGCGCGGAGCGCTCGTCTTCCCCTTCGCCCGCCCGCTCGCCGGACTCCTCGAGCGCCTCGTCCCCGACCGCGCTGACGAAAAACCGCATTTGAGCGTACTTTCCCCGCATGCGCGCATCAGCACGGTGATCGCCTGCGAACAGGCGCTGGAGGAAGTGGGCTTCATGGCCGACAGCGTGATCGACATGGCCGACCATCTCCGGCAGGCGCTCGCCCGCGAGATCGACCGGCGCGAGGCCGCGCGACACCTCCAAAAGCGCGAGGAGATTCTCGACCGCGTCCAAAGCGAAATCGCCGCCTTCCTCGGCAGCATCATGGTCAAACGCCTCTCGCCCTACACCGCCTACTCCCTCAAGCGTATCCTCCGCCTCGCCGACGAGTTCGAATCGGTTTCCGACGAATTCCCGCGCATCATGTTTTCGCTCGGCCGTCTCGAAAGCGAGGGCGAGAACCTCGCGGGCTCGGATCTTGCGATGATCCTCGACATCCACCACGCCGTCGCCGAGCTCATTTCGTTTTCGCGCGCGGATCTGCTGCGCTTCGCCAAACTCGGCGCCAAGCGCGCGCTCTCGGACGAACTCAAAGGTAAAATCCGGTCGGCGCGGCAGCTGCAACTCCTGCGCGTGGGCGGCGGCTCTTCCGCAGGCACGGTAATGGCGATGATGGATATCCTATCCGCCTACAACCGGTTGCGCACCTATGCCATAAATATCGCCGAGGCTTGCGCCGACGGCCAAAATATGGTATAATACCCGGCACATGCACGAAGAGTATATCCTGGCCATCGAGGACGACTCGGCCATCCGCACGGTGCTGGGCGTGGCGCTGAGGGCCGCCGGCTTCGCCGAGGTGCGCTTTGCGCTCACTGGCGACGAGGGTCTCGCCATGGCCATGGCGCATCCGCCCCGGCTCGTGCTGCTCGATTTGATGCTCCCGGGCATGGATGGCCGGGAAGTGTGCCGCCAGCTCCGCCAGAACGACAGCACCAGAACGGTGCCGGTCATCATGCTTACGGCGCTGGACGACGAGCGCGACGTGGTCGCGGGGCTCAAGACGGGCGCCGACGACTACATCACCAAACCGTTTTCCACCGCGGTGCTGATCGCCCGCATCCGGGCGGTGCTGCGGCGCAGCCTGGGCGCGGCGTCCGACGAAATGGTCTTGGACGGCCTTACTCTCAATCCCGATTCGCGACAGGTGGTCGTGGACGGACGCGAAACGAGCCTCACCCCCACCGAATACGGCATCCTCCAACTGCTTATGGCCCATCCCGGGCGGGTGTACACGCGCGGGCAGATTATCGACGCCGTGCAAGGGTACGGCAAAAGCGTCATCGAGCGCACCGTGGACGTGCAAATGGTCGGCCTCCGGCGCAAGCTCGGCGACTGGGCGCATCACTTGGAGGCGGTCCGCTCGGTAGGCTACCGGCTCAATCCGCAAAGGCCCAAGTCGTGAAATTGAGCCAAATGCCCGCTTGGCTGCCGCCGCTCCTTTCGCTCGCCGCGAGCATCGTCTTCGCGGCGGTGCTGGTGGTGGAAACGCTCAACTTCCGCCATACCGCCGCCCGCGCCGGTGACGACGCCGCCATGCTCGAGCATGCCTTCGACCTGTGCAAGTGCGCGGCCGGGCTCTTGGGCGCCTGCGCGGTGGCCTCCATCGTCTTCCTCGCCCGGCGGCTCAAGCGCCGGCTGGCCACGGTGGCGGCCGAAAACGAGCAGATGCGCCAGCTCGAGCAGTTCCGCCGCGATTTCGTGGCCGACGTCACGCACGAGATCCGCACTCCCCTTACCGGGATCATGGGCGCGGTCGAGATGCTCAAGGACCATCCCGAGCGCCTCTCCGCCCAGGAGCGCGAAGCGCTGATGGACGTGGTCGTGTCGCAGTCGGGGCGGCTCAACCGCCTGGCGCTCGACATCCTCTCGCTTTCGCGCCTCGACGCCCGCCGCGATTCGGGCAAGCTCGACTTTGCGCCGGACGATCTCAAGGTCGCCGTCGAAAACGTGCACGCCGCCTTCGTTCCCGCGGCCAAGCTCAAACAAATCGAGCTAAAGCTCCCGCATGCCGATAGCGTAACCGTACCGTGCGATATTTCGCTCATCGAACAGGCGATCGCCAATCTCGTGGAAAACGCCATCCGCTACAGCGATTCCCCGACGGTCGAGCTCAGCCTCGCGAGTCTCCCCGCCAAGGCGATTATCGCCGTAACCGACCATGGCCACGGCATCGCCAAAAAGCACCAAAAGCGCATTTTCGAGCGTTTCTACCGGGTAGACAAGTCGCGCGCCCAAAGCGGCACGGGGCTGGGGCTCGCCATCGTCAAGCACATCGCGCACCTGCACGGCGGCGAAGCGGCGATCGCCGACACCCCCGGCGGCGGCGCCACCTTCACGCTCACCCTCCCCCGCTAATCTCCGGTGCAGATGACGGGAATCAAATCTGCATGAAGCCGGAGTGGCCGAAGGATGGCGCATCCGGATAAGGATTGGCCGGGGCGGGAGCGGCCGGAATCGCGGCGCGCTCCGCGTCGAGGCGTTCCGCAATGCGAGCGGCGAAGGACACGAACCGCGTGAACGAGTCCGGGAATTCCGCCGCGACAAGCCGCGAGCACGGATAGACCGCGAATGCCGCGGCGAACCCCGTCTCGGGCATGATCTCGCCGTAGCTCTTGATGCACCCCAGCAAGATTTTCATCTTGTCGATCAGCTTTATTTCGTCCCGGCCGGGCGCACGACGGGAAATGTCGTAGCGCAGTTCGTCGGTGAATAGCCGCCCGTTGACCATGAGATTGCCCAAGTTGACCTTGCACGCGGCGATTTCCTTCTGATTGCCGGCGCCTTCCGCGAAATAAACTCTGTTGATCATGGCGCGAAGCGTCGCCGCAATGGCCTCCTGCGCCTTTTTGACGTCCACGATCTTGCCGGAATAGGCCATCTTGAGCATTTGGGCGCAGTGGGCGGCCTTGTCGTCAAGGTTGGCGAGGAAGGACTCCTTGAACGCCTTGACGTTCTCGACGCGGCGGGCGATGAGGTTGGCGAGGCGGCCTTCGTCGGTGAGCTGGTCGGCGTAGGAACCGTCGACGTAGTTGTTGACGAAACTGGCAAACCGGTGCTGCGTATCGTCGTCGTTTACCTGCCGCAGTTTTTTGACTTCTTCGAGCGCGTCCCGGATGGCGTTGTTGAGTTCCCAATCCGCCAGATCGAGCTTGACGCGCAGTTGTCCCTTGACCGCCGTGGTCAGGCTTGCCATGTCTTCTTCGTATTTGAGGCATTTGTCGGCCAGCCGAATCGTGTCGTCGGCGTTGAGGTCCATACGGTTGGCCACCTTCAAGTCCCGCACTTTGCGCGTAGTATAGTCGACCATGGTCATAAGGACGGCGTCTTCCTTGTACATATCGACGAGCATCCCGAAGTACTTGTCGATGTCATACGCCGAGACCGGCTTCAGAATCGGCTTTTCTTTCCTGTCCACGAGCGTCGTGACCGTCCACATGCCGGATTTCCCGCCTAAATTCAAGCGGAAAGTAAGCTGGCGGCGATTCTCAAAGGCGGCATAAAACAAAAGGAGCGGGGCCCGAAGGCCTCGCTCCTCCTCTTTGAAGGCAAAGAGAGGTTAGCCGATGATGGCGTCCTTGAGCGCCTTGCAGGGCGTGATCTTGACGACCGTCTTGGCCTTGATCTTGATCGGCTCGCCGGTGGCGGGATTGCGGCCCATGTGCGCCGGACGCTTGTTGAGCTTGACCTTGCCGATACCGGGCAGGGTGATGCCCTTCTTCTCCTGCTTGGCGCCCTTGATGGCGATGTCCACGACCTTCTCGTACACCGCGACCGCCTGCTTCTTGGTGATGCCGCCGGCTTCGGCGAGCGCAGCCATGATGGCGCTCTTGGTGGTAGGAACGACTTCCTTCTTTGCCATGATGTTTGATCCTTGGTTTTGTGTTTGGTTTTTCGGTCGGCACTTTACCGGCCTGATGACGATATTATACCGTATTTTACGGTGTTTTGTCAAGAGGGAATTTTGAAAAATCAATAAAACCGGGACTTTGGCGCACGTCGCATGCACCCAAGCCGCGGTTTTATTGCACAATCCGCGCCCGCCAAACGGCAACGCGGATGGAAAGCGCACCCGCCCGGCCACTTGGTGGGTGGCGGCACCACGCCGGGGATGTCGGCCAGTTCCGCGTCGCGCGGCCGGTCGAGGCGCGGCACCGCGGCGAGGAGCGCTTTGGTATAGGGATGGACGGGACGGTCCAAGACTTCGCGCACTTTGCCCGCCTCCACGATTTGCCCCGCATACATCACGTTGACGAATTCGGCGTGGCGCGCGACGAGCCCGAGATTGTGCGTAATCAAGAGCACCGCCATCTTGCGCTCGGCGGCGATGCGGTCGACGAGCTCCAACACTTCCTTTTGCGTCGTCACGTCGAGCGCGGTGGTGGGCTCGTCGGCGATCAGCAAATCGGGGCGTTGCGCGATGGCCATGGCGATCATCACGCGCTGCTGCTGGCCGCCGGAGAGCTGGCAGGGATATTTTTGGCGCGCGGAATCGTCGAGACCAACGGCCTTGAGATCGCTCGCGCCCGCCTCGTCGAGCTGCGCGCCGATTTTCATGACCGGGTTGAGGCTCTGGAGCGGATTCTGGAAGATGTACGCGATGCGCGGGGAGCCGACGATTTCGCCCGCGATCTGCGCACGGTCCACGAGGCCGCCCAGCGCGAGCGCGGTAAGGCTCTTGCCCGAGCCCGATTCGCCCACGATGGCCACGCGCGCGCCGGCGGGGATGTCGAAGCTGACGTCCCGCACGGGAGTGGACTCCACTCCGCCCCCGAGGCGGAAACCGACCGACAGATGTTTTACCTGGAGCAGCATTTGGCGACGAGCCGGTGGACGAGATAGTAGGCGCCGACGAGTGCGGCGGCGATAAGGATAACCGCCGGGAGATGATGCTGCGCCATCGCCTTGCCCTGCGCGACCAAGTCGGCGTAGGCGATATCGCCCGCGCTTTTCCCGAGCGCATAGCCGATGGCGCAGAGGATGGCCGACCAGATGCCGGCGCCGAGCGCGGTGAAGAACGTGAACGGCACGAGCGCCATGCGCGAGATGCCGGCCGGGATGGAAATGAGCTGGCGGATCACCGGGATGAGGCGGCAGACGAAGGTGGTGGCGCTGCCGTAGCGGTTGAAGATGCGGCACGCTTCGGCGAGCGGCTCGGGCTTGATGAAAAAGTACTTGCCGTACTTTTCGAGGAACGGCCGCCCCACCCACAGCGCGAGACAGTAATTGACGTAGGCGCCGAGGATGGAACCGAGGATCGCCACCGCCACCGCGAGGCACGCCGAGGAGATTTCGCCGCGCGCGGCCATGAAGCCGGCCGGAATCATCACGATCTCGCTCGGGAAGGGAATGAAGCTCGACTCCACCGCCATGAACACGAAGATCATGAGGTAGCCGTAATTCTGGATGAACTGGATGGTTGCGTCTAACATAGCTGATACTGTTTGAACGGTTCGCGCGAATAGGGCCGTGGCACCTCGCCCGCGGTCAAGACGACGTTGCCGGGGAGCCGGTCGCTGCGGCTGTAGGCGGCGACGAGCGCTTTGGCGAGTTCCAAATCGCTTGAGGCGAGTTCGCCCGCCGCCGTGACGATGGCGGTGGGGCCCGGGCAATTGACGGGGGCCACCAAAACCCCCAAGTGCGATTTGTCTTTGAGGATGGCGTTTTCGTGCTGGTCGCGCCCGAGAATCACGCCCGCGCCGCCCGGCAGGCGAAAGCGGCGCGCCACCAGGAGGAGTTCGACGAGTTCGCGGTTGTCGAGCCCTTCGTGGTCGCGCAGGTCCTTGAGTTTGCGCCCGAAGCCTTCCTCGGTAAGTTTGCAGCCGCCGGCGGGCGAGGGATAGTCGACGATCCCGAGTTCCGCCGCTAGCTTGATCTGCCGCTCGCGCTGCCGCCCGCTGATGTCGAGGAGCGCTTCGCGATCGAGGAGCCCTTCCTGCTCGGGGATGGTCGGCTCGAGGAGCTTGGCGCTCAAGGGCCGCACGAGCCGCCCCTTAAGGCCGCTCGATTTTTCGACCACCCCCAGCGCCTGCTTGTTCTGGCTCATGGGGCGCTGGCCCATCACTTCGCCGGTGGCCACGAAGTCGAAGCCGAACGCGGCCATCATTTCGCCCGCGCGGCGGATCATGGTGGCGTGGCAGTCGATGCACGGGTTCATCGCCCCGCCGAAACCGTGCGGCGGCGCTTTGACGAGCTCGATCTCGTCGGCGGTAAAATCGACCACGTGGAGTTTGACGCCCAGGGCAGAGGCCGCCTTCTTGGCCGCGGCGCAATCGAAGAACGGCGTGGAGAACGTGACGCCCTCCACGTAGGCGCCCGCGCGCTCGAGGACGCGCACCGCCAATTGGCTGTCGAGCCCGCCGCTCAACAGCGAGAGCCCGCGCGCCTTCATGCTTTGAGCGAGGCTCCGGTGGAGGCGTTGCCGACGAACCGGGCGTACCGCTCGAGCCAGCCGCCCTTGATGCGCGGCGTCCACGGCTTTTGCGCCTTGCGGCGGCGGGCGATCTCGGCCTTGGCGAGCTTGACGTCGATGGCGCGGCGGGGGATGTCGATCATGATCTCGTCGCCGTCGCGCACGAGCCCGATGAGCCCGCCCTCGGCGGCCTCGGGCGACACGTGCCCCACGCAGGCGCCGTGGGTGGCGCCCGAAAAGCGCCCGTCGGTGATGAGCGCCACCGACTCGCCCAAGCCCTGGCCGATGATGTAGGAAGTGGGCGCGAGCATCTCCTGCATGCCGGGGCCGCCCTTGGGGCCTTCGTAGCGGATCACCACCACGTGCCCTGGCTTGACCTTGCCGCCCAGGATGCCCTCGCAGGCTTCCTCCTGCGAATCGAAGCAGATGGCCTTGCCGGTGAAGACCATCATCGAGGGGGCGACGCCGCCCTTCTTGACGACCGAGCCGCGCTCGGCGAGGTTGCCCCAGAGTACGGCCAGGCCCCCGTCGCGCGAATAGGGATTGTCCAAAGGACGGATGACGTCGTCGTCCGTAATCCTGGCGGCTTTGAGCTGCGCGCCCAGCGTCTTGCCGCTCACCGTAGGCGCCTCGAGATGGAGAAACTTGGCCGTGGCCGCGACGCGCTTCAGGATGCCCATGACGCCGCCCGCGCGGTCGACGTCCACCACGTGATAGGGGCCCGAGGGCGCCACCTTGCAGATGTAGGGCGTGGCGGCCGAAATCTCGTTCATGCGTTCGAGGCTGAAGTCCACGCCCGCTTCGCGCGCGATGGCGAGCGTATGCAGCACCGTGTTGGTGGAGCCGCCCATCGCCATGTCGAGCGTGAGCGCGTTGTCGAGCGAATCGCGCGTGACCAGCTCCTTGGGGAGGGGACCGCCCTTCTTGGCCATCTGCACTATGCGGCGCGCGGCGGCGCGGTAGAGCTCCTGCCGCTTGGGGTCGATGGCGAGGACGGTGCCGTTGCCCGGCAGCGCCAGGCCCAGCGCCTCGTAGAGGCAATTCATCGAATTGGCCGTGAACATGCCCGAGCACGAGCCGCAGCCCGGGCAGCTCGTCTCTTCCACCGCCGCCAGTTCCTTGGGCGTGATCTTGCCCACGCTCTCGGCGCCCACCGCCTCGAAGACCGAATTGAGGTCGGAATCCTTTTGGGTAACCGGGTGCTTGCCGGGCGCCATGGGGCCGCCCGAGGCGAAGATGGTGGGGATGTTGACGCGCAAGGCGCCGATGAGCATGCCGGGCACGATCTTGTCGCAGTTGGGCACGCACAGGAGCGCGTCGAAGCAGTGCGCGCGCGCGACCGTCTCCACCGAATCGGCGATGAGTTCGCGGCTGGGGAGCGAATACTTCATGCCGCCGTGGCCCATGGCGATGCCGTCGCACACGGCGATGGTGTTGAACTCCATGGCGACGCCGCCGGCCTCCTCGACGGCCTTTTTGAGGAACGCGCCCACCAGGTTGAGGTGGCAATGCCCGGGCACGAAACTCTCGTAGCTGTTGCAGATGCCGATGAACGGTTTTTTGAGGTCGGCGCGCTTGAGGCCGCACGCGAAATGGAGCGAGCGGTGCGGGGCTCGTTCTTTGCCGGTTTTTACTTGGTCGCTGATCATAAGGTGACTCCTGATGCGAAAACTTAGATGAGCTTCCCGGGCATCGACACCACCAGCTTGCGGCCCTTTTCGAGCGTGCGGTCGGAAGTGTCGTACACCACGAACTTGAACCCCTCGAAGCGGCGGCCGAGTTCGTTTTCGATGTAGCGGGAGATGATTTTGACGTTGTTCTGGTCGTCGTCGGAAAAGCCGATGGAGACGGGCTTGTCGGAGACGCCGTTGCGCTTCAATGTGTGGAAGATGTGCTCCACGAAATCGCGGATGGCGAACTCCTTGGCGAGCTCGGGGAAGCGCGCGGTGGGGTTCTCGCGGATGCGCGACTGGTACAAAGGATCGTGGCGCACGCGCTCGAAGAAATTGCTGCCCATCACGCCGGCGTAGTGGCACATCGAGAGATAATAGTCGAGCTCTTCGGCGTCGGTGCCGAATTTCTCCACGTGGTCGAAGTGCTTGCGGTAGCCGCGCAAGTTCGACATCATCTCGGCGCGGTCGGCGTCGGAAAGCGCGTATTTGATGAACACCCGGACCGCCAACTCCAGCGTCTTGGGGCTGTGGCCGCGCGCGGTGACGATGGCGAAGAGCCGCCCCTCGCGGAGCGTCTTCTTGAGCGCGCGGTAGCTGGGGCCGGGCTTTTCGCCGTGCTCGATGCGCTCGAGCGCCTCGATAGTGTCGCAGAGAAAATAGTTGGCGTCGGGCGCGTCGGCGAAGTACTTGAACGCCGCCTCCCAGCCGCCGTCGGCGGGCGGGCGGTAGTTGGCGGTGTCGGTGCGGACGATGGCGAAGGTGGAGGTGGAGAGTTCCACCGGCTTCCAGGTGCCGTCGGTCTGGCGCTCCTCCATGCGGATTTTGGTGGGCATGTGGAGGATGTTGTCGTCCCAGTCGAAAATGTAGTACTTTTCGGCCCGGGTTACGACTTCGTCGTTAACGTACGGTATCGGCTTCAAAATCAAACCCCTTTACCTTGACGAGGCGCACGCGCACGAATTCGCCCACCTGGTCGCTGTCGACATAGGTGACGCCGTCGACGTCGGGCGCCTGGCTTTCCATGCGCGCTATTCCCGGCGCGACCACCAGCGCCTTGAACTCCTGGCCCAACAGCCGCTTGCTGCGGATCGACCAGAGCGCCTGCGCCTGGCCCATCACTGCCTTCTGCCGCGCCTCGGCCAGTTTGCGCGAGGGCCGGCCGCCGAGCTTGGCGCCGCGGGTGCCCTCCTCGGGCGAGTAGGCGAAACAGCCGAGATGGTCGAACTGCATGCGGCGCAAGTCGGAAAGGAGCATATTGAACCGTGCCTCGGTCTCGCCGGGGAAGCCGGTCATGATGGTGGTGCGTAGCGTAATGCCCGGCACCAGATCGCGCAACAGATCGGCCGCAAGGCGCGTGGCCTCGATGGCGCTTTTGCGGCCCATCTTCTCCAGCACCGCCGGCACCGTATGCTGCAACGGTACGTCCACGTACCGCGCCGCATGGCGCGAGTTGACGAGCCAACCGATAAATTCCTCGGTGATTTCGCTCGGGTAGGAGTAGAGTACGCGCACCCAGAAATCGCCCTCGAGCTCGTCGAGTCGCCACAAAAGGTCGGTAAGCCGCGTTTTGCGGCCCTTAAGATCGCACCCGTAGAGCATGGGGTCTTGCGCCACGATGTTAAGTTCGCGGCAGCCGGTGGCGAGCAGCGTCTTGGCCTCGGCGAGGATGCTCTCGAGCGGACGCGAGCGGTACTTGCCGCGAATCGCCGGAATCGCGCAGTAGGCGCAGCGGTGGGCGCAGCCTTCGGCGATTTTGAGGTAGGCGAACGCCTTGCCGGTAAAGCGCAGCCCCGGGACCGGCGGCTCTTCCCACCGGTCGGGCACGCCCTCCCAGCCGTCCACGCCAGGGAACTTGCCCCGGGCCTTGGGATAGCGCTTGGGGTAGCAGCCGGTCACTACCACCTTGCCGTAGTTGCCGCGATGTTTGAGCTCCAGCGCGCGGACGATTTCGGCCTCGGCCTCTTCGCGGGCCGATTCGATAAAGGCGCAGGTGTTGACGATGCAGAGGTCGGCGCGGTCGGGATCAGGGCTCAAGGCGAAACCTTGCTTGATCAGCTTGCCGGCGCGGATCTGCAGATCGACGGCGTTCTTGGCGCAACCGAGCGAGACGAGCGCCACCGTTTGTGGATTGGGGTTCATTTCAGCGCTTCCTCCGGATCGAAACGGATCTCGCCCCACGGATAGGCGCCGAGCAGCGCCAGCGCCTCGCCCGCGAGGAAGAGACTGCCGCACACCAAGACGGGACCAACGAGAGTTTTAAGGATGTCGAGCTTGGCCGGGCGGGCGTCGAAACCGCGCTCCTGCATGATGGCGCAAAGTTTGCCGGCGTCGACGCCGCGGGGATTGGCGGACTTGACCGCATAGGCCTTGCCCACGAGCGGCCGGAGGATCTGGAGCACTTGGCCGATGTCTTTGTCGCCGCACGCGCCGTAGACGAGCGTCCACTTGACGCCGGGATGGCGCATTGCCAGCGCCGCTTTGAGCGCCTCGGCGCCGGGCGGGTTGTGGGCGCCGTCGATGACGATATCGCTTACCTCGCTAAGACGCCCCGGCCAAACCGCATCGGCGAGCGGCGCATTTACGCCCAGGACCGCGAGCGCCTGGGCGGCGGTGGCGCGGTTTTCCGCGACGAAATCGCCATTCTCCTCCACCTGGAAATCGGCCGGGATTAGGCGCCTTACTTCATCGGAATTGGGCCCCAGGACGAGCGGCACCCCCGGCTTGGCGATGCCGGCCTTTTCGCGGGCGATCTCCGCGATCGTGCCGCCCAGCCAATCGCAATGGTCGAGCCCGATCTTGGTGATTACCGCAAGCGCCGGGCGGCAGATGTTGGTGGCGTCGAGCCGCCCGCCGAGCCCGGTTTCGAGAATGGTGTAGTCGCAATTCGCCTCGGCATACCAGCAAAACGCCATCAGCGTAAGCGCCTCGAAGTAGGTGAGGTTCTCGGCGACCGGGAGCACCTTTTGCGCGAGCGCTTCGAGTTCGCGGTCGGCGATCATCCGGCCATTGAGGAAAAACCGCTCGTTGACCTTGACGAGATGGGGGCTCGTGTAGCGCCCCACCTTGAAGCCGGCCGCCCGCAGCGACGCGTCGAGAAGCGCGCACACCTGGCCTTTGCCGTTGGTGCCGGCCACATGGACGACCTTGCCGAGCCGGAGGTGCGGGGAGCCCAGCGCTTCGCTGGCCGCGAGGATGTTCTCGAGCCCCGGTCGCATCCCGAAACGGCGATGGTCCAGCAATCGCGAAAGCGCGCTCATAGCCCCACCCAGACCGCGACTACGCTGGATAACGCATAGCCGGACAGAATGCACCAGAGGAATTTGTCCGACAGGAGCACGCGCTCGGGCCGGCCGGTATCCACGTTCTGCCGCGAAAGATAGCCGTAGCGCAAAATGCCCGCCGCCACGAACACGGAGGTCACCCACAAGCCTTCGAAGCGCGCGCCCATCTTGCTGGTGAGGCAGTATGCGAGGTATTCGGCCACCGACAAGGCGCCGGTGAGCCAAATGCCGGCGATGGCGGTTTTGCGGTGGTAGCGGCGCAAGACTTCGCGGCTGAGGCTCGCGGTATCGAGCTCGTGCTTGCGTTTGCACAAGGCGAGGAAGAGCGAGAGCGTAAACGTGCACACCAAGAGCCAGGGCGAGATGTAGGCGGTGATGATGGCCGCCCCGGCCACGGCCCGAAGCACGAAGCCCAGCGACAGCGTAACGACGTCCACATAGGGGATGCGCTTCAGAAATCCGGTGTAGAGGCACTGCATCACCGTGTAGGCCAGGACGGTGGCGAACGCGAGCGTGCGCCCGGGCGCCACCATCACCACCAGGGCCGGATAGGCGAAGCCGGCGGCGAAGAGCACCAGCGCCACGCGCACGGCGAGGATGCGGTCGACGAGCCTGGCGGCCACCGGGCGATGGCGTTTGACGGGATGGCGACGGTCCTCCTCGAAATCGGCGACGTCGTTCAAAAGATAGAACGCCGAGGAGAGGAGGCTGAAGGCGCCCGCCATGGCGAACGCCAGGAAAAACGACTCCCAGCCGCGCACGATATCGCGCTGGGAGGAATCGGCGACCGAAAAGAACCAAGCCAGCATCACCACGCCGTTCTTGGTCCACTGGTCGATGCGCAGCGCGCGCGCCCAGAGCCGGATCAGTTTTTGCGCGTGCGCCACCTGACGATACCCCAGAGAAGCGAATGGTCGGTATAGAGCGGACAGTCGAAATTCTCGTAGAGCGTCCAGAACTTGGCCCAGTTGCGGTCGATCTGCGGAATCCACCGGATGGGCACGAGGCTCAGGAAATTGCCGCGCCGCGTATCGCAACCCGTCGCCTCGCTCTCGTAGAAAGGCCAGAGCCTGAAGTAATCGGCCGACGACACCCAGAACGGGAAGACGCGCGTTTCGTCGTCGTAGATTTCGATGAACTTCCAGCCGAAGCGCGTGACGCTCGATTCGACGGCGCCGTCGTAAAACCGCTTGTTATCGGAATGCTCCCAGATGGGGAAGACGCTAGTGCGGTCGCGCACGCGGCCGCGCTCCCACTCGACGAGCGGCCAAGGCGTGCGCCAACGCCGGGTCTGCGGCGTTTCGGCGTAGCCGAAGAACGGCGGGATGACGAGCGTCTGATGTTCGCGCTCGCGCTCGACGCTGCCGTAGATAGGCAACACCCACCAGCTGTAGCCGGCGCCCGCGGTATCGCGATCGGCGCGGTAGCTCGCCCAGGTGACGAGCGGCCAGAGCGCGTAACGATGGTCGCTCTCGCGCTGGTGGCCGACGCCGTAGAGCGGCCACGCGCCCCAACTGCCGTCGTCGCGCCAGTGGAAAAACGGGAAGAGGACGACGTTGGAGGTCATCCACCGCTCTTCGCTCGGCCGCGGCATCCGGTAGCGCATCCATACCGGCCAGAGCGCGAAGTTCCAGTCGTGCATCAGCAGAATGTGCGGATGGCGGCCGTAGAGCGGGAAGAGCCCCCAGTACGTTTCGCCCGCGCGCGTCTCGCCGTTGAACCAGAACGGCATCACCTCGAACTGGCGATCCGCGCCGTCGTCTTGGCTGTGGACCAAAAGGAGCGCCCGCCACCAGCTCTCGTGGCTGGTGAAAAGCGGCCACAAGACATCGTCCACCTCTTCCTCGTGCGCGTAGAACGGCCGGATGGCGTAGTAATCGTGGCTGGGTCGCTGTTCGTAGAACGGCCCAAGCTGGAACGCCGCCGCAAGTATCAGATTAACGAGCATTCTGCTTCAACTCTTCGTACTCGCCGATTTCGAACGCGCTCAATTCGCCGCGGCGGCTTTCCACCTTGCGCAAGGTGGCGCGCCCCTGCTGGCGATTGCCGCCCAGGATCTGCGCCCGGGCGAGGGAAATGAGCATGCGCACGTCTTCCTGACGGCCGTTGACGCGCGAGAGCTCGCAAGCCTTGGCGGCGTTGCGCTCGGCCTCTGCGAGGTCGCCGCCGGCATCCATGATCACCGCCGCCAGCGTCTCGTAGGCGACGTAGAGCGAGGGCTCGGTCTGGATGGCGAGGCGGGCGTAGCGCTCGGCCTCGGGATAGCGGCGGGAGCGGCGGTAGACTTCGGCCAGGTCGTTCATCGCCAGCACCACCGGGCGCTGATGGTCGGCCGACTTCTTGAGATACGCCTCGGCCTCCTCGTAATTGCCCTTCCGGAGCGCCAAGGAGCCCATGACGTAGTTGGCGAGCGCGTTCTTGCGATCGCGCCGCAAGGTGTCGCGCGCGTGGGTCTCGGCGGCGATCGGGTCGTCGAGGCTGATGTCGAGGCTCATCACGATATCCTGCGTCGCCTGGATGTCGGGGCGGGCTTTGGCCGCCACCAGGAACGCGTCGCGCGCCGCGCGGCGGCCTTCGGCGCCCTTGCGCATGAGGAGAAACGCCCTGGTGGTCTGCACGTAGTAGTCGTTGACGTTGTCCGAAAGCTTCTCCATCTGCGGGAGGATCGTCTCCTCGAGTTCGCGGTCGAGCGCCTGCTTGGCCGCCTCGTCCTTGGCGGCGTCGCTCTGCTGCATGGTGACCGCCGCCAACAGCGACCATGCCCTGAGATCGCCGCCGTTCTCGACCACCGCCTTGAGCCGCGCCTTGGCCGCGTCGAGCTGGTTCTTCATGAGATCGACCATCGCCAGCTCGATCTGCGCGCCCTGGCCGTCGCCGCCGGCGGCCGTGGCCTTTTCGAGATAGCCGAGCGCCGCTTCGCTGTCGCCCTCCAGGAGCGACAGGCGCATCATGCCGATCAACGCGTCATGGTCGCCCTCGTTGTCGGCGAGCACGTGTTCGTAGACGCGGCGCGACTTGGCGCGGTCGTCCTCGCTCGCGTAGAGCGCCGCCATCATGTTGAGGATGGAGCTGCGCCGGTCGGTGGGGATGAAGTCGATGGCGCGGCTGATCTGGCTCAAGGCCTCGCCGGGACGGCCGCTGCGCGCCCAGGCGAACCCGTTGCGGATGAAGATCTCGGGGCTGCGGATGTAACCGTAGTAGTTGGACAGCGACCACAGCCGGTAGCGCCGAGACTTGTCCTCGACGATCGCTTTGATGCGCCGGTCGTATTCGCCGCGCCGGGCCGAGGCCTTGGCGTTGCCGCCGCGCGAGAGCTCGAACAGGTTGAAGAGCGCGCAGATGTTGTCGTTGTCGATGTGCTGCAGCACCTTTTCGTAGATGCCGAACGCCTCGTCGTCGCGCCCGCGGTCCTGCAGGTACACGCCGCGGTTGTTGGCCACGAACCCGAGATGGCGCCGCAGTTCCAGCCGCTTGCGCTCGAGCGGATTCTTGACCTTGCGCAGCTGGTAGCTCCCCCATCCTTCGGGGGCCTCGAGGACGGCCAACAGTTCGTCG
>JAFXST010000080.1 GCA_017525475.1 Kiritimatiellia bacterium | reverse complement strand
GCAGAGGTGGTGGCGTAGTCGCCGAGTTCCGAGCGGCGAACGATGCCGCTTTGAGAGGTTTCGTCCCAGAGGTAGTCGGTGTTGGTGCCCGAGCGCTTTACCGCGACGCCCGAGTAGGCGTAGGTGGTGGTGTTGTTATTGTTGAGCGTCGAGGCCGTGACTTGGACGCCACCGGCGGGAGATGAGCCGGCGCCCTGCGCCAGGATCTTGATGGTGCGCCCCGCGTTGCCTTGGACTCCAAGCCAGTTTTCCGAGTTTGGCGCGACCTCGTTAAGGGTGTAGCTCGGCTTGGTGCTTGCCTTTGCCCAGGATGACACGGTCGGATCCGTCTCGGTTTGCACCGCGCTCATCGCGCGGTTGGAGACGCTCGCGTAATCGGCCGGCGTCGCATCGGCCAAAGCGATATCGACTTCCGCCTTGGTGTAGACATTCGTCGCCAACGCCTCGATGCGCGACTCCACCCACGGCTGGGTTGCGGTCTTGATGGTGGCGGCAAAAACAATCGCCAGAAACATATTCACTTTACGACTCCTTCCTGTTCGACGGCTACGGTGATATTGCCCAAATCGTCGAGCTCGGCCACCAGCTTATGGTAGAGCCCGGTCGTCGGGTTGCGCAGATACGTGTCGCGCGGCACGATCGGCGGCGGCTCCACATCGCCCGTCGCCGGATTGTCGATTACTTCCAAAGTGCCGGTCCCCAGCCATTCGGGATTGCCTTCGCCGTCGGTGGCCACCAAATGATAGTGGAGAGCTTTCGAGGCCGCCGGGAACGCGAAGGGCGGTATGTAAGCATGCCAGACGCCGGCACGTTCCTTCACGCAGACGATCGCGGCATTGTCGCGCGGCGTCTGGCCGTCTTTCGGCCGCTCGATCTGGAGCTGGAGCGCCGCCGCGCGATCGGGCACGAAAGCAAAGCGCCAGGTGGCCGACGATCTCGCGCCGACGAACATCGGCAGCAGCGGCAGGTTGAGACGATCGGGATTTACGATTATGTGCATTTTATTCTCTCCTCAAAGTTCTACGCCGTTGGCGATGGTGTTTTTGATGGCATCGAGCGCGCTCGCGGCCTCGGACAAATCGGCCTGCATCAGCTTTAGCCGCTCCTTGTCGAACTCGGCCTGCTCGCGGGCGAGGGCTACCCGCCGCACCAGCTCATCCTTGTCGCCAAGTTGCGCGGTGCGCCAGTCCTGGCGCTTTTGGAGCCGCTCGAGGTCGCGGGCGAACTGGCGCTGCGCCTTGGCTTCGTCCTGTTCCTCCTGGCGCTGGCTTTGCCAGGCGCTCGGCGAGCGATACCAGCTCCACGCCGTGTCCGCCTGGCGTTGCGACGCTTCCGCCTGGCGCTGCGCATCGCCCACCGCAACTTGCGTGCTCGATAGCCGCTCTTGCGCCTCGCGCTGCAATTGGGCGTATTCGCGGCGCTGACGGGCTTTGGCTTCCGCCTCGGCCTTGCGCTTGGCTTCTTCTTCCTCGCGCTTCTGGGCGGCTTCCTGGGCCTTTTTCTGCGCTTCCAGGAGCTCCTTGCGCGTCCGGATCGCATTCTCGACCGATGCGGTGGCATTCGCCAGCTTGGCGGCCATGGAATATTCCGCCTGCTTCACCGCCTCCCCGGACGCGTCAAAATTCGCCTGCGCCGCCACTCGCGCGTTGATGGCATCGGCCATCGTCTTTTCGGCCGTCGCCAAATTCTGCATGGCATGCTTGTGTTCCTCTTCCAGATTGGTGGCGTCGCGGGTGAACGCTTCATCTTCTTTCGCCTGGGCAAGCGCGATTTTGGCCGCCTCCACTTGGGCGGTAGCCGCTTCCAGCCGCATGCGGTTCTGCTCCGCTTCATCGCGTACCCGCTGCGCGGCCGCCTCGGCCTCGCGTTGGACGGCCTCGAGTTCCGCCCGGGCGATCTTGACGTCCCAATCGGCGCCGGCCACGGCCGAGGCGTCGCGGTTGCCGGCGGCGTTCATCGCCTGCGCCTTGTCGCGGCGCATCCCGGCGATGGCGGCATCGTCGCCGGCCTTGGCGGTAGCGTCCTTCGCCTTGGCTACTTTGAGGTAGGCATTGGCCAGCGCCTCGAACGCCTTGGATGCCCGCTCGGCCTCGGTCGTAACCTTTTTGAGCGCGCTATCGCCGACATCGAAGATGTGTGCTTTAAGATCTTGCAGCAGCTGCGACACTTTTGCTTGCCGAGAGCTCGCCACCTCAACCATTTTGTCTGCGGCCGCTCTAAATTTATCGCCGATAATCTCAGTAATCTTTCCGACCGCCACCATTGCCGCGCCGGCCGGCCCAATCAATCTAAATGCCTCTAAAAGCCCGCCAACCGATCGTGCTACCTTGCCTACGTTCCCGCCCAAGCTCTGGACATTGGCATTGAGCGTGCTAAACAGCCCTCCCGCTCTTTTCAGCTGCGCGCCAACGCCTCCCATCAACGCATTGAAGCCGGCCGATACTTCATTTTTAAGCCTCGCCCAAAAAGTAAGCTTGACAACATTATCGCTCATATGGTATAATACCTGTCATGATTGATGATTGTGATTGGGTTGCCGGTTGCGGTTGCGATTTTGACGCACCACTACCCAAGGCAGACTTCAAGGCTCGATGGTGGCATCCGTTCGCCATCATGGCGGTGCTGTATCTCTCGTACCGGCTCACGACTTGGCTACTCCCCTAGCTCTGATTTCTTCCCGGGCGCGCACGTAATCGCCCATCGCCTGGTGCAGCTCCCGATCGGCATCGTACTCGCCATCCTGAATGCGCGCGGCCAGCATAATCGCCACTATCTCGCTAGCCGTCAGCTGTTTGGCCTCATCGAGCGTGAGCGGCAGACGGCGAGCCTTGAGCCCCACCAGGAGCGCCAGCACCGGCGATTCCGCCTCGCCGCCAAGCGGCCGGTCGACATCGGGCTCCCGAGGCGGCGGCAGCTCGCCGGCCGTCCAATCGGCGCCATGGAGCAGATAATCGATGGCGTCGGCGAGCGTCGTTTCCGGCAAGCTCAGGAGGTGTTTGCGGGCGAAGGCGAAAATCTTCCGGATGGCGCGCGGGGCGCTCGAATGGGCCGGCAGCTTCTCCCACGGCCGCGACAGCGCATAGGCATGGACTAGCCGGAAAATCCGATTGTCGCGCATATCCAGCTTGTCTCCTATCCACTCCAGCCACAGTTCATGCCCGATGGTCGGCTCCCGCAAAACGAAATGCGGGAACACCAAAGCGCGCGGCTGATGTACCGCCAAAAACGGTGTCTTGGCCAGCTTGACCTTGAGCGCCAGGGCGTTGAGGCGGATGATGTCGGCGGGGGTAAACTCGATCCCCCGCGACACCATCGCCTTGTAGTCCTTCAGGAAAAGGTCGCTGACCATGGGAGTCCTTACGACGCCGACACGAGCGTCTTGGCGAGCGGCTTCGAAAGCGTGCACGTCCACTCGGGCATGTCGCTATCGGGATCGTTGCAGGTCAAGGGGCTCGAGATGTCCCAGCCGGCTTTGGCCGCCACGGTAGGCGCGGTGGTGGAGTACTGGCCAATCGTGAGCTGCACGGTAATCTTGCCCTGCACTACATCGGACGCCTGGGGCAAAGCGTTCACGTTGTGGGTGTTGACGGTGCAGGCGAAATCGGCCGCGCACTTGGTGAGCTCGCACCCCGTGCCGCTCAAGGTGGCGCAGTCGACGATCAGCTCGGCGATTTCGTCGGGGTTCACGGCGATATCCGGTAGCGCGAAGGTGTTCATGGTTTCGGTGGTGGCGCCCGTCTCCACCTCCTTGGTGGTGGCGGTGAGCACCGGTTCGGCGCCGGCCGACTTCTCGTAATGGATCGACTCGAGCGCGTAAGCGTGACCGTCGACGGTCACGATCGAGCCGAGCTTGAGACCCTGGAAGGTGTTCGCCGCCTTGATCGTGTATTCGTTCGATGGCGCGCTCACCACGCCAAAAGGCTTGGTGGCGGCGATGTTGCCGTGCGCACCCAACTTCTCGAGGTACTGCCCCGAGGTATTGACGTTGGCGCTCTTGCAGATCACCTTGTTGGCGACCGCGAGGCCAGCGTAGTCCTGTTTGCTATCCCAGCTCATGTTTTGGTTTTCCTTTCGTTCAAAGTTCAGCGGTTTCGTTCGTTTCGCTTACGTAGCCGCGCACGGTCAGCTGGAAGCCGACCGAGTACATGCAGGAGCCCTCGTCATAGACCGGCTCGCCGCCATCCACGCGCGCGCCGTGCGGCGCAAACCCCGCCACCGCGAAATCGCGCTTGACCGCCGGCAAAGAGAGCTGATACTCCTGCAACTTGGCGGCGATGACGCCGGCATAATCCGCCAGACCCTCGACGCCCCACTCCTGGCGCACCGCCAGCCCCACCTTGAGGGCCACCGAGCAGCGCGGGGCCGAGAACGTCTCGAACTCCCGCACGGCCGCCTTGACGCGCACGTACGCCTGGTAGGCAGGCCCCTCGGCCAGCTTGACCTCGCCGGTCGCCGGCACCGCCCAAAAACCCTCGACTTTGAGCTTCGCCAGCTGCAAGCTCTCGATGGCGCTTACGAGCGCCGCTTCCAAAAGTTGCTCGATCATTATCTTTTCACCTCCGGAAAGGGGCTTTCCAATTTCTCGCGCAAATCGCCCTTGGCCATCAGCTTGCGGCTCAAAATCGCCGTAACGCGATTGGCGGCGCGCTTGAGCGCCAGATCTATCGCGCTCCTCCCGCCCTGCAAGGCCGCCACCGCATGCTCGAGCACGTCCTTCGCCTCGATCGAGAACGTGTCGCCGGTGCCGCCCTTGCGCACCTGGACGAATTCGGGCGTGCGCTTTTGCGCGTACTCGCCCGCCGCCTCGGTCACGTTGCGCGTCGACACCGAGCGCATCGCCAAAGATAGCGCGTTCCGGGCGAGGCCGCCGGCCGACACCTTGTCGTGCCGCGCCCGGCGCTGCTCGAACGCGGCCGCCACCTTCTCGCTCGGGCAGGCGATAAAATAACGCTTGCTCTTTTGGTGTTCCGGCGTAATCTCGAACACCTTCAAATGTTTGGCATGCTGCCCCTTGGCCAAATACTTGACCCGGCCCGGCAAGTCGACCCTCACGCCCGAGCGGTCGCGTACGGCATAGCGCCGCTCGCCGTCCCACGTTCCCGATACCGCATACTGCGTCAAATGCACGATCCCGGCCTTCGTCTTGCCCCCGGCCTTCGCCTTGCGCGTCAGCTTGCGCAACGCCACCAGCGCATCGATCATCACCGCCGCCACCGCATCCTTGGCGCTTTCGCCCGCCTCCCGGATGCGCCGCTCGATGAGCCGGTTCAACACCTCCACGCTCCCGCCATCGTAAGTCATGGCCGCGCCCGCGATCATTCGCCGATCTCCCGGCACCGCAAATGGCAAAAACCGTTTGCGAAATTGGTTTTGACGGCGGCATAGACTTTGCCCCCGGAATGTATTTTATCGCCAGGTTGCATGCGGGAAATATATCGCCAGCTATCGCCGGGGAACACTATTTCCACCACCTGGCGGCAGCCAACCGAGGAGTCATCCGCGAGGCCATCGTCCATGCCGCCGTCGAAAACGCAGCATCTTATCGCCATCCGTTCCGTGTGGGTGGCACGTGGCGCCTCGATCTCGACGATGTCTTGCATCATCGGACCGAAAGCGCCGGCGGGCGAAAAGATGCTGCGCGTCATTTAGACCTCCCCTCAGGTCTGGCCGTCACTGGCCGATTCCGACTTGGGCGTGGTCTCGTCCTCGGTTTCTTCCGGGATCGAAATCAGCACCGCGCCGCCGTTATCCTCGAGCGCGCCCGAAGTGCCGTTCACCGTCCAGCCCTTGAACTCCTTGATCTGGAGCCAGCCTTCGGCGTCGAACAGGTTGCACTTGTTGTCGCGGTCGGCCGCCGTGGAGAGCGTGAAGGGCTCGCCGGCGGGAGCGTCCTCGGGCAGGCACACGATTGTGGCGCCGGCCATCGCCTTGGTCTTGGCGACAGTGAGCACCTGATCGCTCGAAGCGCCGATCGTCTCGGGCTGCACCGCCACCACCGCGACATAGCCGTCGTAAGTGTCGCCGACGATGTCGGAGTCGTACACGGCGATGCCGTTGAAGTAGAGCAACGTCGAAATGGTCTGCAGAACCTTTTCGTCCTGAAGCGCCATGAAGCCGATGTCGCCCGACGCCTTGGTGGCGGTGGCGAGCCGGTCTTCGATCTTGGAGAGACCGCACAGATCGAGGAACGCCTGATCGGAGCACACCAGCCACGGCTTGCCGTACGCGCGCACGCTCTTGGCGGCGTTCTGGAGCTCCTTGAGGATCCCCTTGGCCGTGCCGGCGGTCGCGCCCGAAATGCGCGCCGAGGAGAAGATGACCGCCATGGCGTCCTTCTCCACCGTGTTCAAGACCAGCCGGCCGGCGAGCGTCGCGCCGTTCTGCTCGGCCGCCTCCTGCGAGGAATAGCCGTGCATTTCGTGCTCGTAGATCTTGCCGCGACCTTCGACGCGCCCGGTGGAGTAGCTTACCTCCACGGTCGCGAGCGCCGTGCCCGACAGCGAGGTGCCGTCGCTGCGGCCCTTGGTGCCCTGGCCGTTGGCGAGATTCTTGCCGGCCACGTAGATCTTGCCGCCCTTGCCCCGGACGAAGACCACCGGGAACACCTTGCCGAAAGCATACCCGCGCATATCCTCCTGCGTCATCTTGGCGAAGGGGCGCAAATCGGGGCGCTCGGCATCCTGCACATACATTTGCATTTGTCTGATACCTTTCTTGTTCGTGTTGTGGTTATGCCATGCCCGCCTCGCGGCAGAGCCTGGCGTAGGTTGCCGGATCCTCCAACTTCGCACGATGGAGCGAATTGCCGTGATCCGCGTAGAATTCGGAAAGGCTCCGGTAGCGTTTGGGTTCACCGATGGTGAGCGCGCCGCCGGTCAGCTTGCGGTGTGCGTTTTCGGCGCGTTCCAGGCGCTCGGCAAGATCGCCAAGTTCCCGCTTTGCGCTTTCGAGCTCCCGGATTTTGGCGCTCAAGGCCGCGTTGGCGGCCTCAAGGTCCTTGCCCAATTGCCCGATCTGACCCTGAAATTCTTCCGTCGCCGTCTGCGCGGCGCTCTTGACGGCGGCAAGTTCGTTCTTGAGCTCGGCCATCTTCTTGTCATGCATCGACTGGAACCCGGCGAGCCGCTTCTTGAGATTCTCGACCGTCTCCTCGTTTTCCTCGGCGAGCCCCTCCAGCGCCTTGAAGGGCGCGGTAAGCGCCTCGAAGGCATCGGTCTTTTCGCCCACCTTGAAAAGCCCGTCGGTCGCCGCGCCCTCGGCCACGAAATCGGCGCCGTAGAGCTTGCCCATCTCCACGTACAACCGCCCGTCGGCGCTCTGCTCGAAGAACGCCTCGCTCAGGCGATAGTATTCTTCCCAGGTCTGGGGCTGCTTGTCGGCCCAGTACTCCTGCCACTTGAGCTTGTCGCCGGCCGCCGTCTTGACGAAATAATCGGCGATATCGAACACGATCGAGAGCCCGAGCGCGTCCGGACGCTCCTTGGCGAGGTCCATCACCAGCGCCACGTTGTCGCCGTGCTTGTCCATGGCGCGCGAGAACTTGACATCGGCGAAAGCGCCGATGACGGCGCTGCCGTCGTGGGCCGTAGCCGGCTTCTCCACGAAATTGGAGAAACTCCCCATGTAGTTGACGATGCGGTTGCCGTTGGGCTCCTCGTGGCCGAAATGGCACAACAGCCCCTTGTCGCTGGCGTTGCCCTGGGCCACCACGGCGTGGATGAAATCTTCGTCCAGCCAGATGCCGTGCCCGAGCGCCTCGCCCTGGATGCACACCGCCACGTCGTGGAGGATGAGCTTTTCGTTATCCACCGCGCCCACGGGGCGGGCCCCCATCTGGAAGCCCAGCCGCTTGCCCAGCGCGTCCTTGACGAATTTTGCGTCTTGCTTGTTCAGCTTCATTGTTTTTCGTTTCCTTTCAGATTGAACACGGTGCCGTTGACGCTCTTTTCGAGCGGCGACAAGAGCCCGCGCGCATGGAGCGCGTCGCGCTCCTTCGCGAGCCGGTCGTAGAAACCTTCGGGATCGCCATCGTCGCAAAAATCCGCCAGCGTCTTTTGGCCCGACTCGAGCGCGATCTTGTTGGCCTCGAAGGTGGCCTTGCTGTCCACCTCGGGCATCAGGGGCCACGCCCACCTTACGCCCTCGGCCCAATCTTCCGGAAGCCGGGCGAGATCGAAACGCCCGTGGCGCGCGAGCCACGGCACCGCCTTGGCCACCACCCAGTCCAGCACCTCGCGCTCGAGCCGCTTCTGCGCTTTGGCGAACGTCGGCCACGTCATCACCTGCTCGCCCCGGAAAGCGGTATAGCTGGTGGAAGCCTCCATCGTCGAATAGCACTTGCCGAGGCCGAGCGCCGCGCCGGCGCGCCCGCCCAGCCACTTGATGAACGCCTCCATGTTGGCGTTGGGGTGCTTGGTGTCCAAGAGCTCCATCTTGACGTTATCGGGCATGAGATCGAACACCACGCCATGGTCCGGCAGGTTTTCGAGCTCCAGCTCTTCGCATTCCGCACCCCCGGCGCCGCCATTCTGCAATTCCGATACGTCCAGACCCGCCGCCCGGGCCGTCTCTTCGTCGATCGCTTCGGGCACTTCGTCGCCGTTGGCGTCGCCGCCGGTCGGCGAAGTGTTCACGATCTGCCCCAGCGTCTGGGAATTCTTGAGCGCGGCCTGCACCTCGTACTTGGTGACGCTCTCGAGATCGAGGAGCGTGTCCAAAGGCGCCGCCACGGGCGGCACGCCCCGCCCCTGGTTGAAGCGCCACACCTCGCGCAGCATGATCCAGTCCTGCACCGCCGCGTTGCGGTCGACCGTCAAAAACCATACCCCGTTTTCGTCGCGCGGGAACTCGCCGCGCCCCCGGTACTTGTGCGACACGATAACGCCCATGAAGCGCCCGTTGTGGTTGTAGATGCGCCCCTGGCGCTGCGTCCAGCCGGCCGGGAACTTCTCGGCGAACCAGTCCTTGACCACATTGGCGATTTCGTCGGGCTCGAACGCGAGGATGCGCCCCGAGTCCTCCACAAGCCCATCGTCGAACACCAGCACCAGATCGCCGCCCAGCATCTTGGTGTCGACGATAAGCTCCAAGACCATCGCGAGCGGCAGATCGTCGGAGAATTCCGCCGTGCGCGCCCACTTGGCGAACTCGCGCGTGACTTGCTTGCGCAAATCGGCATCGGCGAAATTGAACGTGGCCTTGCCGGCCACCGTGCCGATCACGTTGTTGCGCATCTGCTGCATGAGCGCGCGCAGCGTATCGCCGTTGCGCGCACCCTGGCGGGCGAGGGCGATCATGTTGAGCCGGTTCCAGAAGGGGAGCGAGCTGTCTTCGCCGCCGTATTCGATCGTGGCGCGCGGCCGCATGCGGGCGTTGAACCCCTCCACCACGTCGTAGCCTCGCGACAGGTTGACGATTCTCGAAAGCTTTCTCTTGAGCGTCCGTGCCATATTATCCCCTCAAAGTCACGCGATGCCGGATATCGATAAGCGGCCGGCCCTGGAGCCGCCGGCATACCTCCTGGAGGCGCCTCGCCACCTCTTGACGCCGGGCCGTGAACTCGGCGAGGCTCTTGCGCGAGTAGCTCCTCGCGCCCTCGCCGCCCGACAGGCTCGCCGACGCGAACTCCTCGCGCTCGAGCCGCCCGATGGTCTCGTCGAGTACGCCGAGCTCCTTCTGGAGCCGCGCCCGCAGCACCTTCAGCTTGCCTTGTCTGTCCAAGAATATCGACATCTGCCTGTTTCTCCTTGTCTGCCGCATATTATAGCATAGCCGGGAAAATAAAAAAACGGGGTTGTTTCCCGATTCGGGAAACAACCCCAGAGGCGCCGGCGATGCCGCTTGAAATCAATCCCTGAAGAAAATTTTGACTTTTGCCCCGCAAACGCGGCATTTGGCGTACTGCATCGTGCACCGCCCGCGCTCGTAGACGTTGCGCTCCTTGCGGAACGATTTTTCCGCCCCGCACCGCTCGCAACGCTCCAGCGCGCGCATCACCACCTGTTGTTCGTTCGCCGTCATGCCGCCAGCCTCCGTTTGCTATCCTTTTTCGTCGCGGCCTTCATGGCTAGCGCCAAATCGCCCGCCAGGGCCTTGATGGCGTCCGGCGCTTCTCCATTGGCGCGGCCGTAACACTGTACGACGTGCCACCGTTTGCACTCGATCTCGACGCAATACGCCGCCTTGCCGCCCTCGAGCATTTCGAGGATCACGCATTTGCCGGCTACCATCCGGCGCCAGTAGTCGCCGTTGCCCACGCAGTTGCGCATCTCCGCGCCATACCGCCTGAGCTCGCGCTGACTGGTCGGCACCCTGACCGACAAACCTTCCGGAATGCGCCAATCGAGCTTGATGGCATTGGACAGCAGCTCGAACTCCGGAGCCATCTGCTTGTCGAGCGCCCTGAGCCTCGCCGCCTCCTTACGGCGCGCGAGGGCGTTCAGCCTGGCGACATCGGCCTCGATCCGTTCCAACCGCGCCATAAACGCCTCGCGGCCGCCCTTGGTCGGCGGATACTTGACGCCATCGCTTTTGAGGTCGAGCCCCGCATGGCGGGCGCTCCCGAGATACCGGAAGTATTCGGACGCGTTTACGCGCCACTTCTTTACCGCGCGCCGCAGTCGCTCGTAGTCAAGATGCAACTCGCCGAGCGGCATGGCCATGAGCAGGCTGCCGATCTTGCTCCAGGCGCCGGCGAAGTCGAAATGCTCGCGGGCGGCCGCAACCGAGCAATCGTGCCGCAACGCATGCAGGATCAAGCCCGGCTCGAACTGCGCCTTGGCCAGCTCGCCCTTGCGTTCCTTCAACTTCGCGAGGAGCGCCCGGTCGCGCCTCAGCGCCGACAAAATCGCCGGCGACATGGCCCAGTACATATCCGCCTTGGCCAGATACTCGACTTCCGGCCAATCCTCGGCCATCGTCAGGTATTTGAGGATCGCATGGCCGCAACCGCGCCGGTAGCCGGCATACTCGAACCGCGTACCCTGCAGCGCCTCGGGATTTACCACCACGCGGTCGCCGAGCGCATCGTCGCGCTTGAGCGCCCGCGTATGCCAGGCGGGCTCGAGAGGCTTAGCCTCGCACGGCGAGCGATGCACGCCATAGTCCGCCCTGTCCCAAACGACGGTCGCAACCAGATTGAAGGGACTGCAGTCGATATCGCTAAACTGTACCCGCCGCTTGGCGATGTCCATGACCGCCAGCACCTTCACGACCGGCACGTAAGCCCGATCGAGCCGCACCGCCACGTGCAGGATGACTACGCCCGGGCGCTCGCGGAAGTTGCGCGCGCCCTGGACGCCGCCATCATGGCGCAGATACGTATAGCGGCAGGTGGTGCGATAAAGCTTGCCGGTAAGCGTCCGATCGCGCTTCTCATTATCGAAGGCGACAATCTCCTCGAGCTCCTTACGCGTCAGCATTGCCCGCCTCCTCTTGGCCCAAGACGTCAAAGAAAAACCCCTGCTGCTTTTTCGGCCGCTTGCGCTGCTTGGCCGGCCGCTTGGCCGGATGGTTGACCGCCGGCTGCTTCGCTTTGGAGGCGCTCGCCGCCTTCGTTGGCGCCGCCACTCGCGCATCCTTGGGCACGTCCTCGAAGTAGTGCATCGCGATCGCATATACGTTCACCGGGTCGATATGCTCGAGCCGGTGGCGCCGCGCGATCTCGGTGACGAACTCCCAAGCGTCCTTGGCGGTCTTGCCGGCCGCCTCGACTTTGGCCTTCAGTTCTTCCGACGCCGATTTGGCGAAGTACTTTGCTATCGCCTCCTCGCCGCTCGTGGGCTCGCAGTCCCCGGCGTTCTTGATGAAAAGCTCGTAAGCCTCATCCACGTACTCGCCATAGGTCTTTTCCGCCATGTTCAACCCTCCCTGAGCGGCATTACCATCGCGAGCGCCGGCACGCTGCTCCGGATCGCCAGTACCCCACCTTCGCCCACGTCCAGCTGAACTTCATCGTCATCGATGGCGCCGATGGCGTCGAGGAGCAGCTTGGCGTTGAAGCTCGCGCGATACGTCTTGGGGCTTTCGCAAGCGCAAGCGAATTCGGCTTCGCCGCTCATGATACCGTCGATCTTGCCGTCAAGCTTCATCCGGCCTTTGGCCACCGAGACTTTGACGATCCGATCTTCGCCGTCGCACGTCAAGAGCATCTTCTTGAGGGCGTTCAGCAAGAGTGCCCGGTCCACCGTGATCAGCATGTCGCGCTTGAACGCGTCGATGATGCGGCCGAGCCCGGGAAAGGGCTTCTTGGCCGCTTGCTGTTTGGCCACCAGCTTCCAGCGCTGAGCACGGCTGGCAAATTCGGTTTCGCCCGCGAGCGTAGCGATCCGCACATCCGCCGGATTGCCGTCCTTGCCGAGCAGCGCATATAAGAGCCGCGCCGCCTCGCCGGGGATGGTAAAATCAGCCTCGACCTCGTCGACCATGTCCAGATCCTGCTCCACTCTCGCCAGGCGCCGGCCGTCGGTGGCTTCGAGCGTCACCCTGCCGTCCCGCACGATGCCGTGCACTACCTTGAGATAGGTGTTCCCGTCCCTGCCGCTCGACATGGCATAGACCGTTTTGCGCAGCATCTCTTCCATTATCGACCGGCAGCAGCGCCAAGTCTCGCCGGCCACCGCGACTTCGGGCCATTCCGGATAGGCGCTGCTGTCGCGCATGGCGATATCGTACCGCACGGCCGAACCGCCTTTCACCGACAAAAAGCCCTTGCCGGCGGTTTCGAGCTCCACGATTCCTTCATCCATCGCCAGCGCCGCCTTGACGAAACTCTCGCCCAATACCCAGAGCGCGCCCGGCTCCTTGGTTTCGCAGTCGCACTCGAGCTCGAGGCGCAGCGACTCCCGGGCGCCCCGGATAGTCAACTTCTCGCCATCCGCCCGCAAGTGCAGATGCGAATATATACTCAGCCGGTCGTAGCCGGCACACACGCCCGCGAACGGCTCGACGGCCGCCTTGAGCGATCTTTGCGTCATCATGATATGCATGATTGTCTCCTTTTTGGTTGGCTTGTTATTTTTGCTTCCGAAGCTTGAAAGAGTACTTGAAGCGCGGCGCTCGCGGGCGATACACCACGCCCCTGGCGACCGGCGCCGGCTGCTCCCCGGGGACGTTCGCCACGGCCGGACCGCTCGCCAAAAGCGCCCGGTCGATCGTGCGCACCGACGCTTCGTATAGGCCGTACTTGCTCGCACAGGCGAACGCGCCGGTCAGCGTGTCGAGATAGTGGTTGAGCTTGGACTTCTGCACCCACTCCCACTCCATCTCCTTGGCGGGGTTGCGGAACTTGGCCACCAGCCGCTCGGCGGTAAGCTCTAGGGCGTACTGGTCGTGCCGCACCGGATCGTCGCCCCAGAGCCCGCAGCTGCCGTTGGTGCCGGCCGGCGCCAAGAAGCTCGACTGCGCGATCTCGCGCCAGTAGTCCGTCTGGATTATGTAGTGCCGCCCGTTGCGCGAGGTGGCGCGATAGAGATGGTCGCCGCGCTCCTGCTTGTCGACGTGGTTGAGGTCCTTGAACTGCTTCCAGTTGCGGCCGAGGCTCCAGGCGACCACCGGGCCGACGTGATACACCGACTTGAGCAGGTAGGTGGCGCGCGACACCGCGCGCGTCCAGTTGCCGCCGTCGAACCAGATCGCATACGGCTTGAGCTGCTTGCCGCCCCGGGTGCGGAACAGGCACGGCTCGCATACCGCCGAGCCGTCGGTGCGCGTCACCCGCTGCCCCGAGAGCATCCGCCCCACCGTCACCACGGCGGCCGCGATGAGCGCGTCGCGGTTGGCCTCGGGCGTATCTTCAGGGAAGAGCCGCCCGACGCGCGGGTACTTGCCGTAATGCACCACGGCGGCCGTGCGCCCGGGGCCGACCGCCAGCACCGTGTAGCGCATGCCGCTCTCCTTCTGGATGTTGACGTCGCAAAACGCCACCAGGTCGGTGCAATAGTCCGGCAGCTCGAACTCGGCGACGCCGGTGAGATTGTGCTTGACCACCCCCGCCGTGACCTGCACGCCTTCGCCTTCTTCGCGCACCTTCATCTGATACTCGGCGTCGAACGCCTCGCGATCCGGAGCCATCAACAGGAGCACGTGATGGAAGGCGTCCACCTCGCCCATGGCGCCGATCCGATCGTCGAGGAGCTGCGCCGCCGCGAACTCCTTGCGGTGCTTGCGGTAGAACGCCGTCGACCGCGTGAGCGCGCCATCGTCCACCGCCATATCCTCGCGCCACAGCTCCAGCCATTCGGTCACCAGCGCTTCGTCCGGCCAGCTCTTGACCAAGGGGATGATATGGTGCCGCCAGCCGGGGTTGCGCTCCTTGTCGGATATGAGCGAGGCGAAGTCGCCCTCGCAAATGGGCGTGATCGCCATCAGCATCGTCTTGGGGTTCGAGTGCGAAAAAAGACCCATCACGTCCTGCTTGACGAAACTCTCGAGCTCGGCCGAGAGGCTGGGGCTCTTGGCGTCCTTGCGCTTCTGGATATCGTCGAGAAATACCATATCGGGCCTGACGCCGGCGTCATTGAGGCCGCGGATCGCGCCGCCCACGCCCACCGAGTAGATGATGCCGCCCGAGGCCGGGAACTCGATGCCGTCCTCGCCGGCGATGGTGGCGAGCTTGACATGGTCGGCGCGCCACTCGAGATCGGTGAGCTTCCCCCGGTACGTCTGCGTGGCCGCCTTCTGCCATTTGCCCTCGAGCGCCAGGATCGGCAGCGCCACCTCCGGGAAATCGGCCACGTAGACGCTCGAACGCGTCATCACGTAGAGTGCGTTTTTGAGATTCTTGACGGCGAGCTTGCCGGTGGCCGACACCAGCACCACGTACTTGCGGTGGCCATACGAGAGCGCCCAGGCGATGGCCAAGATGATGAGCGCGGTCTTGCCGATGCCGCGCGGCGCCTCGAACAGGTCCATCGCGCCCGTGCGCAAGATCGACTCCTGCAGCGGCCGCACGATTTCGCGGATCATGTTTTCGCCCGGCAGATGATCGAGGAACTTGGCGGCGTAGGTGCGGCAGAATTCCGCGAGGTCCAGGCGGCAGCGTTCGCGGCGTTCGGGATCCGCGACCGGCGGCAGCTCGGCGAGTTCGTTGAGCTTCAATACCTGGCGATGTTGCCGCTCGGAGTCGCTGAGCGGCCGGCCGGAGCGCGCCTCGCGCTCGCGCCTCAAGCGCGACGCCCGCTCGGCCCTCGCCGCCTTTTCGGCGCAGAGGGCGCTGAACTTCGCGTATTGCTCGCTCGTGAACTCGCCCGCCATACCTAGAGCCCCATCTTGCGGCGCTGTTCTTCTTCGCTGATCAATACCCCGTGATCGGCCCAGGCGCGCTCGATATCGCTCTTGCGCCGGTCGGCGCAGATCCGCTCGAAGCGCGCGTAGTAGTACGCCTTGCCCTTGGCGGTGGCGCCGTAACCCACCGTCTCCACGTCCGGCTGCGCCCAGGCGTCGCCCAGATGCACCGCGCCGTAAGCCGGAATGGCCACGAGCGGCAGCCACACGTCCGGCCCGGCTGAGCCGTTCTGGTTCTTGCCCACGATGAACCGGATCGGCTTGAACGACCTGCCCTCGGCCGCGTTGTTGTTCACGGTCAGCGCCGCCGGGAAGCGCCCGTTGGGATAGCCCGGCGTCGGCTGGTGCCACCTGGCGCGGGTGTCGGTATCGACGTGCAGGAGCACGATTATGGTGGCGTCCTGCTCGAGCGCGCCGCTCCCGCGCAGATCGCTCGCGGTCGGCACCCGGCCGCCGTCCTTCTCGCACTCGCGGTTGAGCTGCGAGAGCGCCACCACCGGTACGCCGGTGCCGTTGGTGAACTCCTTGAACTGGCCGCTCACGTACTCGAGGCGCTCTTCGGAATTGCCGAAGCGCACCGCCTTGGACTGCATGAGCTGCACGAAATCCACCACCAGGATATCGAGCTCGCCCGAGGCGTGCATCGCCTTGGCCCAGGCGCAGACATGGTCGACGTCGCGCTCGGCGATGATCTTGAGCGGCCACTTGCCGACGCTTTCCACCGCCTCTTTGAGCGCGGCGAGATCGGCGCTGGAGGTGGTGCCGAAGCTTGCTTTGTTGAAGCTCACCCGGGCGAGCTCGGCGAGCGGTCGCTTCATCAGGTGATGGATCCCCATGTCGAGCGAAACGAACCCCACCTTGAGGCCGCACTCGCACCAATGGCGGATGAAGTTGAGCGTCACCATCGTCTTGCCGACCGAGGGCCGGGCGCCGACGTACATGAGCGTGGACGGCTGGAGGCCGTTCAGGAGCTTGTTCATTACCGGCCACGGGAACGAATACCCCGGCACGTAATCGAGATTCTTTTCCACGATGCGGATCCGGTGCGCCTCCTCGTATTCGCGCAGCAGCTTGGCCGCTTCTTCGCGCGGATCGGCGGCGCGACTGGCGATGCCGGCGGTGACCGCCTCGGCGAGGCGCTTCATGTAGGCGGGCCAGATCGCCTCGGGCGGGATCCCCTCGCGCAGGTTTTTGCGCCACCAGTCGCCGGCGGCGTTGATCCGGCGCACCATGACTTTCGATTGCAGGTCGCGGATGTAGAACTCGAGGTACGCGCCGCCCGGCACGTCGCAAACGCCCATCAGATCGTCGAGCGTCAGGATGGTGCCCTCGTGCCGCCCCTTTTGCGCGGCGAGCCTGAGCGCTTCGTCGTAGACCCGGTTGCCGTCGATACCCCTCTCGCCGTCGCGGCGGAAGATGCTTACGGCGGCATCCCACAAGAGCGCGCACTTGGCGTCGGAGAACCAACCGGCGTCGACGCCGGCGGTGATCGCCGTGCCGATGCGCTCGGGGTTCATGATGACGCTGCCGACTACGCCGCTTTCGCTCTTGAGCTCGCGGTCGTTCATTCGAAGCTTTCCTCGGTCATCGCCATCGCCGGCGGTTCTTGGGCGGTAGCGCCGCTCCCGCTGCGCGTGCCGCTCTGCTCCGCCGTCCATGCCGCTTTGAGGTACCGCCGCCAATTGCCCACCGGCTTGCCGTCGCGGTCCTGCCAGCCGAACTCCTCGAGCTCGTGGTGGAGGTGCCGGGCGAACTCATCGGGCACGCCGGCAAGTTTGGCTTGCTCGAGGAACAAGGAAAGTTCAACTCCAACTGCAACTTCTTTTTGTAGTTTTTCTTTTTCTTTTCCTTTTCCTTTTATATATATACCTGCTTGAGCATCGTCATTCTGCAATGCTTGAGCATCGTCAATTTGCGATGCTTGAGCATCGTCATTCTGCAATGCTTGAGCATCGCCGTCCGGCAATGCTTGAGCATCTTCTTTCCACCGCTTGGTCGAGGCTTTTTTGGCGCGCTCGGTATTGTGCTTATTGGCGTCGATTACCGGCTGAGCCGCCAAAAACGCCATATAGCCCACCCGGTCGGCCTTGGGCGGAATGGTGCCGCTGTAGGCGTATTCAAGCACCGCCAGCGCAAAGCGCCCCCGCTCTTTGGCGGGGTATTGGCACATCATTTCGTACCAGTTATCGCACCAGATCATCGTCCACTCCCTTGGCGTATTCGAGGATTTCCGTGGCGAGCTTGCGCAGCTTTTCCATGCGCACGTGGAGCGCTTTTTTGTTGTCTACGACGTCTGCAAGGTAGTAGCTACAGTGCGCCGCAAGCGCCACAAAGAGGTCGCGCACAGGTTTTTTGGGGCCGTTTCGGAGGTCGTTTTTGTTCATTTCTGAGACTCTTTCTGGGGGTTTTCGAAGTCGAATTCGGGCTCTGCCGGCGCGGTTTTGGCGCTCGGTTTGACGCCCTCGGCGGGCTTGGCTGGCCGCTGCGCGGCGCTCGAGAGCAGCTTCTCGACGCTTGCGCGGGCGAACAGCCGATGGGTGAATCCCGGCCGGTCGATGGGGTGGAGAATACCGCGCGCGCACCAATTTAGCACCGTAGGCGGCGTTACCTTGAACATCTTGGCCACCTCGCCCGTGGTCAGGAGCGAGGTGTCGTTTGGCGTGTGCGCGTCCACCAGCTTGCGGATCTCCTTGAGGAGGTCCAGCTGCTTGTCGCGCCCGTCGACGATGTCCATGATGTGCTGTACCTTCTGCTCGCCCAGGGCGAAGCACGGCAGGCGCAGCATGTTTTCGAGCGTTTGTCTATCTTCGATGCGCATGGTCTTATCCTCGGGCGGTCTCTCCCGCCGCCAAGCCTGAGTCCCGGGGCACGCGGCTTTCCGTGTGGGTTTTGGTCCCCGCTCCAGCAAATCTTGCCCTATGGGCCCTGAGCTCGATGCCGGCGAGCGCCTTGTTGAGGCGCCGCTCGAACTCCTCGGGATAGAGCTTGGGGCCGCGAAGGGCGGCATCGGCGCGACGCCCGATATCCCTGAGCGCCGTTATCATTTCATCGATGCGGATCAGCATCGGCAGCGTCTCGGCGTTCATGGCTTCAATCCTTCGACCCACGCCATCCGCGCCCGGCGCGAGGCCGCGTCCAGGCGTTCGTGCTGGGTGGTTGGCGACGTGCGCATCGAGCCGCCGCCCGAGACGGCGCACGCCAGGATGATGGCGATGATGAACAAGAGGGCGCTGACGGCAGCCAGGGCCGCTTCGCCCGCCGCGCGCCACAGTCGGCGCCGGCGTTCCTTGTCCTCGAGCTCGCGCCAGTTGCGCGCGACGAGGCGGTGCAGATCGATATCGCTCATGACTGCGCCTCCTGCTTGGCTTGCTTGTTTGCGCGCTTGCGCCGGGTGCGGCCGCTCCAGCTCCGGAGCCCGTTGAATATGCCGACGGCCATCAGGCGCACCATTTGCGTGCTCCAGTCGTGCGGCATCACCGCCACGGCCGTCGAGTACTTCCGATCGTGCTTGTGCACCTCGACGGTTATCTGATCGTAGTGCCGCGACACGCGCAGGTGCAATCCCTCAATGGGATCGTCGCAGCCGATTATCATCTGGCCGGCAGTACTAAGCCTGCTTACTTTCGCTTGTTCGCTCATGGTTATGCCTCCCTGCCACTATCAAAGAATATGGCGATAAGCACCGCCACGATACAGACGATTATGCAATTCATTACCATACTTACGCCTCCCTGCTGGCCAGCATCGAGCGGCGCAAGGTTGGTTGAACCTTACGGGCGCAAAGAATCTCCCGGAGGTTGTGCAAGCGTCGATCTCTAGGGTTGGTCGAACCTTGCAGGCAAAAAGAGATAACCTCACGGACGGACGTGTTAAATCGCCTGGCGACCCACTTCGCCATATCCATATTGGAAGGGGTTATATCCAACAGCACATTACTTTGCACGGCGAGCCTCCAAATTCTTTTTCGCAAGAGCGGCAACACGATCTTTGTCTGCCTTCTTGAATGAGTTGATAATATGCGCCAGGTCATGCGACAGGTAATAGTTCGCAACAGCGTTGCGGCTTGTACCATCGGCCTCAGCCTTCAGATCAAGGGCAACTACAACTTCATTATCGAGCTGCAAGCTGACCTTCTGCTTGTATATGCTTGGTGTGTTTGCCATTGTGACTCCATCTTTTTTTCGGTTGACTGGCGCATATTATACCATAGGTTGGTTCAACCTGTCAAGGGTCTTTTTTATCTTTTTTATTTTCACTTTCCGGCTTTCGTTTCTTTAGCCCCCTACCACCTGCACCACCTAACTTGCAATTATCCGCAAGAAATCCCCTATTACTCCCCATTTCGTGAGTCAATCAACTTCGCTGATCTCGCCGTTAGGGATTCGGGCCTTTTACCAGCCGAAAAGAACCTAAGCCAGGGGGTAGGGCAGGCCCGCGACCCACCCGCCCGGCCATCAACACCCAAGCCCGCGTAACCATATTTGTCACCGTAAGTAGTGAGATGGGAAAATCTGCTGATGTCGCGAAAATCTGTAGCGGTCTTGTAACCACATCTCCAAAGATAGTGCCCAAAACCGCACGAAAAACGGCCCGCCGCGCCTCTTGACACCAAAAACGAAATATGCTATAATATCCGAAACAAAATCAAAAAAGGAGCGGTCGCGGCAAAGGGCGCTTTGTGAGCTGTAAATCTGCTGGCTTACGCCTTCCAAGGTTCGAATCCTTGCCCCACCACCACTCCTTGTAACCCCTGCGATTGGCATTATTGTAACTTGAAACGGAGCCAAAGCAAATGAAGGTAGGCAAGTTGACGGCGCGCTATTGGGCGTTGGTTGCGATTTCGGCGATGGGCCCGGTGCATGCGGAGATCGTACCCGCCGGCACCAACGACATGACGGCGACGCTGGCGGAGGCCATCGACGCCTGTCGCGACGGCGGCACGGTGGAGCTGGCGGAGGGCGAATACCATTTCTACGCGGAGAACGCCAGGTCCATGGAGTTCTTCGTTTCCAATCACGACCAGACTCGCCCGCGCCTAGTGCAGGTGGCGGTGGAGAACGCCAAGGATTTGGCGCTCAAGGGGCTGGGACGGGGCGCGAGGCTGATTTTCCACGGCGTCTCGACCGGTATTCTCGTGATGGATTCCGCGCGCGTGCGGCTGGAGAACCTGGAACTCGATTGGGAAGCGTCGCCCATCGGCGAAGCGAGGATCGCCGGCTTCGAGCCGGACGGCCGCCCCCGGCTCGAGTTCCGCGTCCGCGGATCGGACGGCTTCGGCAACGCGCAGATGCTGTGGGACGGTAGAACCCACGCCATCAAGCCGGGCACGGGCGACGTGTTCGACCTGGCGCAGGCCGAAACCGGCGACACGATTTCGTTCCGCACCTGGGAGCGTCCGGCGCCCGCCATCTGCCTTTACCGCGCCGAGAACGTGGTGTTCGAAAACGTCGCCATCCATGCGGCGCACGGCATGGGCCTGTTGGCGCAGCGTTCGGCCGATATCGCCTGGCGTTTCGGCGGCGTGTACCCGCGCGAAGGGTGTTTTTGCTCCACGAAGGCGGATGCCACGCATTTTTCCAACTGCAAGGGGCTTGTGTCGGTCACGGGCGCGCGGTTCGAGGGGATGATGGACGATGCCATCAACATCCACGCGACGTGCCTCAGGATCGAGGAGAAGCTTGACGGCAACCGCTGGCGTTGCCGTTACGTGCACGACCAGGCGTACGGTTTCGAGGTGTTCGCCCCGGGCGAAACGCTGCGCTTCATCCGCGCCCGGACGCTGGAAAACGGCCCCGTGGCCAAGGTGGAGGCGGTAACGGCGGAGGACGAACGCACGATGGTATTGTCGCTCGACCGGGATGTCGCCGGTTTCGGGCCGGGCGATGCCGTGGAAAACGCCGACTGGCAGCCGGCGGTGGAGTTCAACTGCAACACCGTGCGCAACAACCGGGCGCGGGCGGCGCTCTTTACGACCGGCGGGCGGGTGGTGGCCAGGGGCAACATGTTCGACCATGTTTCGGGTACGGCCATTCTCCTGGCGGGCGACGCGTCCAACTGGTACGAGTCTGGCGCCTGCACCGACGTGGAGATAAGCGGCAACCGGTTTATCGATTGTTTGACTTCTCCTTACCAGTTCTGCAACGCCGTAATCACGGTGGCGCCTTCGGTGCCGGAGCTGGCGGCGCAGCAAACGCCATACCACCGCAACCTTCGCATTTTCGGCAACGTGTTCGCTTCGTCCGGCGCCGAATTGTGGGATGCGGTTTCGGTGGACGGGGTCGAATGGCGCGACAATCTGGTGCTGCAACCGGAGGCCGGCGATACGCTCGGGCGGGATGTCGCGTTCATCCTCAAATACGCGCCGCCGCAGGATTGGCCGCTGCCGGGCGATTACGTAACCAACAACTGCCGCCTGGCGCAACTGGCGCGCCAAACCGCCATCGAAAGCTATCCCGACGAAATCTATCTCGATTACGTGCTGCCCTATTCCGTGATCCGCGAAGGCCGCGACGACTGGCGCGGCGAGTTCCGCGAACGCTTTTCGCCGCTGGTCGAGGGTTGCGCCGACAACTACGAGGCGGCCGTGAAGCTGGATCGCACCATCTGGGACCTGCTCGGCGTACACTACAACGTCAAACGCGACCGCGCCCGGCAATCGCCGCGCCACTCGATGCGCATCGGCATGGCCTCGTGCACGGGGATTTCGATAATTCTCGTCGACGCCTGCCGGGCGCTGGGCATTCCGGCCAGGCTGGTGGGCTGCAACTGGACCGCCATCCCCGGCAACCATTCGTGGGTGGAAGTGTGGTCGCAAGGGCGTTGGCGGGTCTTGGCCTCGGGCGAAAAGGAGCGCGAGGACGATATCTGGTTTTTGGAATACGCCGCCCAAGCCGACGCCTCGCGCCCGGACAAACGCATTTACGCGAGCCGCTGGTCGCCGTCGCCGGAAGGTACGCGGTTTTGGCGCACCTGGGAATATCCGCAAGGCGTATCCGACGTGCCGGCGGACGACGTCACCGGCACATACCGGAAATAAATGATTGTCTGCGATATGCGAATAGTATTCATGAGCGATATCCATGGCGTGCCTTCGGCGTTGGAGGAGGCGTTGGCCGCGGCCGACGACTTGGGGTACGACCGGCTGGTGCTGTTGGGCGATTTGCTGTACCACGGGCCGCGCAACGGCATCCCCGATTTCTACGATCCGGTGCTGGTGGCGAAAATCTTGAATTCCCGCAAGGATCGCATCGTGGCGGTACGCGGCAACTGCGATGCCGAAGTCGACCAGATGATGTTCGAATTCCCCATGATGGCCGACTATGCGGTATTGGACGCCGGGATCGAACGGTTCTTCCTTACGCACGGTCACCGCTGGAACGAATATTGCCTGCCGCCGCTGGGAATGGGCACGGTTTTGGCCCACGGGCACACGCACGTGCCGGAACTCAAGGAACTCGGCTGCGGAATCAAGATTTTCAATCCCGGTTCGGTGTCATTGCCCAAGGGCGGCTCCGCGCCTTCGTTCGGCTACTTCGACGGCGAGCGGCTCCGGCATTGTCCGGTTTGAACGCCGCCACCGGCAAAAATCGGTTTTTTCCTCTTGCAATCGCGGCGGAATTTTGGTATAATACTCCGCAATATAGCCGATTTCGCGGCTAAAAGAACGACACAAGAAAAGGAAAGCAAGACCATGGAGCTCAAAGGATCGAAGACCGAGCGGAATCTCTGGACCGCGTTTGCGGGCGAATCGCAGGCGCGCAACAAGTACGACTATTTCGCGTCGCGCGCCAAAAAGGACGGCTACGAGCAGATTGCCGCCCTGTTCCAGGAAACCGCGCTCAACGAGAAGGAGCACGCCAAGCTGTGGTTCAAGCATCTGGGCGGCATCGGCGACACGCCCGCCAATCTGGCGGCGGCCGCGGCCGGCGAGCGCGAAGAGTGGACCGACATGTACCGCCGCTTCGCCGAGGAGGCGCGCGAGGAGGGTTTCGAGGATCTGGCCCGGCAGTTCGAGGGCGTGGCCGCCATCGAGAAGCACCACGAGGAGCGCTACCGCAAGCTTCTGGCCAACATCGAAAAGGGCGAAGTGTGGGTGAAGGTGGGCGAGAACCGCTGGCAGTGCCGCAACTGCGGGCACGTCTACGTAGGCGAAAAGGCGCCGGAGCTCTGCCCGGTGTGCTTCCATCCCCAAGCCTACTTCCAGGTGGAAGCCGAGAACTACTGAACCGACGGACATTTTAACGACAACCAAAGGCAAGAGGCCTAAAATGGCAATCAAAGACAAGAACACCAAGGGCAAGAAGTACGTATATTTCTTCGGCGCGGGCAAGACCGAAGGCAACGCGGACATGCGCGAACTGCTGGGCGGCAAGGGCGCCAACCTCGCGGAGATGGCGGGGCTGGGGCTGCCGGTGCCGCAGGGCTTCACCATCACCACCGAGGCGTGCACGCGCTATTACGACGACGGCAAGAAGATCGGCGACGACATCCAGGCCGAGATCATGGAGTACATCGACCGGCTGGAGAAGAGCTCGGGCAAGAAATTCGGCGACGCCAAGAATCCGCTGCTCGTCTCGGTGCGTTCGGGCGCGCGCGCTTCGATGCCGGGCATGATGGACACCATCCTCAACCTCGGCCTCAACGAGACGGTGGTGACCTCGCTCGCCAAGCAGACCAAGAACCCGCGCTGGGCCTGGGACTGCTACCGCCGCTTCATCCAGATGTTCTCCGACGTGGTGATGGAAGTGGGCAAGAAGCACTTCGAGAAGCTGATCGACGAGATGAAGGCCAAGAAGGGCGTGCAGCACGACCTGGAGCTCAACGCCAACGACCTCAAGGAGCTGGCGGGCAAGTTCAAGGCCGAGTACAAGAGCGCCATCGGGCGCGACTTCCCCACCGACGCCAAGGAGCAGCTGTTCGAGGCGATCAAGGCGGTGTTCCGCAGCTGGGACAACCCGCGCGCCAACGTGTACCGCCGCGACAACGACATCCCCTACAGCTGGGGCACGGCCGTCAACGTGCAGATGATGGCGTTCGGCAACCTCAACAACAACTCGGGCACGGGCGTGGCCTTCACGCGCGATCCCGCGACGGGCGAAAAGAAGCTGATGGGCGAATTCCTGATGAACGCCCAGGGCGAAGACGTGGTGGCCGGCGTGCGCACCCCGATGCCGATCGCCAAGATGGCCGAGGTGATGCCCGACGTGTTCAAGCAGTTCCAGAAGATCTGCGCGACGCTCGAGGCCCACTACCGCGACATGCAGGACATGGAGTTCACCATCGAGAACAAGAAGCTCTTCATGCTCCAGACGCGCAACGGCAAGCGCACGGCCAAGGCGGCCTTGAAGATCGCCTGCGATCTGGTGGACGAGGGCATGCGCACCGAGGAAGAGGCGGTGCTGATGATCGATCCGCGCAACCTCGATACGCTGCTCCACCCGCAGTTCGACGCGGTGGAACTCAAGCGCGCGACGCCCCAGGGGCGGGGACTTCCCGCGTCGCCGGGCGCCGCCTGCGGGCGCATCGTGTTCTCGGCCGAGGACGCCAAGGAATGGAAGGAGCGCGGCGAGAAGGTGGTGCTGGTCAGGCTGGAGACGAGCCCCGAGGATATCGAGGGCATGAAGGCTTCGGAAGGCATCCTCACCGTGCGCGGCGGCATGACCAGCCACGCGGCGGTGGTGGCGCGCGGCATGGGCGAATGCTGCGTGTCGGGTTGCCAGGAGATCCAGATGGACGAGGAGCACAAGCGCTTCGTGCTGGGCGGCAAGGTCTTCAACGAAGGCGACTGGATTTCGATCGACGGCTCGACCGGCAACATCTACGACGGGCTCATCCCCACGGTTGACGCCAAGATCGTCGGCGAGTTCGGGCGCATCATGATGTGGGCCGACAAGTTCCGCCGGCTCAAAGTGCGCACCAACGCCGACACGCCGCGCGACGCCAAGAAGGCGCGCGAACTGGGCGCCGAGGGCATCGGGCTCTGCCGCACCGAGCACATGTTCTTCTCGCAGAGCCGCATCACGCCGTTCCGCCAGATGATCTGCGCCGACACGGTGGAAGAGCGCTCGATCGCGCTCGCCAAGATCCTGCCGTACCAGCAGGACGACTTCGAGCAGCTGTTCGAGGCGCTGGACGGCCAGCCCGTGACGATCCGCTTCCTCGACCCGCCGCTCCACGAGTTCGTGCCGCACACCGAGGACGAGATCGCGCTCCTCGCCAAGGAGACGCACAAGCCGATTTCGCGCATCAAGGAGATCATCGACTCCCTGCACGAGATCAACCCCATGATGGGCCACCGCGGTTGCCGCCTGTGCGTGACCTATCCCGAAATCGCGGTGATGCAGACCAAGGCGGTGATCCGCGCGGCCATCAACACGCAGAAGAAGCACAAGGGCTGGAACGTCAAGCCCGAGATCATGATCCCGCTCACCGGCGACGTCAAGGAGTTCAAGTTCGTCAAGGATATCGTGGTCCACGTGGCCAACGAGGAGATCCAGGCGGCCGAAATCAAGCTC
>JAFXST010000079.1 GCA_017525475.1 Kiritimatiellia bacterium | reverse complement strand
GCGGGCGGCCGCGAGCGCGGCCTCGGCGTTCGCCAGCCGGGCTTTGAGCTGCTCATTGTCGGCGCGGAGCTTCTCCACCGCCTCGTAGGCCTCGTCGAGCTTCTGCGACACGACGTAGAACCGGGCGGTGGGCGGCAAGTCGCCGCCGCCGACCAGGCTTTCGAGGACCTTGTCGGTATAGGGGCCGTACACCTCGCCGGGGCTTACCTCCACGAGGTAGACCATTTCGAGTTCGGGGAGGTTGGCCGCCGGCATCCAGTTGCGGTTGTCGTCGGAGACGAAATGCTCGGGCGTGATGCGGCTGTCGTCGGCCCAGCTTTTGAGCTGTTCGGCCGACGCGGGCCCGAACACCGCGCCGTCGGGAGCTTTGACGTACCAAGCCATCAATTGAACCTCACGGGCTCCACGTTCCAGATGTTCCGGGCGTACTCCATGATGGCGCGGTCGGACGAGAAGCGGCCGGAGCGCGCGATGTTGACGAGCGACATCTGGTTCCACAGCTTGCGGTCGCGGTAGGTCTTGTCGACGCGCGCCTGCGCGTCGGAATAGGACCGAAGGTCGGCGAGCAGCATGTAGTAGTCGTTGTAGTCGAGGAGGTTGCGGATGATCGGATCGAAGAGCCCCGGCTCCAGGAGCGAGAAGACGTTGGCCTTGATCATGTCGAGGGCCATCTTGATCTCGGGGTCGTTCTTGTAGAATTCGCGCGAGATGTAGGTGGGCCGCTTCTTGGCCACGTCCTCGGTGCGCATGCCGAAGAGGAACATATTCTCGTCGCCGACTTCCTGGTTGATCTCCACGTTGGCGCCGTCGTAGGTGCCGAGCGTGAGCGCGCCGTTCATCATGAACTTCATGTTGCCGGTGCCGCTCGCTTCCATGCCGGCGAGCGAGATCTGCTCGGAGACTTCGGCCGCGGGCATGATCTTCTCGGCCAGCGACACGCGGTAGTCGGGCAGGAACGCCACCGACAGCTTGCCGCGCGTCTTGGGGTTGGAGTTGACGACGCCGGCGATGCCGTGGATAAGGCGGATGATGAGCTTGGCCATGTAGTAGCCGGGCGCCGCCTTGGCCGCGAAGATGAAGCTCCGGGGCACGGGATCGTACTTGGAGTCGCTCAAGAGCCGGTTGTAGAAGATGACGATGTAGAGCGCGAGGAGGAGCTGGCGCTTGTACTCGTGGAGCCGCTTGACCTGCACGTCGAAGATGGCCGAGGTGTCGAGCTTGACGCCGAGCGTATCCTTGACGTACTTGGCGAGCACCTCCTTGTTGGCCTTCTTGATCTTGTCGAGCGAATCGAGTACCGCCTTGTCGCCCTTGAACGCCTCGAACTTCTTGAGTTCGTCGAGGTGCGTGATCCAGTTGTCGCCGATCTTGTCGGTGATGAGCTGGCTCAAGGCGGGATTGGCCTTGAGGAGCCACCGGCGCGGCGTGATGCCGTTGGTCACGTTGGTGAAGCGCTCGGGATAGAGCTCGTAGAAATCCTTGAAGAGCGAATCCTTGAGGATCTGCGAGTGGAGCTCCGCCACGCCGTTGGTGGAGGTGGAGGCGATGATGCAGAGGTTGGCCATGCGCACGTAGCGCTCGCCCGACTCGTCGATGAGGCTCATGCGCTGCAGGCGCTTGACGTCGCCGGGATAGAGGGCGCTGATCTGCTGCAGGAAGCGGCCGTTGATCTCGTAGATGATCTGCAGATGGCGCGGCAGCAACCGTTCCATCATCGGCACCGGCCACTTTTCGAGCGCCTCGGGGAGGATGGTGTGGTTGGTGTAGCCGCAGCTCTTGCGCGTAAGCTCCCAGGCCTTGTCCCAGGAGAGCCCTTCCTCGTCGATGAGGATGCGCATGAGCTCGGGGATGACGAGCGCGGGATGCGTCTCGTTGAGGTGGATGTAGACCTTGTCGGGGAGGCTATCCCAATTGTCGTTAAGCTCGCGGTAGCGGCGCAGGATGTCGCGCACCGAGCAGCACACGAAGAAATACTGCTGCCTCAGGCGCAGTTCCTTGCCGGCCATCGTGTTGTCGTTGGGGTAGAGGACCTTGGTGAGGTTTTCGGAAAGGACCTTGGACTCCACCGCCTCGATGTAGGAACCCTTGTTGAAGTCGGCGAGGTCGAACTCCTCCACCGCGCGCGCGCTCCACAGGCGGAGGGAGTTTACCGCGTTGCAGTAGCCGACGATCGGGAGATCGTAAGGTACGCCCTGCACCTGCTCGGCCGGCACCCAGCGCCACTGCTGGCGGCTCTTGATGTTGGCGTACTCCACATGGCCGCCGAAACCGACCGTCTGCGCGTATTCGGGACGCACCATCTCCCAGGGATAGCCGTTCTTGAGCCACTGGTCGGGCTCTTCGACCTGCTGGCCGTCCACGATGCGCTGGCGGAAAATGCCGTAGTCGTAGCGGATGCCGTAGCCCATGCCGGCGAGATCGAGCGTGGACATGGAGTCGAGATAGCACGCGGCGAGGCGGCCGAGACCGCCGTTGCCCAAACCGGCGTCGGCCTCGCAGTCGCGCAGGCTGTTCCAGTCGATGCCGTACTCCTTGAGCGCTTCGCGGGCGATGTTGTCGGCCTTGAGGTTGATGACGTTGTTGCCCAACAGGCGCCCGATCAGGAACTCGAGCGACATGTAGTAGACGCGCTTGGTGTTCTGCTTGTGGTACTCTTCCTGGGTGTTGATCCAGCGCTCCACGATGCGGTCGCGCACGGCGTTGGCGAAGGCGGTATAGTGGTCGCGCTCGGTGGCGGAGCCCTCGGCCTTGGCGAGCGTATACCTGAGATGCCAGGCGAAGTCCTCCTTGAGGCCCTCCACCGACATTTCTACCCGACGGTCTTTTTTCCTAGTGGTTTTCTTGCTTTCCATAAGTGTTTGCTTTCGTCACTGTTGCTTGTTTTTGAAAATATTCTTGAGGTCCTTGCCGACGCCCTTCAAGTCTTTGCCGACGCTCTTGAGGCTGTCGCCGGTATTCTTGAAAGCGTCCTTGGCGCTTTGGCCGTCGAGCCCCACCAAGGCGTTGAGCGCCGACTTGCCGGCGTCTTCGAGGCGCTGCCCGGTCGAGCGCAAATCCTCCTCGGTAGCTTCGGCGACAGGTGCGGCCGCCTCCGGCTCGGCCGCCGGTTCGACTTGGGCGTCGGGTGCGGCTTCGGCGCCAGGCGCGACTTGGGCTGCGGGTTCGGCAACCGCCGGCTCGGCGGCGCTCTGCCCGAAATTGACGGCGCCGGTAAGCGCCTGGCTGCCCTTGCCGAGCGCGCCGGCAAGACCTTCGACGCCCACATTGACGGCGGCCGACAGCTTCTCGCTCCCGGCGCCCACCGCCCCGGACAACTTCCCGGTACTGGCGTCCATGGCCGAAGACAGCTTTTCGGTGCCGGTATCCATGGCCGAGGACAGACCCTCGGTGCCGATCTTCACCGCCTCGTTGAGGCTCTTGCCGCCAACATCCACGGCGGTATTGAGGAAACCGGAGAGCGACGATACGATCGAGGTCACCAGTTCATTGATGATGGCCTGGCTAAGCCGCTCGAGGCTGTAGCCGCCCTCGTCGAACCCGAGGTTGCGGAGCTCGAAGCTCGGCAATTTGAACGGCATCTGCAGATACTGGCCGCTCACGTTCTTGATAGCCAAACGCCGGATGATATACTTGACCTGGCGTTCGGGCTGCCCGGGGGCGGCAGCTTCCCGGTCGACGGGCGCTTGCTCCGCTTGGGCCGCGCTCTCGCCCTCGCTCTTGCCGCCGAAGTCCGGGAGCTTGATCTTTTCGGGCAGTTTGATTTCGTCGGGAAGCTTAAGGTCGAACTTGCCGCCGCGCTCGCCCGCCGGCGCTTCCTCGGCTTCCTTGGCGGCCGCTTCCCGCGCCGCCTTTTCCGCCGCTTTGGCGGCCGCGACCCGCTTGACGTTGTCGCCGATCACGTCGAAGTTGAGCTTGCCCTCGCCGTTCTTGACGTAAGCGACGTACGCGTCGCCGATCTCGATATTCTCGATGACGACGATGTCGGTAAAGAGCGACAGCGTCTCCACATCCACCACCGCTTTGCCGAGCGACAGCGCCCGGTCCACCGCAAAGCCTTCGGGGTTGCCGAGCCTAAGCTCGCCCATCTCGAAGTAGCAAGTGTAGGGATTGAGCTTGAAATTGCCGAGGAAAAACCCGGTTTGGGTGTATTCGGGCACGAGACGGTTGACCGTGGGCCGGACGACCGGCCCGATCCAGAGCGGGATCGAGAGCACCGCCGCCAGCACCAGCACCACCAGCAACACCAGCGTGCCGAACAGGCGCTTTACGAGTTTGCCTAGCCACTTCATTGCATTTCCTCCACCACGATTTTGGTCCGATGCCCGGAACCGAGCGTTTCCACCTCGAGGACGTTGGCCATCCAGCGATCGCCGAACTTCTTGATCCGCGTCCCCCATAGCCGCCTTATCGGCTGGCCGTCCTTAAGCTCTTCGGCCTGCATGAGCGCGCCATACTTGCCGTCGATCCACACCCTGACGGTGCGGTCGCCTTTTTTGAGCAAAATCACGTAGCAAGTCTGCCCGTTGACCGTCTCGCCCGTTTTTTCCTCATCGAAGCTTACGTCGTCCCACCACAGGTAATCGAGCGTGATATCGCTCCAGGTCACGTCGCTCTTGAGCTCTTCGAGCGGAAAATCGAGCGAGGTTACGCCTTTTTGGCGCCTAAGCGTGTAGTTGCGCTCCACCGTGGGGATGCCCCGGCGATCGCGCTGGACGATGCGTCCTTTGAGCTCCACGTCGTCGGGGAGCATGGCGCGGCAGTTTTCCACCAACTGCAATGCGCCCGCCACCATGGCCGCCGCCAGCACCGTCACTTGAGCGCCTCCTCCAAGTCGGCGTCGTCCGGGCCGCCCACGCGACGCCCGATATCGTAATAGCGCCGGGCCGCGGCCTTGTTGCCGCCGGTATCGATGATGAGCTGCGCCATGTTGAAATAGGCGTGGTAGTCCTTGGGGTGCGCGTGCAAGGCCGCATCGAGCGCCTTGCGGGCGTCGTCGGTCTTGCCCTGCTGCACCATGACCGCCGCCTTGAGATTGAGGGCCGTAAGGTCGTTGGGGTTTACCGCCAGCAAATCGTCCAGGATATCGTCGGCTTCCTCCAGCTCCTCGGCTTCCATCTTGGCCGCCACTTCTTTAAGCATCGCCTTGCGCTCGCTCAAACTGAGCTTGCCGGACCGGCCCTCCGCCGCCACCGCCGCCTTGGCGGCCGCCTTCTTGGCGCTTTGCTTGGCGGTGGCCTTCTCCACCGCGCCGGTCGCCACATTGCCCCAATGGTCTACGTGCACCTCCTCGAGTTCCGGCGTTTTGCCCCCGGTTTTGCGCGCACGCCGCTCGGCAAAGCGCTTTTCGAGCTCGGTAGTGTCGGTGATGGCCACCGCTTTGGCGTTTTCGCGCGCCTCGGCGAGCAAAATCGAATCGATGGCGGCCGAAATATAGGCGCGCTTGTTGCGGAGCGACGCGAATTCGGGCGTGGCGGCGCGATCGGGATTCTCCATCTCGATCTGGTCGAGGATTTCGAGCGCCTTGCGGTATTCCGCCACCGCTTCGGCCGTTTTGCCGTCGGCCACGAGATCGGACGCCTCGTCGATGGCGATGGAGGCGGGCTCCATCAGCTCCGAAAGCCGCGGCGGGGCCTTTTTCTCTTCCTTGTCGCTACCCTCGAAGGGCCAATACCAACTGGCCCAGGCGCCGTGCGCCAGGGCGATAACCAGAAATGTCGAGAACAACTTTTGCATTTTGGATAGATATTATATCATATCCGGCCGCAGATTGCAAGCACTTTCGGTAGCTTAAAGCGGCAGCTTGTCGACCCCCACGAGCTCCAGCCGCTTGAGTTTGGCCGTCTCGCCCGACAGCCACCTGACGTTGGCCTTGGGGATTTTGCACGCTTTGGCCAGCACTTCCGCGAGTTCGCGGTTGGCTTTGCCGTCCACCGGGGCCGATTTGAGCCGCACCTTGAGGGCGCCGCCGATCCAGCCGTCGATGCCCGACCGGGACGAGCGCGGCACGGCTTTGACGTCGACGATCAAGCCAGCACTCCCTTGGAGGGCGGCTCGCTCTCGTCCCACCAGGCGCCCTTCGACGCGCTGACGCGGGCGAGCGGCTTCATCGTCAGCTGCTTGCCCTTGGTGGTGGCGCCGCGGATCTCGACCACGTCCTTTTGCTCGGTTTGGCCGGTTTCGCGGTTGATCCGGCCCACCTGTTCCTTCGGGAGGTAATACTGCTGGTGGATCTTCTGGCCCTTGGCGGGCTTGAACTTGACGTAGATGGTGTCGGGGCAGCCCTCGACGAAGAAAATGATGCGGCTCTTGGGCTTTTCGGGCGCGAGGCGGTAGTCTTTGTTGCGGATGAGCCCGCCGAACCGGAAGCGCTTGATGTAGCTGAAGGTGTAGGAGCCCTCCTCGTAGATCATGGTGAAGTCGCGCGTGTCGCGCTCCTGCTCCTGGTTGTAGCGGATGCAGCAGAGGAGGTCCTTGTCCACGAACACCTTGTCTTCCGGCTGCACCTTGCGGAAGCGCCCGTCCTTCCACACCAATATGAGCTCGTCGAGGCTGGAGCACTTGAACATCTCGTCGCCGTTCTTGAGGCCCGCGCCGATGAAGTTGTTCTCCTTGTCCCACTTGATGGTAAGCTCGGTGGCGGTGATGGCGCGCATATCCACTTCCTTGAACGCGCCGGCGCGGTTGATCTCGGTGATGCGCGGGTACTTTTTGGCGTATTCCTTGATGAGCCCTTTCAAATACTTGATCGTGAACGCCTTCAAGTGCGCGAGGTTGTCCTTGACCTCGGCTTCCTCGGCCAGCACCTTGGCGATATCCTCGCGGTTCTTGTCGATATCGAACTGCGAAATGCGCCGGATCTGGAGCTTTAGGAGCCGCTCGAGGTCTTCGTCGGTAACGTCGTGCCTGAGTTCCTTGCGGAACGGCTTGAACCCGGCCAGAATCGCGCTTTTTACCCCTTCCAGCGTCTTTTCGGTCTCGATGCGCTTGTAGATGCGCTCTTCGATGAAGATCCGATCCAGCGTGCGGGCGTGGAACAGCGCATCGAGCTCGTCGAGGCGGATTTCCTGCTCGCGCCTGGTGAGCTCCATAAGCCGCTCGGCGTTCTTGCGCACGATCTCGCTTACCCGCATGAGGCGCGGCCGACCCGCGTCCAGCACGATCGGCCGCGACGAAAGCGACTTTTCGCAGTTGGTGAAGGCGTACAGTGCGGCGATGGCCTTGTCCTGGTTTTCGCCGGGCGCCAGCTCCAGCTCGATAAGCACCTTGTCGCTCGTCAGGTCGTGGAGCTTGCGGACCGGCACTTTTTTCTTCTTGATGGCGTCCTCGATCGAGGCGGCCAAAGAGTCGGTGGTTTCGCCCCAGGGGAGTTCGGTGATGAGGAGTTTGTTCTTGTCCTCCTTCTCGATACGCGCGCGCACCTTGACCTTGCCGAGGCCGTC
>JAFXST010000078.1 GCA_017525475.1 Kiritimatiellia bacterium | reverse complement strand
CTGGCGCGCTTCCCGATGGCCGACATCAAGGCGGAGGCGCTCTCGGCCACGATCGTGGATCCCGAGGTTTCCGACGAGGTGGCCTTCCGCTCGGCCGCGATGATGGGCTTCCGCGAGGCCGCGATGGCGGCGGCGCCGGAATTCCTGGAGCCGATCATGAAGCTCGAGATCACCACGCCCCCGGAGTCGGTGGGCGAAGTGCTCGGCGACCTCAACGGCCGGCGCGGCACCGTGCTCAACATGGACATGAAAGGCGATCAGCAGATCGTGAGCGCGCGCGTGCCGATGGCGCAGATGTTCGGTTACTCCACCGCCATCCGCTCGCTCACCAAGGGCCGGGCCGGCTATTCCATGGAGCCCGACCAGTTCGAACTTGCCCCCAAAAACGTACGCGAGGAGATAATGAGCCGATGAAAAAGCTTAATATGGTGATCGCCCAGTCGGGCGGGCCGTCGATGGTGATCAACGAATCGCTGGTCGGCGCGGTGCTGGAAGCTAGGAAGAGTGCCAAGATCGGCAAGATCCTGGGTGCGCGGCACGGGATTTTGGGGATCCTCGGCAATGACTACGTGGATCTCAAGAAAGTTAGCGAGAAGAAGCTCCTCGAGATCGCCGAAACGCCCTCGTCGGCGCTCGGCTCCTGCCGCAAGAAACCCGACGCCGCCGACTGCAAGGCGATTTTCGAGGCGTTCCGCAAGCTGGAGGTGGGGTACTTCTTCTATATCGGCGGCAACGACAGCGCCGACGCCGCCCGGATCGTGGCCGAAGAGGCCGAGGCCGCCAATTATCCGCTCGTCGTCTACCATATCCCCAAGACGATCGACAACGATTTGCGCAGTTGCGACCACACCCCGGGCTTCGGCTCGGCCGCGCGCTTCGTGGCGAGCGCCATTATGGGCGACGACCTCGACAACCGCGCCTTGGGCGGGGTTAAGATCGATATCATCATGGGCCGCGACGCCGGGTTTTTGACGGCGGCTTCGGCGTTGGCGCGCGTGCGCGAGGACGATGGCCCGCACCTCATCTATCTGCCCGAAGTGCCGTTCTCGGAGGAGAAGTTCGTCAAGGACGTGAAGGCGGCGGTCAAGAAGTTCGGGCGCTGCGTGTGCGCGGTGAGCGAAGGCATCCGCGGCAAGGACGGCGTGCCGATCGGCGCCAAACTCGGGAGCGGCGAAACCGACAGCCACGGCAACGTGCAGATGTCGGGTACGGGCGCGCTCGGCGACCAGCTCGCCAAGGTTTTGAAGGAGAAGGCCGCGATCAAGCGCGTGCGCGCCGATACCTTCGGGTATTTGCAGCGCTCGTTCCCGGGCGTCGCTTCCAAGGTCGACCAGGCCGAGGCCATGGCGGCCGGGCGCGCGGCGGTGAAGGCGGCGCTCGCGGGCGAACTTGCCAAGGGCACTATCGCCATCGTGCGCGAGGCAGGCAAGAAGTACCGCGTGGCTTTTGCGCCGGTGCCTATCCAGAACGCGGCCAAGTATACGCGGAGCGTCCCCAAGGAATATATCGCCAAGAACGGGCACGACGTGACGGCGGCGTTTATCGAGTACGCCCGGCCGATCGTGGGGGAACTGCCCAAGTGCGCGGTGCTGTAAGCCCATGACGTCGATCATTCTCGGTATTTTTCTTGCGATGTTCTTCAGGCCCTACTACGAGGCCTGGGCCAAGCGCGTCAAAAATCCCACGCTCGCGGCGGTGCTGATGCTTTTGTCGGTGTTGCTCCCGATGGGGATGGTGGCGTGGTACGGCGGCAGCAAGATCACGGCCGAAATCGCCGGCTTCGCCGATCGCCTGCCGGCCGTGGTGGCCAAATACCAGGAGTGGCTGGCCGAAGCGTTCCCGGGGCTGGATCTCTCCGATTGGTGGAATGCGTTCTCGGAGCAGGCGCTGGGCGTCGGCAAGGGCGTGGTCTCGATCGTCAAGGGGGCGCTCACTTGGCTTCTGGCGCTCGTGTTCCTCGTCTACTTCGTGACCCGCCCCGACATGCGCGGCGAAGACTGCGTCAAGGAAATGCCGTTTTTGAAGGACGACACCAAGAGCTTCGTGGCCGCGCAGATCAACGCGTTTTTCGATATCATGATCAGCTTCTTCCAGCGGCAGACGAAGATTTGCCTCCTGGAGGGCGTGATCTACGGCGTCGGCTTCATGGCGGTAGGGCTCCCCTACGGCTTCTTGATCGGTTTTGCGCTCGGGGTGTTGAACCTCTGCCCGTTCCTCGGCACCATCGTGTGCATGCCGGTGGCGCTTCCCCTGGCGTATTTCTTCGGCGGCTCGTGGGTGCGGCTTATCTTGGTGCTTGCGGTGTGGGCGACGGGGATGCTCCTCGACGGGTATGTGATCACGCCCAAGATCCAGGGGCACAAGACCGGGCTCGGGTACGCGGGCGTAATCTTCTCCTTCATCTTCTGGGGGAGCGTGTTCCACTCGATGCTGGGGCTGCTCCTTGCGATTCCGCTTTCGGCGTTTTGCGTAGTCTTGTGGCGCGCGCTTAAATCCCGCTATTTGAGGCCGGTGGTGTGATGTACGAAGATTCGGTATTTGGCCGGTTATCGGACGAGCTCAAGCGCGCCATCGCCGACGCGGGGTACCAAACGCCCACGCCCATCCAGGAAAAGGCCATGCCCTACGTGCTCGCGGGGCGCGACTTGATCGGCTGCGCGCAGACGGGCACGGGCAAGACGGCGGCGTTCATGCTGCCGATACTCGATCACCTCCTCAAGGTGCGCCGGCCGCGGCATATCGGCCATCCGCGCGCGCTGGTGTTGTCGCCCACGCGCGAACTCGCGGCGCAGACGGCGGAGAACGTGCGCATCTACTCCAAGTATCTCAATCTGCCGTTTGCGTGCGTGTTCGGCGGCGTGAGCCAGTACGGCCAGGTCAAGGACATCAAGCGCGGCGCCGAAACGGTGGTGGCCTGCCCCGGGCGGCTGATCGACTTGATGACGCAGGGGATTCTGTATCTCGACCAGGTGGAGATTTTCGTCCTCGACGAGGCCGACCGGATGCTCGACATGGGCTTTTTCCCCGATATCCGCCGAATCATGGGCAAGCTCCCCAAAAACCGGCAGAGCCTCTTCTTCTCGGCCACGATGCCGCCCGAAGTGCGCAAGCTCGCGGGCGAGCTGGTATCGAACCCGGCGTCGGTCACGATCGCGCCCGAGACGCCGACCGTCGAGAAGATCGAACAGACGGCGATGCTGGTGGAGAAGGGCAACAAGGATGCGCTCCTCATGTACCTCCTGGACGAGCATCCCGAATGGAACCGGGTGATCGTCTTCACCAAGATGCGCCACGGGGCCGACCGCATCAACAAGAAGCTGCTGCGCAAAAAGGAGAAGTCGGCCGCGATCCATTCGGACAAGACGCAGAACCAGCGCACCCGCGCCCTGGAGGGTTTCCGCCGGGGCGAGACGCGCGTACTGGTGGCTACCGACATCGCCTCGCGCGGGATCGACGTACCCGAGGTGAGCGCGGTGATCAACATGGAACTGCCGCTCGAACCCGAGAGCTACGTGCACCGCATCGGGCGCACGGCGCGCGCGGGCGAATCGGGCGTGGCGATCAGTTTCGTGGCCGCGGGCGAACGCGGCCAGCTCAAGGCGGTGGAGCGGCTCATCAAAAAGACGATCCGCCTCGACGCCGACCACCCGTTCCATGCGGGCGAGAGCGAACTGCCGCCGGCCGGGTGGACGCAGCCGGCCAAGCGCGACCGCGCCAACGGCAAGCGCAAAAAACGCATTTCCTACCAGGGGCGGCGGCAACCCGATTTTGGCCAGAAACGGCGGGAGGGGCAAGATGGACGGTGAATGGCTCAAGGCCCACGCCAAGCTCGTGCGTCAGGCCGACTGGATCGACCCGGCGCTCTACCAGCGCTACGGAGTAAAACGCGGGCTGCGCAACCAGGACGGCACGGGCGTGCTGGTGGGGCTTACCACCATCGGCAACGTGCACGGCTACGTAGTGAGCGAAGGCGAGAAGCAGGCCGTGCCCGGCCAGCTCTTCTACCGCGGCATCGACGTGGCCGATATCGTCGCCGCCAAAACGCGCGAGCGCCGGCCGGGCTACGAGGAGGTGGCGTATCTCTTGATGTTCGGCGAACTTCCCTCCAAGGAGCAGCTCGCCGATTGGAACCGCCGGCTCGGCGAACACCGCAAGCTTTCGGAGACGTTCAAGGAGAACGCGCTTTTCGCCAGTCCCTCCAAGGATATCATGAACGCGCTCGCGCGCGCGATCCTCTTCGGCTACGCGTTCGAGGACGAGAACCTCGAGGTGGGGCCCGACGATCTGTCGATCGAGCACTGCCTCTACCAGTCGGTCGATCTGATCGCGGCGTTTCCGACCGTGGCGGCCTACGCCTACCAGGCCAAGGCGCACTACCATCACGGCGAATCGCTCATCATCCGCAATCCCGATCCCGCCAAGTCGACGGCGGAGAACTTCCTCGCCATGCTGCGCGAGGACGGCAAGTACACCAAGCTCGAGGCGGACACGCTCGATTTGGCGCTCATCCTCCACGCCGAGCACGGCGGCGGCAACAACTCGAGCTTCACAACCCACGTGGTCACCTCCTCCTACACCGACATCTATTCGAGCGTGGCGGCGTCGATCCTCTCCTTGAAGGGCGTGCGGCACGGCGGCGCCAACTTGCGGGTGATGCGCCAGATGGAAGAAGTGATGCGCGAAGTGCCCGACTGGACCAAGGAGGCGCAGGTGGCCGACTACCTCGCCAAGATCTCAGACCGCAAGGCCGGCGACGGCACCGGGCTCATCTACGGCCTGGGGCACGCGGTGTATACGCTGAGCGATCCGCGCGCGCAGATGCTCAAGAAGAAGGCGCGCGAGCTCGCCAAGTCCAAGGGCCGCACCGACGAGATGAAACTTTTCGAGATGGTGGAGGAGCTCGGCCCCGAAATCGTCCGCTCGCGCCATCCGCGCGCCACCGACGTATGCGCCAACGTGGATCTCTACTCCGGGTTCGTCTACGACATGCTGGGCATCCCCAAAGACCTCTACACACCGATTTTCGCGATGGCGCGTTGCGTGAGCTGGTGCGCCCACCGCATGGAGGAACTCATCAACCGCGGGCCGATCATCCGCCCCGCGTACAAGCCGATCATCCGGCCTCGGGAATATGTCAAATTGCAGGATCGTTAAAGGGGGCGTCGCCTCCGCCAAGGGTTTTCGGGCCGCGGGCGTACCCGCCGCCATCCGGCGCAACGGGCGCAACGACGTGGCGTTGATCGTGGCCGACGCGCCGTGCGCGTTCGCCGGGGCGTTCACCACCAACCAGGTGGCGGCGGCGCCGGTCGTCTACGATCGCACGGTCGCCAAGCGCGGCCGGGCGCAGGCGATCTTCGCCAATTCGGGCTTCGCCAACGCCTGCACCGGCGAGACCGGGCGGCGCGATGTGGAGACCACCGTCCAGGCGGTGGCCGCGCGCTTGGGCATACAAAAGCGTGACGTGCTGGTGGCTTCCACCGGCGTGATCGGCCGGCCGCTCCCCATGGACCGCATTCTCGCCGGCGTGGAGCTGGCGGCTGCAGCGCTCGAATCTGGCGCGGCGGCGGGACATGCGGCGAGCCTCGCCATCATGACCACCGACACCAAGCCCAAAGAAGCGTGCTGCCAGGTCAAGATCGGCGGCAAGACGGTGACGGTGGGCGGCATGACCAAGGGCTCGGGGATGATCGAGCCCAACATGGCCACGATGCTCGGCTTCATAACCACCGACGCGGCCATCGCCCCCGCCATGCTCAAGCGCGCCATGCTGTTGGCCTTGAACCGCAGCTTCAATCGCGTGGTGGTGGACGGCGACGAGTCCACCAACGATTCGCTCTTCGTGCTCGCGTCGGGCCGGGCGGGCAATGAGCCCATCGTCAAGGCGGGCGCGGACTTCGACCGGTTCCTCGAGGCGCTTGAGTTCGTGGCGGTTTCGCTCGCCAAGCAAATGGCCGCCGACGGCGAAGGCGCCACCAAGTTCGTGACCGTGACCGTCAAGGGCGCCAAGACCGCCAAGGACGCCGAGCGCGCGGCGCGCGCCATCGCCAAAAGTCCGCTCGCCAAAACCTCGTGGTTCGGCAAGGATCCCAACTGGGGCAGGGTGCTGGCGGCGGTCGGCTATTCTGGCGCGGCCGTGGAAGACCTCAAGGCCGAAGTGTACTACGACCGGGTCTGGGCCTTCCGCCGCGGCGAAGTCGCGGACCAAAAGCAACTCTCGCGCCTCGCCAAAGTGATGGACAAGCCCGCGTTCACGGTTACCGCCAACCTCAATCTCGGGCCGGGCGAGGCCACCATCTACACTTGCGATTTTTCGCTCGACTATGTGCATATCAACGCCGACTATACTACGTGAAATGAAAAAAGAACTTGTATTGCTGTTGGCCGCTTTTCCCATGTTCGCCATGGCGGAGACGGTGGTCGATGTCACCGGCGAAGGCGCCGAGAAGATCGCCGTCGCCGTCAATTGCGGCGGCGGGGCGTACGAAAAGACGCTCAAGAAGAACCTGGAGCTTTCGGGCGCGTTTATCGTGCGGAGCGACGCGGGGATCAAGATCTCGGGCACGCCCGGCGTCGGCGTGCAGGCGTCGGGGCGCGGCCGCACGCTCACCCAGCGCGGCGTGGCGGTTGGCGACGACAAGTCCGCGCGCATGGCCGCGCGCCAGTTCGCCAACGCGGTGGTGGAGGCCTACACCGGACAAAAAGGGTTCGCCACCGACCGCATCTGTTTCGTCAACCGGCGCGGCAGCGACAACGCCGACGTGTGCATGTGCTACCCCGACGGCCAGGATATCCGCCAGGTCACCGGCGACAGCAAGGCGGCGGTGGGGCCGCGCTGGAAAAACCGCGATTCCATTTTCTATACCGGCTACCGCAACGGCGGCCCGGCCATCTGGGAAGTGAATACGGCGACCGGCAACCGCAAGCTGGTGTGGAGCTTTAGAGGCCTTACCACGGGCGCGACCATGTCGCCCGACGGCACCAAGGTGGCCATCATCTCCTCCATGCGCGGCAACCCCGATCTTTACGTCATCGACCTCGCCGCCAACCGCTACCGGCAGCTCACCAACACCAGGTCGGTTTCGGAAGGGCAGCCCGCCTGGTCGCCCGACGGCCGGCGCATCGTGTACGTGTCGGACGAGACGCGCCATCCGCAGCTGTACGTCATCGACCTCGCCACGCTCAACAAGCGGCGCATCACTTCCAAGGGCAGCCAGAACGTGGATCCCGACTGGGGCGCGGACGGCAAGATCACCTACATTTCCAAGCGCGGCGGCAACTACGTGGCGGTGATCGACCCCGATGTGGGCGAAGCTTCGACCCGGCTCGTCACCGACGCGGGCACTTGGGAGCATCCCTCGTGGTCGCGCGACTGTCGGCACCTCGTGGCCGGGCGCGACAAGGCGCTGTTCCTCGTCGACACGCTCGAGGGCGGCGACAAACCCCGGCAGCTGTTCGCGGCCGGCGGCAACTGGATAACCCCATCGTGGAGCAAGTAAGCATGGCGGCACCGAAAATCGACGTGGCCTACGTGGCCAACCTCGCCCGGCTGGAACTGACGCCGGAGGAGCAGGCTTTGTTCCAGCCGCAGCTGGAAGGCATCGTCAAATACGTGGAGAAGATTTCCGCCGTGGACGTGGCGGGGGTGGAGCCGATGATGCACGGCCGGCCGCTTTCGAACGTGTTCCGCGAGGACGAGGTCAGACCCTCGCTCGATCGCGAGGCGGCGCTCGAGAACGCGCCGGCGCGGGTGGGCGACGAATTTCTGCTGCCCAAAATCGTGGAAGGAGCGGAGAGCTAAGATGGAACTGGTGGATCTCGGAATCAAAGCGGCGCAGGCGGGGCTCGCCAAAGGCGAGTTTTGCGCGCGCGATATCGTGGAATCGGTTATCCGTCGCTACCGCGAGAAGAACGGCGAAATCGGCGCCTATCTCACCTTCGACGAAGAACATGCGCTGCGCCTCGCCGACGCCAACCCCAAGAGCGTGCCGATCGCCATCAAGGATCTCATCAACGTGGCGGGCCAGCCGTGCACGTGCGCCTCGAAGATCCTCAAGGGCTACGTCTCGCCCTACGACGCCACGGTCATCCGCAATCTCAAGGCCAACGGCTTCATCCCGTGCGGGCGCTGCAACATGGACGAGTTCGCGATGGGCTCCTCCACCGAAAACTCCGCCCTGGGCGTGACGCGCAACCCCTACGATTTGACGCGCGTGCCCGGCGGCAGCTCCGGCGGTAGCGCGGCGGCGGTGGGCGGCAACCTCTGCATCGCGGCCTTGGGCTCGGACACCGGCGGCTCCATCCGCCAACCCGCGAGCTTCTGCAACTGCGTGGGCGTGAAGCCGAGCTACGGGCGCGTGTCGCGCTACGGAGTCACGGCGTTCGCGAGTTCGCTCGACCAGGTGGGCCCCATGACCAAGAGCGTGGACGACGCGGCCATTCTCCTCAAGGCGCTCGCGGGTCGCGACGAGATGGACGGCACCACGCCGCCAGAACCCGTGCCCGATTATCCCGCGGCGCTCGCAGGCGCGACGCTCAAGGGCGTGAGGCTCGGGCTCCCCAAAGAATATCTCGAGGTGTCCGGCGTCGATCCGGAAGTGAAGCGCATCACCGAAGAAGCCATCGCCCGCTGTGCAGCGGCCGGCGCGGAACTGGTGGAGGTGTCGCTCCCGCATACCGAATACGCCATGGCCGTCTACTACATCATCGCCCCGGCGGAGGCGAGCGCCAACCTCGCGCGCTTCGACGGCGTAAGGTACGGCCACCGTTCGGAGATGAGCCGCGACGTGATGAGCCTCTATCTCAAGAGCCGCGCCGAGGGCTTCGGGCCCGAGGTCAAGCGGCGCATCATCATGGGCACGTATGTACTTTCCTCGGGCTACTACGACGCCTACTACGGCCGCGCCCAGAAAGTGCGCACGCTCATCAAGCGCGACTTCGACCGGGTCTTCGCCAAGGTGGACGCGCTCATCACCCCGTGCGCGCCCACGCCGGCGTTCAAATTCGCGGAATTGCAGGATCCGCTCACCATGTATCTCAACGACCTCTTCACCATCCCGTCCTCCCTCGCGGGGGTCTGCGCGGCCTCGGTACCGTCGGGGTTCACCCGCGACACCAACTTGCCGGTGGGCGTGCAGTTCGTCTGCGGCGGGTACGAGGAAACCCGGCTGCTGCAAGTATGCAAAGCCTACGAAGGAACACTCCAATGAAAGCAACCATCGAAACCTCGCTCGGCACCATTACTCTCCGGCTCGACGAAGTCCGCGCGCCCGAAACGGTGCGCAATTTCGCCGACTACGCCAAGAGCGGCCACTACGACGGCACCATCTT
>JAFXST010000077.1 GCA_017525475.1 Kiritimatiellia bacterium | reverse complement strand
TTTCGGGCGAACGGTCGCATATTATAGCAAAAATTCCGTTCGCCTGTCAAGGGGGTATTTTAAGAAATTTTTCATCCCCCTTTTCCAGGCCTCAAACCGGCACAATCGCCAAGCGGCTACTGGGCTTGGGCGAAGCGGCGGGCGACGATGGCGCCGCTCACGTTGTGCCACACGCTGAAGATGGCGCCAGGCACCGCGGCCATGGGATAGGCGGCGAAGTGGGCGGCGGCGAGACTGGCGGCGAGGCCCGAGTTCTGCATGCCTACTTCGATCGCAAGCGCCCGGCGCTTGGGTTCGGCAAGGCGCAGCGCGGCGGCGAGGAGATACCCGATCGCGAGGCCGCAGCCGTTGTGCAGGACGACGACGGCCACGACGGCGAGGCCGCCGGTAGCAAGCCGGCTAAAATTGGCGGAGACGACCAGCGCCAAGATGATGGCGATGGCGGCCGAAGAGACGATGGGCATAAAGCGCACGATGCGCCCGGTCGCCTTGGGAAAAAACCGCTTGGCCGCACAGCCCAGGGCGATGGGCAAGATGACCACCCACAAAATGCCCACGAACATCCCGGCGGCGTCGACCTCCACCGTCTTGCCCGCCAAGAGGAGCGTCAAGGCCGGCGTGAGGATCGGCGAGAGGAGCGTGGAGACGCCCGTCATCCCCACCGACAGCGCCAAATCGCCTTTGGCGAGATACGTCATCACGTTCGAGGCGGTGCCGCCGGGGCAGCACCCCACGAGAATGACGCCCACCGTCAGCGCCTCGTCGAGATTGAAGAGCCGCGCCAGCACCCACGCGAGCGCCGGCATTACCGTATACTGCGCCGCGCAGCCGATGGCGATATCTTTGGGGCGGCTAAACACCACCTTGAAGTCTTCGAGTTTGGTCGCAAGTCCCATCCCGAACATCACGACGCCCAAGAGAATGCTGATAATCATAGTTTTAAGGTTGTCCTGTGGCCGGCAAGCGCGGCATAGATTACGGCGATAGTCGCCAAAGTGGCGGCGTAGGTGCCGAAGACGGCCATCTTCCACCCTACTACGCCCAAGTAGAGCATCGCGGCCAATGCCGCGACGAGCGACAAGAGATAAGCGAATTGCCCCGCCATCACCGCCGACGGGCGCTTGCGTACTGCGGCCAGGCCTTCGGCCCTCGCCCGCACCGCTTGCAGCACCGGCCATAGGCAATAGGCGGCGATCGCCGAGCGCGCATAGCCGAGATGCTCGGGCTTCACGTTCTGGTAAACGCCGAAATACGCATCCGCCACGGCCGGCATCGAAAAGACCAGGAGCGCCCCGCCATACACCGCGCCCGCCAACAGCGCATACCAGAGCGTGCGGCGATCGCCCGGATATGCAGGCGGGAAGGCAATGGCCACGGCCTGCATCCGCAGCGCGGCAAACCCTACGGGGTTGGCCACGCCGATCGTCACGTAATGGGTGGCCAGCATCACCTCGGGGCTGAAGGCGGCGCGCCCCACGAAACCGGCGATCGCCAGCGGCGAAATGGCGAGCACGAAAGCGCCCAGCGACAGCGGCAACATAAAGCGGAATTGCCCGGCCACCAACAGCCAGCGTCGCTTGGCCGCGAGGATGTCGTCGGGGCGGTGGCGCTTCCAGGGCAAATCGCCCTTGGCCGTTTTAAGCGCGCGCACGTAGGGCCGCGCGTACCGCCAAGTGACGAGCCACTCCACCAACACGCCCGCCGACATGGCGGCAAGTCCCCACCAGGGCCCCACGAGCCCGAGGCGCGGAAAGACAAGCGCGCAAAGGAGCGTAAGCGCGATCCTCACGAGCGTAGCGTTGTTGGCCTTGCCGCTTTCGAGATTGTTGAAAAGGACCACGAGCGGCAAGTTGCGCAAGAAGAAGCCGCCGTTCATGACGACGCCGCCCAAGAGCGTCCAGCGCGCGATCTCCGCGAGTTCCGGGCTCAGGCTCAAGGCGCCGCGGAACACGAGCTTGTCGAAGGGATGGATGGCCGGCACGCACTGGAGCAAGAGGAGCGACACCATCATCCAGGTATTGAGCCGCCGGAAGGCGCGGTAGCCGCTCCAGTCGTGCGCATGCACCATGCCGGTGGTGACGAGCCCGCCGCCCAAGAGGCCGATCATGAACATCACCGCCTGGCCTTGCGCAAAGCCGGTGAGCGCGTTGACGCCCAAGGGGCCGTGGGTCACGATGCTGGCGACGAGCGGGTAGGAGATCGACTGCGAGAACGCCTGCAGCATGAGCGGCACGTAAAACCGCGTCACCCGCCAAACGCCAAACCGGTTGTCCTCGCCGCCCATGCCGCCCCAAGCCAACGCTACTTGATTTCGACCGCGCCGATTTCCACCTTCTCCTTGGGGCTATCGAGGCGCATCGTCAGCATCTGCATCTGCTCCTGGTCGGTGCCCCAGTCGGTATAGACCGTGGCGGTGGCGACAACCGCCCCCGTAAGTTCGGTTTGGTGCGAGGCGAAATAGTTTGCAAGGATCCGGAACTTGCCCGTACCCTCCTTGCGCAGATATTCCTCGGGGCCGTAGCCGGTCGTCACGTCCTCGCCCACGAAGCCGCCCGTCGAAGTGCGGCGGTGGCGGTAGAACGCCTCCTCGCCATCGGGCTCGAGAACATGGATATCGATATCGGTTTCGTCGGCGTCCCACGAAAGCGCGATCCGGATTTTTACGGGGAGATCCCGCCTAAACTCGGGGGCGAGTTGGGGCGCCTGCGCCTCGGGCACGTGTTTTTGGCACCAGGAGACAAGCGCGTTAAGTTCTTCGAGCGCGATAATCGCGACTTGCCGGTCGTTCGACCGCCGCGAGCTGCGCCGCGGCCAGTTGACGAACGCCGCCTCCTTCAAAAGCGCCATCGCCTGCGTAAGCTCCGCCGCGTCACACGTCTTTTTGCCGTGCTCGGACAAGACGAGCGCCAAATCGCGCCGCGCCTGCCCTTCTTCGCTCCTTAGGCGCAGCGCCTGCGCAAAGCACCGGATGGCCGCCTCGTATTCGCCAGCTTCCCTGAGCCGCCAGCCCATCGCGCGCCAAACGGCCGCATCCTCCAGCTTGAACTCCGCCATATTGGAGAGGATGCGCTTCGCGAGGCGGTGGTCGCCCTGCCGCAAAAAGAGGCTCGCGACATCCATATAGAACGCGGGCGAAGTGCCGTAATCGAGGCGCTCCTTGAGATACGCCGCATACTTGTCGTCCGCCGCTTCGATCGTGCGCAAATACGGCGCATCGCTCGTCCAGGGCTTGATGGCGATAGTGGCCCCGCCGCCACCCGCCTGGGAAGTCTTTTTACGAGGCTCCACCGGTTCCGCCGCGGGCATCGAGGCGCAATGTATGGTAGGCTCCGGCTCCATTTCTTCCATTTCGTCGCTAGCCATCGCGCTCTCCTCGTGCCTCCGCGACCGACGCATCTCCATCGCATTGCGCACCGGCACGGCGCCGGTAGCCGCCGTATCTTCATTCGCATCTTCATTATCGAAAAGTCCGCTGCTGGGCGTGGCCCGAGGCGGGATAGGATCGTTCCACCAGCTTACGCGCGCTTCCCAAAGTTCCAACAGCGCCGCCAGGTGCTCCAAGTCGTTGCGCGACTTTTCGATCTCGGCGTCCCGCGCCTGCATGCGCCGCACCCACTCGCCATGGAACGAGAGCGACTCGGGCGGTTCGATCTGGTGCTCGAGGTATTGCTCGAGGTTTTCGAGTACGATGAGGCTCGTGCCGGCGCCAACTACGCCGTACCTGCGCCCCAGCGCCAAAAATTCGTCACGGCGATCCTCCGCCTGTTCGGCCAAATCGGCCATGCGCTCGGCCGCCCAGACTGTGGCCAAAAGCCGCGACTCGCGAACCTCCGCCCCTGCCGGCACCGCTTCGCCTTCATTAAGCTTACGGACCGCAATCGCCCGCCGCACCGATTCACGCGAAGCGATCGTAATATTGGCTAGCGACTCGTAGCGGGGACGGACAAGGCCCAGAGTATCGATTTCGTCGGTAAAAAGGAGCGTAGGCGCATCGCCCGCCGCCGTTAGCGCCTGGCCGATATCGGTGCCGCCATCATAAACTACTTGGGCGAGCGCCGCCAACAATTCCGCCCGCGAACTAACCGCAAGCGCTTCCGTATCGTTCCTGAAGACAATGAGCCGCCAGTCGCCCGTTTCCGGCAATTGCGCGAGCTTCGCCAGCCACTTATCCGCCTTGCCCTCGGCGCTACGGCTACCGTCCCAAAGGATTACGCCTTGCCGGAAATTCCCGATCGCGTCCGCCGCCTCGTCGTTAAGCTTGTCGCCTCTCCGCCCCGCGAAAATCTCGTCGCCATCGCGCTCATACACCTCCCCTGTTCCCTCTTCCCTGTTACCTGTTACCTCTCCTCCCTCAACCTGCGCAATCCACTCGATTTCCGCCCGGCGTGGACGACCTGGCTCCAGCGGGAAAATCCGCGTCTTCCACCGATTGCCCTTCACCTGCTCGACTAGCCCCGGATCCACCCCCTTGGCCTTTTCGCTTTCGAACGCCACGCGCGCCTTGTCCTTGGCGGTCACGACGCCCGGCACCATGACGCCGCCCACCTCCAGCGCATAGCCGCACACCACCGCGCCTTCGGGCAGGGGAAACTCCAATTCGCCGCCCATGACGCGACGGTTGGGGTTGGTGAAGACGAGCGAAGTCTTGACGCGGCGGAAGAGCCCGTTATGCTCCAGCTCCTGCTCGGAAGTTTCGATCGCCACCGGCTTTTCGTCCGCGCGCCGATCCCCGATGGCGATCGTCGGCTGCACCGGCTCCAGCGCCTGCGCCGCCGCGCCCTGCACCACCGCCAATGCGACCGCCGCCACTATGCATCTATGGTTCATCTTACCCCTCCTTTTCCGCTACCTTCAAGTATTATACCAAATTTCCGCCCCAAACGCAAGCGGAAAGTTATCGCCGAGGCACTTGCATTTGGCGGGGGAATATGGTATAATATCCGCCATGCAACGACTTATCTCGGCCATCCAAAGCGCCAAAAGCCTGGTAGCGCTCACCGGCGCGGGCGTTTCCACCTTCTCGGGCATCCCCGATTTCCGCGGGCCCCAAGGCCTCTACAAAAATCCCGATGCCGAGCGCATCTTCGACATCGACTGGTTCGATCGCGATCCGGCCGTCTACTACCGCGGTTGCCGCGAACTCGTCTACGGGCTCGAAAAGTTCCGGCCCGGCCCCGTGCACCTGGCGCTCAAGAAGCTCGAGGACTTAGGGCTTATGAAGGGTATCGCCACCCAGAATATCGACATGCTCCACCAAAAAGCCGGCTCCGCCAACGTGTGGGAACTGCATGGCTCGCCCCTTTTCCACCACTGCCGCCATTGCGGCCGGGTCGCCACCTTCGAGGAAGTGTGCAAGATGCTCGCGCAAGGCGCCGAGGTGGCGCGCTGCCCCTGCGGCGGCGCCTACAAGCCCGATATCACCTTTTTCGGCGAGTCGCTGCCCGAGGAAGCTTTTTTGGCCGCCCAATCGGCCGCCATCCGCGCCGACGCGATGCTGGTCTTGGGCACTTCGCTTACCGTCTTTCCGGCGGCGGGACTCCCCAATCTCACGCTAAAGGCGGGCGGCAAGGTGTTTATCGTCAACGCCCAGCCCACCCAGCTCGACCGCTTTGCCGCCGGGCGCTACGGCGACCTCAAAGCGTTCGCCGACGCCATCCTCGCGCTCTAGGCGCCCAAGCCGAAGCGGCGCCTTAAGTCGTCGAGCGTCTGCGACAGGCGTTCGCGCTTTTTCCGCTCGCCGTCGCCAAAGAGATCCGCGGGCGGTTCGTCGACGAAATTGGAGACGCCAAACCCCGCGAGCCGGATCTTGAGACCGGCGTTGGGCGGCCATTCGCGGGCAAAGAGCCGCAAAAGCGCCCGGCGAAACGCGATGTCGTCGCAGGCGGGCGGATCGAGCCGAATCTGGCGGGTAATCGTGTTGAAGGCGGAATCCCGGAGCTTGAGCCTGGCCACCGCGGCCCAGCGCCGTTCGCGGCGCACACGCTCGCCCACCTCGGGCACGAGCGCGAGGAGCGTTTGCCGCACTTCCTCGCGGTTGCCGCAATCCTCCGGGAAGGTATGTTCGCGCGAGACCGACTCTTCCGCGCGCGCTTCGCTCGCGACCGGCGTCGAATCGAGGCCGAAGGCATGGCGATGGATGCTCCGCCCGGCGGCCTCGCCCAGAATGCGCACGAGCGACGCTTCGTCGAGTTTTTGGAGGTCGCCGCAAGTCTTGAGCCCGTAGCGGACAAGCGCATCCTGGGTGGTTTTGCCCACGCCCCAGAGGATCCCGATCGGCCGCGGCGCGAGAAAACCCGCGATCTCCGCCGGCGCAAACGGCATCACGAAAAGCCCGTCGGGCTTATGCACCTCGGAGGCGATTTTGGCCAACAGCCGGTTGGGGGCGATGCCCACCGAGCAGGTAAGACCGCACTCGCGGCGCACCGCCGCGCGCAAACTCTCGCCCAACGCCCGGGCGCCGCCGAAGAGATGGGCGCTGCCGGAAATGTCGAGGAACGCCTCGTCCACCGAAACCGGTTCCACATACGGCGTGTAGCGGGCGAACACGGCAAACACCTCGGCGCTGGCGCGGCGGTAGAGCGCCATGTCGGGCCGGACGAAAATGGCGTGGGGACAGCGCTGGTAGGCGGTGCGGCTGGGCATGGCCGAGCGGACGCCGAACTTGCGCGCCTCGTAGCTGCAGGTGGAAACTACCCCGCGCTCGTGCGGGCCCGAGCCCACGATCAGCGGCTTGCCCCGGTACTCCGGATGTTCGCGCGCCTCCACCGCCGCGAAGAAGGCGTCCATGTCCACATGGAGGATGATCCGGTCCATGGCGGCGCTCAGTTGCGCGTTTCGATGTAGAAAACCTTGTCGCCCACGCGGCAGCGCGGGGCGGGGAGCGTGACCCAGGTGCCCTTTTCGGCCACGGCGGGCGTTTCGCCGTCGCGCTTGAGTTCCGTAACCGTAAACTCCTTGACCCCGGTGGTCTGGCCGTGGATCTGCACGAGGTCGCCGACTTTAAGCGGATGGTCCTGGATCTTGACCTGCGCGATGCCGGCTTTGGTGAAGTAGTCGATGACGATCCCCACGTGGCGCTTGACGGTGGTGGCGAGCGAATCTTCGCTGTCGGCGAACTGGTCGTGGCCCGGACGCCCGTAGTACATGCCGGGGCCGAACTCGCGGTGGAATACTTTTTTGACCTCGCGCGTCAGCTCCTCCACGAGTTCGGGCGTATATCTCCCCGCCAGCACCGCCTCCACCGCGCGGCGATAGCATTCGACCGTGGTCTTGACGTACTCGGCGTTGCGCGCGCGGCCTTCGATCTTGAACGAGGCGATGCCGGCGGCCATGAGCTTGTCGACAAAGCCGAGGCTGCACAAGTCGCGCGCCGACAGTACCGTATGCGGCTCCACGATAAAGCGCGTGTCGCTCTGGTGGATGGGACGGCCCTCGTCGTCTTCGTAAAGGTCCACCGCCTGCACCAAAAAGCGCCGGCGGCAAGGCTGGCGGCATTCGCCGCGGCAGGCGCTCTTGCCGAACGCCTCGTGGCTCATCAGGCACCGGCCGCTTTCGGCCACGCATTGCGCGCCATGGACGAAAGTCTCGATCTCCATGCCGGTTTTTTCAATAATCTCGGCGACTTCCTCGAGCGTACATTCGCGCGCGAGCACCACGCGCTCCACCCCCTGGGATTTCAAGAACTCCACCGCCGCCGAATTGGAGGTGGACATCTGGGTGGAAACGTGCACCGTGCAGCCATGCTTGCGGCAAAGGCCGATCACGCCCCAGTCGGCCACGATAAACGCGTCCACGTAAGGCTTGGCCGCGACAATCAGCTTTTCGATCGGGTCCAACTCCCCCTCGAAGGCGATGGCGTTGAGCGCCAAGTACGCCTTAACGCCCTTTTCGTCGCAGCGGCGGCGGATTTCGCTCAGGTCCTCGACCTTGAAGTTGATGCCGCTCCGAGCGCGCATATTGAGGGTGCCGAGCCCGAAATAGACGGCGTCGGCCCCGGAGTCGAGCGCGGCCTGGAGGCAGGTAAAGTCGCCCGCGGGGGCGAGGATTTCGGGGCGGGTCATCGCAACACCTCCATGGCGAGCGCAATCATGGGAGGCATGGTGAGGATGCTGAGGAGCGTCGTGCCGCTCACGATCCCTACCGCCGTATCCACGTCTTTGCCGTATTTGGCCGCGAACATGCTGTTGAGCGCCGCGGCCGGGGCGCAGGCGGCAATGGCGATGGCGATCATCATGCCGGGCATCAGCCAGGCTTTGAAAGGATACATGAGCGCGATGACGGCAAGCGGGAAGACGACGAGCCGCACGAAGGCGCTAAGGTAGGCATCGGGATTGCCGAAGAGCGGGCGGAACCGGGCCCCCGCGAGGTAAAAGCCGATTACGATCATCGCAAGCGGCGTATTGAGGTCGGCGAGCATTTTGACCGGCTCGCGCACTACGCCCGGCAAGGCGATGGACAGGCAAAAGAGCGGCACGCCGAGCGCGAGACCGATAAAGCCGGGGTTGAAGAGCGTCTTTACGACTTCGCCGCGCGACATCGCCCGCAAGGAGCTGCCCCGGATCTGCATAAGCCCCCACGACCAGATAAAGACGTTGAACACCGCCACGTAGACGATGCCGAAAAACACGCCCTCGCTCCCGAGGATCGCCGCTTCGAGCGGGAGACCCATGAACCCCGCGTTGCCGAAGGCCGCCGCCACCCTGAGGACGCCGCGCGTCTCGGGGCGGCCGCCGCGGATAAAGAGACAGGCGAGCGCGATCGCCACCAGATGCGCCGCCGCCACCACCGGAAACGCGAGCGCCAGCTGGCGCATGAGCGCACTTTCGAACGGCCGCTGGAACGCCTCCACCACGAGGCACGGCGTGACCACGGCCACCAGCACTTCGACCATGCCCTTGGCGGCAGCGTCGTCCACCCACTTGAGGCGGCGGCAAAGCGCGCCCACGCCCATGAGGGCGAAGAGTATGGCTACCTGCCCGGCGACAAGAACGAGATTTTGCATTTACCGCTGCAAGAAGGGATTGCCCCGCTTTTCCGCGCCGATGGTGGTAGCGGGCCCGTGGCCGGGGATAACCCGGACGTCGTCGGGCAGCACGAGCAGTTTTTCGAGCGAGTCCATTAGCGTAGCCATATCGCCGCCCGGGAGATCCGTCCGCCCCACCGAAAAATTGAACAAGGTATCGCCCGAAAAGAGGAGCTTGTCGGCGGGAAAATAGTAGCAAACGCCGCCCGGGGTGTGGCCGGGCGTCTCGATGACCTCGCACCCTTCGAGGAGCGAAGTGTCCCAAACGATATTGCCGGGCATCGCGACCGGCGGATAGTCGGGCGGGAAGTTGTTCAAGGGATGGGTTATCACCTTGGCGTCCTCGGGATGCACGAACACCTTGAGGCCGGGGAAGCGCGATTGCAATGCGCCGACGGCGCCGATATGGTCGAAGTGCGCGTGGGTGAGGAGAATGGCCTTGGGCGTTGCGCCCGCGAGCGCGGCGACGATGCGCCCGGCCTCCGCGCCGGGGTCGACGATATAGCCGCGGTGGAGCGAGCAGTTTTCTTCGAAAGCGCCGACGGACAAAGTTTGCATATTACCAGATTCCGAGTTTGAGGTATGGGAGGATGGACTTTTCGAGGTAAGTATCGAGATCGAAGAGCGAGACGCCGGCCAGGCGGTATTTGCGCGCGAGGTTGATCTCGCGGATCGTCCCCAAGGCGTCGAGCCGCGACTCGTTGGCGGTAACCCCGAGCCCCGCGATCGTACGCCCGGCGTGGCCGCGCACGGCGGCATGCTGGGCGAAAAACGACTCCAGTTTGCCGAGGTCTTCGGTATAATCCATGGGCACCACGTAATCGACGAGATTCATATCGAGCCAACGGGGCCAGTCTTGCCCCACCGAAGCGATGCACGCGGGGTACTTGCCCAACACCGCCGTGGTAAGCCATTTGGGGCTCCGTACCTCGCGCCGGCATTTGGCCACGAAGGCGGTGATGACGGCGCCGGCGTCGGAGGGCTTGACCGCACGCTCGTACCAGCGCACGAAGTCGAGATGGATGCCGTCCACCGGATAGCGCTCGCCGATTTCGCGGATGGCCGCGAGGAGATATTGCTGGACGTCGGGATGGGCGGGATTCAAGTATTCGGTCGCCTGGCCCTCGCGCGTCTTGAGCGCCCAGCCTTTTTGCTGCAGGGTTTGGATGGTGGCGGAACTCCCGCGCGTGGCGTTGAAACAGAGGATCCACGCGTGCACGCGGACGCCGTGCCCCTTGGCCGCCTTGAGGCAGGCGGCGAGCTGATCGCCATCGTTGCGGAACGTCTGGCTCTTGGGCAAGACCCTGGAATCGTAATGGGCAAACCCCGCGCCCGCCACGTTGACGAAAAGATCGGTGACCCGCGCCTCCTCCAGCACCTTGATGGTCTTGGCCCAGTTGCCGGGATAGAGCCCGCATCCCGTATGATCCCAGACGGCATGGATCTCGCCCTTGCGGGGCACTTGCTTTTTGGCGAACGCGCGGATTTGGGCGTCGCGCAAAGCCCGGCTTTCAAGGAACTTTTCGGCATCCCAGAGCCGGGGATCTAGGCTCCCGCAAATGGCCGCCGCCAACTGGGCCTTGAGCTCTTCGTCGCCGTCGGGCAAAAGTACGTGCGTCATCCAATAGCCTTGGGCAGAGACGAGCCAGGCGGCGTCGCCCGTGGGCTTGCCGGCGCGGTCGCTCCAGGTGGCGAGCACCCGGCTTTTGCCCGCCAGCGGCACGGCGCTTTGCATGACCGTGGAAGCCTGGAGAATCTGCGCCGGGAAGCCCTTGGGGGCGGCGGCGAAATCCATGCGGCTCCAGCGCCCGGGATAGTTGGCCGTGCGGTAGCCGGTGGGCTTCACCCCCATGAGCGCGCCGAGCTTGGCGGAGGCGGAATGGAACACTACGAGTTTGCCGCCCTTCCCGAGATAGCCGGCAAGTTCCTTAAGTTCCTGGTCTCCGGGCTCGTGGAAGCCGACGAGGAACGCGACCGGGGCCTGGGGGAGCTTCTTCCCCATGTCGGCGGGCGCGATCACCTCAGCCGCGACTCCCGTCGAGGCGAGCCACCGCTGCAGGTGGCGCGAAAGCGAAGTGTAGTAGCCCGGTTCGTGGGCTACGATCATCACGGCGGCCAGGAGCGCTTTGATCATTTAAGGAGATCCGGGCGCACTTCGCGGGTGAGCTTTATGGCTTCGCCCCGCTTCCAGGCCTCGGCCTTGCGATGGTCGCCGTCGATCAATTCCTGGGGCACCTTCATGCCGCGGAACTCGGCCGGATGCGTATATTGCGGCGCTTCCAAAAGATTGTCGGTAAAGCTTTCGCTCGCGGTGGCGGCGAGTCCCCCGCCGAGCACCCCCGGGAGCAGCCTTACGATCGCGTCGGTCATGGCCGCCGCCGCGAGTTCCCCGCCCGTCATCACGAAATCGCCTATCGAGAACTCGTAGGTGGCGAGCGTGCGGATGCGCGCGTCGAAACCTTCATAATGGCCGCACATGAAAACGAGATGTTCGGCTTTTGCGAGCTCGCGCGCGTCCGCCTGGGTGAACTTGCGGCCGGCCGGCGTCGTCATGATTATGCGCGTACCCGGCGTACGCTCGGGGCAGACGGTTTCCACCGCCTCGAACCAGGGAGCGCACATCATCAGCATGCCGGGACCGCCGCCGTAGGGTTTGTCGTCCACCGTACGGCGCTTGTCGTGCGCGAAATCCCGAAGGTCGCGGATAAAGATTTCGCACGCGCCCTTCTTCTGGGCGCGTGCGACTATGGACTCCGTGAGGAATCCCTCGAACATCTTCGGCTGAACGCTAACGATGTCGATCTTCATCCATCATACGGGCTCTTACTTCTTGACGAGCTTGCGCACCGCCTTGTGCGAGCAGAACGTACGCTCGGTGTAGAGCTTGCTGCGCCAGGAAGCGGACTTCTTGACGAGCTTGATGCCCTGGATCCAGGGGCTGCAGAACGGGAAGAGCTTCTCCACGCGCACGCCGTAGCTTTCGCGGCTGACGGTGAAGTTGCCCGCAACATTCTTGCGGCCGTTGTCGATCGCGAGCACCTTGCCCTCGAAATCCTGGATGCGGAACTTGTCGCCTTCCTTGATCTTGATGGACACGCGCACGATATCGCCCGTGCGGAATTCGGGGAAATTCTTCTTGGCGGCCTCGGCGGTCTGCTCGGCGTTGATCTTATCGAGAATACCCATGGCTTAGCCCTCCTTCTTGGCTTCACCCTTGGCCTTGGCGGCGTGATGGGGCTTGAGGTTGGGGTTCTTGGCGCGGCGGATGAGGCTGGCGACCGTGGTCGAGGGCTTGGCGCCCTTGCTCAGCCAGTAGTCCACGCGCTCGAGATCGAGCTTGAAGTTGTTCTCCTTCACGTGGGTGTCGTACGACCCCAGGATCTCCAGGAACTTGCCGTCGCGCGGCGAACGCTCGTCGGCGGCGACGATACGGTAGGTTGCATGGTTGGTGCAACCGGTCCTGCGCATTCTGATCTTTACCATTTGCTTGTTCTTTCCTTTGATGGATGAATTTGATGGGGTATTATAGCATATTTCGCAGCCGTTGGCAATGGAAAAAAAGATAAACGAAAGCCGGAGAAAGCAAGAAAACCCCGTATTCAGGCGGGCAAAAGCAAAATCCGGCCTTTTCCCGGCCGCCCGGGCTCCGGAACCTTGGCGCGACCGTGCGCGGCTATGCGCGCGCCAGCGCCCGCCGGGAGGCCTCGCGCACCGTATCGAACAGCGAGACGCCGTGGGCGTCCATGGCGACCACCCCGGCAAGACCCTTTACTTCCAGATGCCATACCGCCTCGGCCGCGCCGAACTCCTCGAGCAGACTCACCCCGAGTACGCGCTTGACCGCCGCCGCCGTGACCGCCGCCGCCCCGCCCACGGCCTGGATATAGACGCAGCCATGCTGTTGCATGGCCGCAAGCGTGGCCGCATCCATGCCGCCCTTGCCGATGACGAGCCGAACTCCCGTACCGGCGATGAAATCGGGCTCGTAGGGGTTTTCGCGCACCGAGGTGGTGGGCCCGGCCGCCATGACGCGCCAAGTGCCGCCTTGCGCGAGCATCACCGGGCCGCAATGGTACAAGGCGCCGTCGCGGAAGTCGACCGGCAAAACGCCGCCGTCGGCGAAATATTTGTGGAGCTTGTCGCGCCCGGTGTAGACGAGACCCGAGATCTCCACCGCCTCGCCCGCCTTGAGCGCGCGGACTTTGTCCTCGGTAAAGGGATATTGGAGTTTGGTCATATGCTGCGCCTCCTGGCGGCCCAGCACATGTAGGCGACGGTGACGAAGAAACTGGCCGGCACGCGCGGCCGTTCGGCGATCTTGAGCCCGAGGAGCGTGGTTTTGCCGCCCAGCCCCATGGGGCCGATGCCGAGCGTGTTGGCCTTGGCGAGCAGCCTGGCCTCGAGCGGCGAGGGCTTTTCGTCGAGGGGCCTCAAGAGCTGCTCCTTGGCGGTTTCGTACCCGCTCGCCCGGTCGCCGCCGATGCACACGCCCAAAATCCCGGGCGCGCACCCGTAGCCCTGCGCCCGGTAAACGGCGTCGAGAATGCATTTTTCCACCCCCGGCAAGTCCCGGGCGGCGTTCAGCTCCGCATCGGGCAGGGAATACTGGCGCGACATGTTCTCGCTGCCGCCGCCTTTCATCAGTAAAGTGACCCTGGTTTTGCCGTCGCCCTTGACGTAATGCACCACCGGCGCGCCCTCGCAGACGTTGTCGTCGTAGGATTTGCCCGAAAGCGCCGCGAGCGTATTGCGTCTTAGCGCCCCCATGGCCGTGGCCTTGGCGACCGCCGCCTTGAGAAGCTTTGGGGTGATGGTTTTGCGGCATTCCTCGGCCACGAAAAAGGTCAACGTGCCGGTATCCTGGCAAAGCGGCGTGCGCTGGCGCCGGGCGAGGCGGATATTGGCGAGGATGGTCTTGAGCACCGTTTTGGCCGCCGAACCCGCAGCTTCCCGGCGGCACGCCGACTTGAGCGCCTTTTCCACGTCGCTCGCGAGCGACGAGCTGGTGTCGACGATGAGCCCCGTCAATTCCTCGAGCGTGGCGGACGTTTTCACGACACCTCCAGCATGCGATCGATCGCCCGCTTGGCCGGAATGGCGATTGCAGGCGGCACCGTGACTTGCGGCGACAGATTGACGAGGCAGTCGCGCAGCTTCTCGAGCGTCGTCTTTTTCATATTGGGGCAGATAAGATGCTCGGCGACGGGGATAAAAGTCTTGCCCGGGTTTTCTTTGGCGAGGCGATGGCAAATCCCGAGTTCCGTGCCCACGAGGATGGTCTTGGCGTCCGTCTCGCGCGCCCATTTGCACATGCCGCCCGTACTCAGCACCTGATCGGCGATATCGCGCACCGCCTTGGGGCATTCGGGGTGGACCATCACCGGGGCGCCGGGGTGGGCGAGCCGCGCCTGCTCGATCATGCCGGGGGTGAGCTTGGCGTGGGTGGGGCAGTAGCCGGGCCACAGGATATACTTGGCTCCGAGAATCCCGGCGACGTGCGAGCCGAGATGCTGGTCGGGCACGAAGATGATTTCCTCATCGGGGGCGAAAGTGCGCATCACCCGCTCGGCGTTGCCGGAGGTTACGCAAATGTCGCACTCGGCCTTGACCTCGGCGGTGGAGTTTACGTAGCATACCGCCTTGGCGCCGGGATGCTCCGCCTTGAGCTTGCGCAATTGTTCGCCGGTGATCATGTCGGCCATGGGGCAACCGGCTGACTCATCGGGGATGAGCACGGTCTTGCCCGGATTGAGGATGGCGGCCGTCTCCGCCATGAAGTAGACGCCGCAGAAGACGATCACGTCCGCTTCCACCCCGGCGGCGCGGCGCGCGAGTTCCAGCGAGTCGCCGGTGTAGTCCGCCACATCCTGCACTTCGCCGCGCTCGTAATTGTGCGCGAGGATCACCGCGTTGCGGCGGCGTTTGAGTTCGGCGATTTCTTGGGAAATATCCATAAGCTTACTTGGCGACGATTTTGCCGCCTTTGTTTTGGAGATTCTTGATGACGCCGGGATTGGCGCATTTGAGCGTGGCGCCGGGCATCAGCGTAACCGTGCCGCCCCAGGTGGCGTCGGGCCCCAATACGAGCATGCCCTTCTTGACCGTAAGCTTGCCGGTGGCGTTGTCGCAAGGGAACTGCAAACCCAGCGTGCCGGATCCCTCCTTGACGATTTCGCCGTCACCCTCGAGCGCGGCGCGGATGGCGAGGGTGGAGTTGTTGCCGAACTTGACGCGGCCTTCGAGCCGCACCGGCGACGCCGACTTGATCTGCGAGGGCGCCTTGGCGTAGGTTAGGACGGTGCCGCCCGCGAGACAAACCGGCGGCTCCTCGCCTTCGGCGCGCTCGACCACGATCCCTTCGGGGCCGAGCGCCAGACTCCCGCCCTTCTCGAGCCTTAGCGACGCATTGCCGGAAGCGACGAGCACGCCCTTGGCAGCCAGCCGCTTTTCGCCGTCGCCGCCGACGGTCATCGTTTCCGGCAGGTCGAAGCCGAGGCGCAACACCGCATTGGTGTCGGCGATACCCTGCACCGCCTTGGGCTCGGGGAGCTCGGAGGGCCAGGGGTTGTTGTAGCTCGCGAGCTGGGCCATGGTGTCTTCGCCGTAGGCGGCATCGTAAACCCTAAGTTCCGCGATGGCCGCGCCCGACGCGCCTTTAAGCGGCTCCTTGGCGCCGCCATGGCAAGTGCCCAGCAAGAGATCGGACGAACAGCCGGAAGGCCCGAACTTGCCGTAACCGGCGGCCGCTTCGCCGTCGACGTACAAATCCACCGTGGTGCTGCCGGCCGGATGCACCAGCGCGTAGAGGTGGAACTGCCGGTCGTAGTAGGGGATATTCTCCTGGATCGCGAGGAGCTTGAGCTCACCGGATTTGCCGTCGCTGGCGACCAGTTTGACTCCGCCGCGGCCATTGCCGACCAGCGCCAGGAATTTGCCGCCGGCATCACCCGCCGCCAGCAATACCGCGCCATTGTCGTCAACCCCCTTGATCATGGCGGCGATCGTCCAGCCGCCGTTGAACTTGCAGTTGTCAAAACCTGGGTAGCACCCGTCCTGGAGCTTCATGGCGCCTTTTTCGCCCAATGGCGAAGCCTCCCACTCGACCTTGCCGCGCTTGAACTTCTGCGACCAATGGGGCGCGGTTTGGCCCGACGACTTGAGCCCCCCGTTGAACGCAACCCGGAATTGGGGCACCACCCCGAATTCGTCCGCGTCGGGTTCGAGAATCTCGCCGAAATCCTGCGCGCCGGCCGCAAAACACGCCGCCGCCATGCCCAACGCCAGCCACTTGGTGATATTTGCCATTAGTGTCTACTCCAATAATTTGCCGATTGCCGATTGCTCCGCCGCAAAGAGCGCGCGGTAACCATCCGGAGAAAGATGCAGCCCGTCGCGGTAGTACTGCCGTTTGAGCGACCCGTCCGCTTCGAGAAAAGCGCTACCCGGATCGACCACCGTTACGCTATCGCCGTCGGCCAGATGTGCGATAAGCGTATTGGCGGCTTGCAGCCGATCCATCCCGCCCTTGGGCATGCGGCGATCGGCGCGCGGCAGGATGGCGACGATTTCGATTTTGGCCTCCGGATGCTTGGCGCAGATCAGCTCCACCAGCCGCCCCACCCCCTCAGCCAGCATGGCCGGCGGCCATTTCTGCGGCAGGTTGTTGCTCCCGGCCATAATCCTGAAGACCTTGGCGCGATAACCGTCCAAAGCGCCGTTCTCCAGCCGCCAGACGAGGTTTTCGAGGCGGTCGCCCTGGATGCCCAGATTGAACGTGCGGTATTTGCCGAAATACTCCGCGAAGACGGCGTCGTTGCCTTGCCGGACATTGGCCATAAGTTCTGTGAGCCCGTCGCCGATAAATACGATGTCGTATGTAGCTTCCGGATTCTCGGCGATTTTCGATACTAACTGGCGGTGACGCTCCTCCCACGACCAGCGCCCGCCAAGTTCCCGCTCGCGGCTTGTCCCCGTAACCGCCAGCATCGCCGCCAATATCATCGCCAAATGCATGCTTAGCCCCCGATCTTGGTGTAGGTTGCCGAGCTCTCGGCGGTTTCCCACACGGTCACCGCGCACAGACTCGGGATTTCCGCTTCCAGTTCGCCATAGAAATACCGGGCGAGATTTTCCGCCGTAGACCTGAACGGCAACGGCACCGTGCGCATACCGTTACGCTCCACCACCGCGGCGATTTCGCATTCGCCGGGCGAAGCGGTATTGTAGATGAAAGCGTGGTCGAAACGATTGGCGATTTTGGCGGTGGCGATGGCTTTAAGGTCCTTGAAGTCGATTACCATGTCGTCGGCCCGCTCCAGCTCGGCACGGGCGGTTATGTCCACCCGGTAAGTGTGCCCGTGCAGATTCTTGCACAGCCCCTGGTGGTTGGTGAGGATATGCGCGGCGTCGAACTTGATGGTTTTGGTGACTTTGGTCATAAGCTAGCCTTGTTTGCCTGCCGTTGCGCCAACCGCCCGGACGACAGCGCGGCGGCGCCCATGAGCGCCAGGATGCCCGGCAAGAGAAAGATGAGATACCGCTCGCCCGCGCGTTCGTCCTCCTCGCGTTGCTCCTTTTCGGCCACTTGGCGGATGAAGCGGCGGTAGATGGCGCCCAAAGTGGTTTCGGCGGTGCCGGCGGTCGCGAGCGGCACGTAGCGCCCGTTGCTCGCTTCGGCGATGGCCTTGAGCGCGGTTTCTTCGAGCCGCACTCCGACCGGCGATTGGTTGTAGGTTACGCCCGGAATCGGCGTATCGTGCGCCGGGTCGCCAATGCCGACCGTAAACACCGGAATGCCGCGCTGCTTGGCCAGTTGCGCCGCCGGCAACGCTTCGCCGCGCAGGTCGCCGCCGTCGGAAACTACGATAATGGCGTTGTGGTCGTCGGCCGCCGGATCGAGCGCGTCGAGCGCGGCGCGGATGGCGCTGCCCAAATCGGTTTCGCCGCGCGGGGCGCTGTCGCCGTCCATTTTCTCGAGGGCGCTGCGCAAAAACGCATGGTCGGACGTGAGCGGACAGATCACCACCCCCGTGCGCCTGAACGCCACCAGTGCGCAACGGTCGTCGTTGAGCGAATCGATAAGGTCGGCGATGTCGGCCTTGGCGCGGCCCAGCCGGTTGGGGCGCACGTCGGGGGCGAGCATGGAATTGCTGACGTCCAGCGCCACCACCAGATTGCGCGAACGCTTGATGGAAGCAGTGGCGTCCTTGCCCCATTGGGGCCGGGCGGCCGCCACCATCACCAGAAAGAGCCCTACCAGCACGAGCGGCATCTGCAACGACGAAAAACGCGGCTTGCGCGGTAGCCCATGCCGGGAAAACCTTGCCAGCGCCTTTTCGCGGCCGGCCCGAAGAAAAGTCCAGTACAGCCCCAATAACGGAACCGCCAACGCGGCAATCAGGAACAATGGGTGGCAAAAACGCATTTAGTGGTCGATGGTGCCTTCGCCGTGCCACGGCACGAAATCGGGCACCTTGGCGATACCCTTGGCCAAACGCTGGCGCACCGCCTCGTAGACGAGAATGGTGGCGGCGGCGCTTACGTTGAGGCTGTCGGCGAGGCCCAGCATGGGGATGCGAACGCGCAGATCCGCCCCGTCCATCCACTTGGCGGTAAGGCCGTATTGCTCCGCCCCCAGCGCAATGGCCACGTTACCGGTCAAATCCACCTCGAAATGCAGTTTCTCGGCATGGGGCGTGGCCGCGAGGATGCTGAAACCGCGCGCCTTGAGGAAGGCGAGCGCCTCGTCGGAAGTGGCTTCGACGACCGGCACCGAGAACATCGTGCCCGTGGAGGCCCGGACCACGTTGGGGTTGTGGATATCGGTAGTGCGGTCGCAAACTATCACCGCCGCCACCTTGGCCGCATCGGCGCTGCGCAGAATCGTGCCGAGGTTGCCGGGTTTTTCGATGGCTTCGGTGACGATGACGAGCGCATTGGGCGGAAGCGCGAGATCGGCAAGCTTGATGCTGACGTGCGGACCCACCATCAACAGCCCGTCCGGCCGCTCCTTGTAGGCAATCTTGGCGAAACACGCGCGCGAGCAGGTATAGACTTCGGCCCCCGCCAGACGGCACTCCTCCACCACGGCGGGTTCGTTCTCGTTCTTTAGGTAGAACTCGGGGCAGTGGAAGATGGCGTGCGGCCGGTAGCCGTGGTTGAGCGCGCGCCGGCACTCCCGGTAACCCTCCACAATCATCTCGCCGGACTCTTCTCGCACCGAGCAGGTGCGGAGCTTGACCACGTGCTTGAGTTTGGGATTGGCGGTGGAGGTTATGTCCATCACTTGGTCTCGAAGGGCCCGAGCGGCAGCGACAGCTCGTTGTAGAGGATGCCCGCGGTGCCGGCGCGGCCCAGATAGCGCACGCGCTTGGGATCGGCCACGCCCTCGGCCTTGAGCACGAGCTCCGGTCCGCCGGACACGATGCCCCGGCGATAGCCGCCGGTCGCGATCTCGTTGACCAGCGTCGCCGCCTTCCACTCGCCGTCGTCGCCGCACAGTTCGAACGCCGGCGCCAGATTGAGATCGGCGGAATATATGTACCACTCGCTCGCGTTGGCGAATTCCAGCGTGGCCGTGCCGGCGGCGAAGACCGCATTGGTCAACACCGGCGATTCGTCGCCGGGCATCTCGAAACCGTAATCGCGCTTGAGCGCGTGCATGGCGAGGCGCTGGCCCACGATATCCTTGCGGTTGGGGTGGATATCCACGAAATTGCCGGCATCCGCCAGCACCACCAGCGCGGCGTTCTTCTCCTCGGCGGCGAATTGCGCCTGCGCCATGCAGATGTTCATCCAGTTGGTGCGGTAGGGGGCGAGCTGCGCAAAGTACAGCTTGAGGTCGGGGTTCTCGAACATCTTAGACCAGCCGTCGTAGAGCGCATGCATCTTCTCGCGATACTTGTCGGCCGAATCGTACTTGTTGTTGCAGCCCTGATACCAGATCACGCCGCGCATCGCCATGGGGCAGTAGTCGGCCACTAGACCATTGAACAGGGCCGTCGGCGTGTTCGAATCCACCCGGTTTTCGTTGGCGGCGAGAAAACCTTCCAATTCCTTGACCGGCGTCGCGCAAGGCGGTAGCCACGGTTCGATCGGCGTGCCGCTCCACGCCGACTGCACGATACCCACCGGAACATCGGTGGCCAGGTAGATTTCACGCGCAAAATAAAAAGCCACCGCCGAAAGCGTATAGAGGTCGCCCGGGCGCGGAGCCAGCTCTTCGGGGGTGAACTTGCGCCACTGCGCTTTGATCGGCAACTGCACCAGCGAAGCCTGGGGCTGGCCGTCGATTTCGCGCTGATTCACCACAAACCGCACGTTCGGCAATTGCGTCATGGCCACCATCATGGCGCCTTACTCGTCGCGGTAACGAGGCTCCTTGCCCCAGATTGGGCATTCCATGTTGGACTGGCCCGAGGCGAACCACACTTCGCCGACCAGGATGTCCTTGACCTCCACCTCGTCGGTCTGCTTGGGCAGGACGTTGATAGCGATCTCCTTGACCGTCATCGTCACCGGCTTTTTGCTGGCGCCGCGCGGCGGCAGTTCCACCAGCCAGCGGCCGTTGGCGTCGGACATGGTCCTGGCGCTGTCGCCGTCGAGCTTGACGCGGATTTCGCATTTGGGGGCGGCGCTGCCCCATACCTTGATGGGCATCTGCCGCTGCAGCACCATGCCGTCGGAAAACGGCGCGCCCAGCTTGAGCACCGCCAGCAACAAAACCTGATTAAGCATGTTTTCCCTCCTTGTATTCTATTTGCGCAGATTCGCGCAGTTCCTCCACGTAAATGTCCATGGCCCGGCCGCGCGCCTCGTGCCGGAGCAGATCCTTGATCTGATCGTGCACGTCCACAATCGTCTTTGCTCCGTACTCCGCCTTGTTGGCCGTGTAGAAGGCGGTCACTTCCTCTTCGGTAGGCTCGGCCACGTGGGCGCACGCCTGGTTGACGAGCATGTTGACCTTGGCGCCCTTCTCCAGTTCCTTGCGGAAGGCGGCGTCGGTTATGCCTTGGGCGGCCAGCGCCTTTTCGTAATTGTCGCGCCCGCCAACTTGGGCCACCACCTTTTCGACCTCGGCGTCGATATCCTTGGCCGTAACCGGCAAGTCGATTTGCATCGCCCGGTCCAGCAAGAGCCGGGCGCCGATAGCCTGCTCCAGCGCCTTGTCCTGCAACTTGGCGAGGTTGGTCTTTACTTCCTCCACGGTCATGCCGTGGTTCATGTAGAAGCGGACGAGGCGATCCAGTTCGAACTGCACCGCCTCCTGCGGTATTTCGCGGCCGTTGACTATGGCTTTTTTCACTTTGCTGCTCCCGGCGTCAATTGAACAGGAACTCCACTACGTCCCCGTCTTTCATTTCGTATTCCTTGCCCTCGGGCCTCAACGCCCCGGCGCTGCGCGCGCCGGCCACGCCGCCGTTTTTGACGTAGTCGTCAAAAGCCACGACTTCGGCCCGGATGAAGCCCTTTTCGAAATCGGTATGGATCACCCCCGCGCACTTGGGCGCCTTCCAGCCGCGCCGGAAAGTCCACGCCCGCACTTCCTTGGGGCCGGCGGTGAAATAGCTGGCCAGACCCAAAGTATGGTAGGCGAGCTTGATGGTGCGATCGAGCGACGATTCCTCGAGCCCGTAGCTTTCGAGGAACTCCTTGGCCTCGGCATCGCTCAGGCCCGCGAGATCCGCCTCCATCTGCGCGCACACGACCACCAACTCGCTCCCGCCCTTGGCTGCGTAGTCGCGTAGCGCCGCCACGTGGGGATTGCCCTCGCCGGTCACGTTGTCGTCGGCCACGTTGGCGCAGAAGATGACCGGCTTGTCGGTGAGGAAATGGAGTTCCCTGAGGACCGGCAAGATCGCATCGCCCTCCTGGCGCGGGAAGGCGCGCACCGGCCGGCCTTCCTCCAGGTGCTTCAAGAGCGCCGCGCACGCTTCCGCCTCGGGGCGCAAAGGCGGTTTGGCCTGCGCCTCCTTCTTGACCTTGTCGTAGCGGCGCTGAAGCTGTTCCATGTCGGCGAGGATAAGTTCCGTCTCGATCACCTCCGCATCGCCCACGGGATCGATCGGCGCCGATTTGTTGCCGCCCTCCTGCACATGGATGATATCGTCGTTCTCGAAGCATCTGACCACATGGAGGATGGCGTCGCATTCGCGGATATTGGCGAGGAACTTGTTGCCCAAACCCTCGCCCTTCGACGCGCCCTTGACGAGCCCGGCGATATCGGTGAAATCGACCGTGGCCTTGACGATTTGCGCGGGGTTGACGATTTTGGCGAGTTCGGCGAGCCGCCGATCCTCCACCTCCACCACCGCCGTATTGGGTTCGATGGTGCAGAACGGATAATTCTCGGCCGCCGCCTGCTGTTTTTTGGTAAGCGCGTTGAAAAGCGTGGACTTGCCCACGTTGGGAAGGCCCACGATGCCCACTGCCAGACTCATTCCTTTGCCCCTTCAGCCTTGTTGTATTCCCAGTCGGGATAGAAACTCTTGATGGTGTTGTAGTAGAACTTGGCGTCGGTTACGCGATCTTCCCTGACGGCCGCCTCCATCAGCGCCGTCAGTTTGGCCGTGATGGTCTCGCGCGTGGCGGCGGCCGACTGTTCCGCCGCTTCCCGCCGGAGCCGTGCGATCCGCGCCAGCTCCCGCTCGCCCTTGGTAAGCCGCCGGTCGTTTTCGGGAAGCGTCGTATCCGCGCCGGGATCGATACCGTCGTCGCCCAAGGTCAGCAAATCGTCGGCCGTCTTGTCCACGCGCAGCGCCTCCTCGCGCTCGTCCAACTCGCGGCGGTAATCGTCGAGTTCCGCGAGCAGGCTGGCGTATTCTTCCCGCAGCGCCTCCGCTTCGGCGAGCGAGGTACGCGTGCGGAAGGCGTCGGCCTCGGACTTGCGGGCGGCGGCATCGGCGCGCAGCGCCTCGGCCTCGCGCATCTTGGCCTGCGCCTCGGCCGCAGCCTGCTCGGCCTGGCGCGCCTTGAGTTCGGTTTCTTTTGCCTGCCGCTCGTTCTGGCGGGCTTTGGCCGTGGCCGCCGCTTCGCTCGCCAGGGCTTCGGCCTCGCGGGTCTTGAGCTTCTGCGTCTCGTTGTCGATACGCGCCTGGTCGCGGGCGGCTTCCTTGGCCTTGCGTTCGGCCTCCTTGGCCTCGCGCTCGGCTTGCGCCGCGCTTTCCTTGGCACGCGCCGCCGCCGAGAGTTCCTTGGCTTCGCGCGTCCTGGCGAGTTGCGTCTCCTCCTGGCTGGCCGCTTTGGCCGCTTCGTCGCGGGCGATGGCCGCCCGGTCGCGATAGCGGCAAATGACGGCATAGGAAGCGGCAACCACCGCCAAGGCCGCAAGTACTACCGCAAGCCACGCTTTCATTCCGCCGCCGCCTCTTCCTGGAGAAGCTTGAGGAGATCGTTGCTTTCGCGCTCGACCAGATCGGCCTCGCCGCGCAACGCCGCCTTCTCCTCTTCGAGCTTGTTCAGCTTGTCGATGCGCTCTTGGGCTTCGTCGATCGTCATCTTCTGCTCGTCGAGCGCTTTCTTTTCGAGTTCCACGACCCGGTCCATCCGCGCCTTTTCCAGCGCCAGTTCGTTGGCATGTTCCTCGTCCTCGCGCTCCCATTCGTCCTGCTGGCGACGCAACTGCTCCTTGTTGCCCACGGGATCGGCTAGCTTCGACTTGCTCCAGCCGTGATCTTCCCATGGCCGTGCATCGCCGAGCGAACTCTTGCGCCTAGCCGCCTCGGCTTCGGCCTCGTCGCCGTCCTTGAGCACATAGGGGGTCATGAACACCAGAAGTTCCTTGCGGTGTTCCTCGTCCTCGGTAGAACCGAACAGATAGCGCCCGACCCACGGGATGTCCTTCAACAGAGGAATGCCGTTCTCTTTCTTCTCGATCGTGGTTTCGGTAAGCCCGCCGATTACAACCGACTGGCCGTCCTCGAGACTGATGTCGGCCGACATCTTGCGGGTGACCGTGGTATCAACGTTGACATTGATCAGGCCCTTGGAGTCACCAGAGGTGCCACTCATGCCACCGGCCGTCTGAATGGTCTGCGAATTGCCCAGTTGCGAGTACTCCTCCTCGACCGTAAGCATCACGGTGCCGTTGGGATTGATCTTGGGCGTAGTCTTGATGGTGATGCCGATCTGCTTCTGTTCGTAGTTGGGCACCGCGATCGTCGAATAGCTCGTGCCCGACGAAGTGAAGCCGGTGAGCATGTAGCGCATCTGCGTGGCCTCGATCGTTGCCTCTTTGTTGTCAACCGTCATGATGATGGGGCTGGCGAGATACTTGGTGCGCGAATCAGTCTTGGCGGCAGAAACCACCGCTCCGAAATTCAGCTTCTTGGAAAGCCCCATGTAGTGGAGCCCGGACGGAACCGCGCCGACGCCGGCCGCCGAAGCGCCGTCGTTCGCAATAGCGCCGAGCGTGCCGGATACCGCATCGGACGAACCGCCGCCGCCCATCAGCGACTGGCGCTGGTTCTCGATCTGATATACCCAGTCGATGCCGGTCTTGATGGTGTCGCTGAGACCCACTTCGATGATTACCGTCTCGATCAGCACCTGGCTCAATTTGACGTCCATCGACTCGATTATCTGGTGGAGTACGGGGATATCCTGCGTACGCGCCATGATCACCAGGCCGTTGATGCGCTTGTCGGCCAGCACCACCACGTTGTCCTTGCTGAGCTCGCCGGCCTTCGACTCGCCCGCCGCGCCGGCCGTGCGCGTATTGGCCGGGCGCGTGGTGCCGCTCGTCACGTTGGCGCTGGTACCTTTCTGCGCGTTCTGGTTGGTGTTGTTCTTCGACGAGTTCTTGTTGCCGCTCGCGTTGCCGATGAGGTCGTTGATCATGTCGCTCACCTCTTCGGCGTCGGCGTACTTGAGGCGGATCACCTCCACCTTGACGTCGGGCGTCGTCTCCACGTCCATCTGTTCGATGATCTTGTCGAAGAAATCCATGTTGGCCTTCTGCGTGATCACGATGAGCTTGTTGCTCCGCTCGTCGCTCATCATTATCACCTTGCCGCGGATCATCCCGCGGTCGGCGTCGCTCACGCTCATCACCACGCTTTCGTTGACGTTGGCGGCCGGCTGCGCCTCGGGGGCGTTGTTGGCGGCGGGACGGCGCCCGAGGAGCCGACGGTCGGCCGACCGGTCGGCGTTCTGGGCGGCGGGGGTGGCGGCGCCCTTGCCGTTCTCCTTCTCCTGCGCCGCCTGGCTCTCCTTGACGATGTTCTCGAGGATGGTCTTGACATCCGAAACGCTCGCGTACTTGATCTGCCGCACGAACACGTTCTCGAGCACGGGGCTCGCCACGTCCACCGTCTTGGCGATTTCGATCATGCGGTTGATGTTCTGCTCGGTGTCGGTCACCAAAATCGCGTTGGTGCGCTCGAACACGAGGAGGATGCCGGTGTCGCTCTTGAGCCCTTCCAGCAGTTTCTGCGCTTCGGCCACCGCGATGTTCTTGAAGGGGATCATCATCGACACCACCTTGCCCGAATCCCTGAGTTCCGTATCGGGGTCGAGGATGAGGGGGATGCCTTCCTTGCGCGCCTTGTTGCGCGGGATGGCGCGGATGAACTTTTCGCCGTAGGGCTCGATGTGCACGCCGTTCATCTCCAGCACCACTTCGATGGCCTCGAGATATTCCTCCAGCGTCAGCTGCTGGCCGTCGCGCGCCTTGAGGCTGATGGTGGCGTTGGGCACGCCCGGATCCTTGAGGACGATCTTGTCGATGCTCTCGGCGTAGGCCTGCAAGACGATATCCACCGGCGCCGCATCCCAGTTGAGCGGCGGCGCGGCCTTCTCGGCCTCCTGCGCCGACAGCGCCAAAGCGACCGCCGCCGCCATTGCCGCAACCATGTGCTTGATCATGTCAATCCTCCCTCATATATGCGCAAGTCAAAGTGAACGAGCCCTTTAGATAGCCCTTTTTGCTGCTGGGCTTGAAACTGAGGCTCCGGATGTCGAACATCCCTTCGTTGGTGTTCTCGAGTTCGTGCATGAACTTGACGAGACTCTCCAAACTCCCCTCCCAGGTCTTCACGTCGATGGGCAGCTCCAGCACGTCCCCCGACTCCACCTCTTTGCCGCTCTGGCGCTGGCTGATGGCGATATGGTGCTTCTCGGCGAGTTCGTCCATCTTCTTGAGCCAGGTGGTGTCGGTGGCCTTGCCCGCCTCGAACGTGGGCATGGCGGCCTTTTCGGCGTCGTAGGCGTCGGTCCACTTGCGCTTTTCGGCGATCAGCCGGCACTCCCGGTCGTAAGTCTCCACCGCCTTGTCGTACTGCCGGCGCGACTTCTTCCAGGCGGCTTCGGAATGCATGAACCACAACCCCGCCGCCAGCGCGTACAGCGCCACCATGCCCAACACCGCCGCCACGGCCTGTTCCTTGAGTTTCATCCCGGCCATCACTCGTCCTCCGTCTCGTAGGTGCAGTCGAGGTCGAACTTGTACTTGCCGCCCTTGACGGCCGACGGGCCCTTGAGGCTGACCGTGGGGAAGATCGGCTCCTGCCCGTCTTCCTCGGCCATTTCCGCCATATTGTCCTTGAAGCGGTAGATGGCTTCGTTGCCGGTGCCTTCGCCGGAAACCCTGACCCCTTCTTCGCGCTTGAAATTCCAGCTGTTGAGCTCGATGCCCTGCGGCAGGCGGTCGCTCACGGCCTTCATGATCTCCAGCGCTCCGCGCGCGTGGTCGGAATACTTGCGCACCAGTTTTACCTTGTCGCGCATCTGGACTACCTGCCGGTACTCGCGCTGGTGCGCCTTGGAAAGACCCTTCTGGTAATCGGTCATCCACCCGTAAGCGGCCGGCACCCCCAACAGCGTCGCCATCGCCAGCGCCCACACGGCCCCCGCCACGGCCAACCCGCGGCAGAGTTTGCGCTTGAAGCGGCTGTCTTCGAGCATCTGCCGCCACGACTCCGGCAAGACGTTGAGCGTGCCCGCTTCGGCGGCACGGTCGCGGATGCCCTTAAGCGCGCCGTCCAGAATGTCGCCCCGGGCCGCGAGCCTGCGCACCGGCGCCAGGCGCTCGAGCGCCGAAACGTCCACTTCGCCGCGCACCACGATTTCGGAGAGCGGCTTGACCCCGCCGAAATCCTCCGCCTCCAGCAAACTCAAGAACACCTCGCGCTTGAGGTCGCTGTTGCCGTCGAGAGCGCGTATCGCCACGGGCACGCCGCCGTCCAGCACCAAAAGCGACACCCCCTCCACGCCCCGCAGCAGCACCAGCTTGCGCCCCTCGGCGCCCAACTCGTCCCACAGCGCGCGGATCTCGCCGAACACCAGGGCGTCGATGGCGGTGATCTCGACTTTCGCCGCGTCCAAAGCGGCGGCGATATCTTCGGTGGCGCTCTCGGGGAGCGCGGCGGCGATATACACCTGCGGCTGCACTTCCTCGCAGCTCACGGTCAACGGTTCGTCCGGATAGGGGCTCATCGCCGCCAGCACCGGGGCGGCCGCGGCCACCGGATCTTCGCCCTCGCGGACCTTCACCATCTTCAGCAAGAGCCGCGAAAGCGGCAACGCCAGCACCGCCTCGCGCGATTTTTCCTCGCCCGCCAGGAACTTGAGCTTGCCGTCCTCGAACGCAGCAACCATCGGTTTACTTGAAGAACGTCCGGTAAAGCGCCCTCAGCGCCTTGTCGCTGTCGGCGCTGCGGATGGCGATCATGAAACTCACCTCGTTGGAGGCCTGGTTGACCATCGAAATGTTGATGCCTTCTTGGGCCAGCGCCGCGCACGCCTTGGCCAGCATGCCGGGCGTGTAGCACATACCCTCGCCCACCACCATCACCATCGTGAGATCGCGTTCCACGCTCATGTAGTCGGGCTTGAGCTCGCGCCGGATGGCCGCGAGGACCCGCGATTCCTTTTCGCGCGGGAGATACATGTCCTTGACGATGATGCACTGGCTGTCCACGCCCGAGGGCATGTGCTCGTAGCTAACGCCTTCGTTCTCGAGCGTCGTCAAGAGCCGGCGCCCGAAGCCGATCTCGCGGTTCATCAGGTATTTTTCGACCACCAGGTTGCAGCAGTGGTCCATGGCCGCGATGCCCACCACCGTGCCCGGCACCACCCGTCGCGACTGCTGGATCATGGTGCCCGGCTCGCCCGGATGGTTGGTGTTGCGGATGTTGATCGGGATGCGCGCCTTGACGGCGGGGATCACCGCATCGTCGTTGAACACGCCGAAGCCCGCGTAGGCGAGCTCGCGCATTTCGCGGTAGGTCATGGTGGGTATGCCCTCGCCCTCGGCCACTTCGGGCACCACGCGCGGATCGCACGGGAAGACGCTGTCCACGTCGGTGAAGTTCTCGTACACGTCGGCGCACACCGCCGCCGCGAGGATCGAGCCGGTGATGTCGCTGCCGCCGCGCGGGAACGTGGCTACCTTGCCCTCGCGGGTGTAGCCGAAGAACCCGGGGTAGACCACGATCCCCTCGAAGTTGGAAAACGCCCGGCTCAAAGTATCGTAGCTCGCGGGGTCGAGCTGCGCATCGCCATGCTCGCCGGTCAAGACCATGCCGGTCTCCTTGGGGCCCGCGTAGCGGCACTTCTTGCCGCGCGCCGAAAACGCCACCGCCACCAGCCGCGCGCAATTGTCTTCGCCGGCCGCCTTGAGGAGATCCAGGAACTCGGGTCCGGTAAGCTTGCCCACCTGGGCGAGCCGGTCCATCAGATCCATTTCGATCTGGCGGATGATTTCGTCGCCCAGCCGGAGCTGCTGGGCGATTTCGGCGTAACGCTCCACCACCGCGCCGAACTGGCGGTCGGTGTTCTCGCCCTTCATCGCCGTTTTGGCGAGTTCGATCAAGAGATCCGTAACCTTGGTGTCGCCCTGATGGCGCTTGCCCGGCGCCGACACCACCACCAGCCGCCGCGAAGGATCGGCCAGGACGATTTCGATAACCTTGTTGACCTGAGCGGCGTTCGCCAGGCTGCTCCCGCCAAATTTGCAGACTTTCATCTTAGCCCTGCTCCTTTACCATTCGCATCACCACCGGCCGGCCCTTGACGATATCGAGCTGCTCGATGTCGCTGACCGCCGCCTCCACGTCGCCGGTCTTGGCCATGTGGGTGCGTATGACCACCGGAATCACGCCTTCCTCCTCGTAGCCCTTGAGGAACTCGTGGGACGTGGCCATCTTGATCGAAACGTCGTGCTGGCCGAACATCACGCCGATCCGCCCGAACGCGCCGCAGCGATCCTGTACCATGCAGCGCACGTAGAATTCGCTCCGCACCTCGCCGACCGGCATCACCGAAAGCGTCTGCTCGTTGTCGTAGCGGATGGCGCTCTTGTACCGGGCGCCGCCGCCCGTCAGATTGCGCGCGATGTCGCCGATGTCGCCCACCACCGTCGAGGCCGTGGGGGCGCGCCCGGCGCCCCGGCCGTAGAACAGGAGATCGCCCGAGAGGTCGCCATGCACCATCACCGCGTTGAATACGCCGTTCACCGCCGCTAGCATGTGGCCTTTGGGGATCAAGGTCGGATGCACGCCCACCGCCACCTGCGAGCCCACGCGGTCGATCTGCGCTAGGAGCTTCACCGAATAGCCGAGCTTGTCGGCATAGACCACGTCCACGCTCGACAGGTTGCGGATGCCCTTGACCTCGATCGCATGGGGATCGACCGGGATCGAATATGCCAAACTCGCCAGAATGCTCGCCTTGTGCGCCGTATCCCAGCCGTCGATGTCGAGCGTGGGGTCGGCCTCGGCGAAACCGAGCTTCTGCGCATCCTTGAGCACGTCGGCGAACGCCGCGCCTTCCTTGATCATGCGCGTCAGGATATAGTTGCAGGTGCCGTTCAAAATGCCCTTCATCGACTCGATCTCGTTGCCCGCGAGACCCTCGCGCAAGCTCCGGATGATCGGGATACCGCCGCCCACCGCCGCGCCGAAGTAGATATCCACGCCCGCCTTGGCGGCCGCCTCGAAGATTTCGCGCCCCGACTCCGACAACAGCTTCTTGTTGGCGGTAACCACGTTCTTGCCGCGTTCGATGGCCGCCAAGATCAGTTTCTTGGCGATTCCGGTGCCGCCGATCAGCTCCACCACGATCTGCACTTCGGGATCGTCGATGGCCGCCATGGCGTCGGTGGTCAGGATCTCCCGGGGCACCGCCACGCCGCGGTCGCGCTCGATATCCAGATCGGCCACTTTGCGCAGCACCACGTCCACGCCCAGCCGCTTGGCGAACGTCTCGCGGTTACGCAAGAGCCCGTCGGCCACGCCGGCGCCCACCGTACCGAATCCCAGAATGCCTACGCCTATCTGCTTCATCTTGCCAAACTGTCCTTGTGTCCGCCTCAGCCCATCCAGTGCCAAAGCTTTTCGTGATTGTGGGGCGTGTCGCCGCCCGTCTTCAAAAACCAGCGTCCCGGCGCCACCAGCCCGGCGTCGATGTTGGTTGCGGGGTTGGAATCGGCCGAGAACATGGCCTTGTCCACCTTCACCCACTCGCCGCTGTCCGGCAACCGCACCTGCACATCGCTAAACTCAGCCCTGCGCGATTCCTTGGCCGACTGGTAGTCGCGCCTGAAGTCCTCCACGAACGAGGCGATGTGACCAAGCCCATTCTTGACTTTGGGATCGCGGATCGTCGAAATGGTGGCGATCTTGGTCCAATCGCCGTCGTCGCCCGCCTTGACGAAGCACGTAAAGGCGATGCGGTCGTCGCCGTCGGGTGCGGTTTCGACCTTGGCCGCAACCGCCTCACCCTCTTTCCACGACAGCCCCGTCAGCGTCTTGGCGCCGCTGCCCTCGCCGCCGAAACGGGAGGCCTTGACGAGCGGGTGGTGATAGAGGATGCGCGCGCGCTGCTCCTCGACCACGTCCTCGGGCCTGGCGGCATGGTCGGTGGGGTCGGTGGGATCCCACACCGAAAAGATGAACACCCGCTGGTCTCCCCAATCCTGGATGCCGCAATACCCGTGCTGCCAGCCGAGAATCGAAAAATAGGTATACTTGCGGCTTTCGGTAACCGTCACCGAGGCCTGCGCAGCGGTGAAATCGTTGGTGGTGGCATAGCAAAGGTGCACGCTGCGCGCCTGGCGCCGGGCAAGGTCGGCCTGCTCGCCTTGGGCAGTGGCAAAACCCGTCATGGCGACGGCGGCGGCAACGGCGGATATGAGTTTTTTCATATTTCTTCAGGCCTTTCGATGGTTCGGGTTGCGGTTTGTAGCTCCTCGGGGGTGCCATACCCCCAGGTCACGCCCACCGCTTCGAGCCCGTTAGCCTTGGCGGCGGCAAAATCGTTGGCAGTGTCTCCCACCATGGCGCAGTCGGCGGGATCAAGCCGCTGCTCCTTGAGGATGATCGACAAAAGCTCCGGCTTCTTGACCCTGTACATGTCGCCGGTGTAGAGCTTTTCGAACACCTCGTCCCAGCCGAACTTCCGGGCCATGATGCTGGCCCCGGCGTGGCGCTTGTTGGTAGCGATGAACACCCGCGCGCCCCGCAACTTGAGCTCGCGCACCTTGGCGAGGACTCCGGGGTATTCGCGCGTGTTGGGAAAACCGTCGTGGTCGTAGTGGCGGCCGAACGCCTCGCGCATCCTCGAAGCGAGTTCCGGCGTGTACTCGCCCGGGAACAGCTGCTGGAGCATCACGTCGATGGGCGGGCCGGCCACGAACCGCTCGTCGAAGTCGGCGCACTCCAACCCTAGATCCGCCATCGCCGCCTTCCACGCCTCGCGGATGTCGCGGTCGGTATCGGCCAAAGTGCCGTCCAGATCGAAAAAGTACGCCTTCTTCACAGCCTGAGCAGCCCTTCCTCGGCGGCGCCGATCACCCCCAGGGCGTCGTCCACCGTCATCACGTTGTCCAAGATTTGCAGGAATTCCGTGGCGTGGGCCATCACCGAAAGCCGCGCCAGCATCGACAGGTGCATCTCGTGGTCGGTGGCGGCGATGAGGAAGAAGTGCCGCGTGGGCTCGCCGTTCAGCGACCCGAAGAAAACCGGCCGCAAAGCGCGCCCGTAGGCAATGAACGATTCGGCGAAAATATAGGGGTCGTGGTAGCGCGGGTGCAGGAACGCCGCCCCCTCGCCTACGGCAGTGGCCGCGATCTCCTCGCGCTCCATCAGTTCGCGGAAGAGCCCTTCCTGGTCGTACACGAGCCCGGTGGCGTTGGCGAGGTCGGCCATGTCGCGCACGATCCCCGCCTTGGTTTTGCCCGGGAGCGACAGATTTACCCCCGTCAACCTGAACATCGGCTTCATGCGCCAGGCGCCGCGATGCTCACGGCATTCCTTCTGCCGCATCGACTTTAGCTGCCTGAGCTGCTCCTTGTGCCCAGCCGCCAGCAGATTGCGCTGCGCCCATTCGTCGAGATCGACGTGATCGAAATACCAATCCCCGCCGCGCTCGACCGCGGGTATTTCGCCGCGCTGCGCCGCATGCTTGAGCCCGTTCGGTAGAACATGGACATGTTCCGCCGCCTGAGCCAGGGAAAGTATCTGATGAGACATTTGGGTATATTATACCAAAAATCCGCGCAAAATTCAAGCCCCAACCGCGCAAAATTCAAGCCCGGAGCGAAAACAGTATCCCATCGAGCTGATCGATGGATTCCGACAGTTCCGCGTTGCCGGTGACCACTATGCGCAGGGCCGCTGCCTCGAACTGGGAATAAAGCACGGTGGTGATGCGGTCGGGGTCGATGCTGGCGCGGTATTCGCCGTTGCCCATGGCCTCGATGATCAGCGAATGGATTATGCGTCTCAAGCCGAAAGTGTGCCGCGTGATGTGCGACTGCGGCACGGGGTTCCCCTGGCGCCGCAGTTCCGCCAAGAAGTCGCTGATGACACACACGAAGTCGCGGTTGTCGAACAGCATGGCAAATGCGGTTATGCAAATCTGCCGCAGTTTGGCGTCGGCGCTGTGGTGGGTGTGGATCACCTCGTGGTACTTGGCGGCCACGCGGCGGGTCACCCCGGCGATGGCATCGTTGAAGATGTCGCGCTTGTCCTTGAAGTAGGTGTAGAGGAGCGGGCGCGAGATCTTGCACGCATCGGCGATCATCCCTAGGCTCACCCCGCTATAACCATGGACGGCGAACAATTTAATGCTCGCCGCCACGATTTCGCTTCTGCGCGTCTTATGGTCGATCTTCCGCGCCATCAGAAGTTGTACGTCACCCCCGCCGAGACGAGATACGAGAACGAGTTGCGGCATTCCCAGTGGTTGCTCTTGCGGGCGATGCCCATCTTGGCGGCGTTGCGGTCGTGAATATCGCGCGAGGAACGCTCCATGAAGATGAAGCTAAGTCCCACGTCGAGGCGCAGATTGTCCGAGAGCTTGAAGCCGAGGCCCGAAGCCGCAATGTGGCGGTCACCCGCGGGGAGCATGGTGGTGCCGTGCTTCTCGTGGCTGGGATCAAGGTCGTAAACGTAGCCGAGGCGGCCCTGCAGCCAATCGGTAAAGTCGTACTCGGTACCCATACCGTAACGGAAAGCATTGTCGAATTTGAGCTTCTCGGGGTAGCTGTAGGTACTGGGAAGGCAGAAATTGATGGTGTCGATCGAACGCCATTCCGTCCAGATGATAGTCGCGCCCACGCGCCAGTCGTCGGTAATATCCCAGTTGATACCGGTGGTCACCGAGGCAGGCAGCGCCAGCTTGGCCGAAGCCGGCCCCCTCACATCGGTCGGAATGCCCATAGTCGTACCGTACATGTCGAAATCGCCCTTGATGGTATGGTCGATGCGCGAGCGGTACACCACGCCGGCGTGCAGACGTTCGGTGATTTTGAACTTGGTGCCCAGCATATAGCCCATACCCCAGTCGGTGCCTTTAAGATGGCTACGCAAACCGGTCCCGGGGATCGGGAGCCCGGCCAGCGGGCTGCCGCGGTTTTCGAAGGTGATGTAGCTTACGCGCAAACCGGCCGAAATCGACCACCAATCGGTAAGCTTGTAGGCGATATTGGGATTGAGCGTATACTGCTCGATCGTCGTCTCGGTAGTGTCGTACGCAAGCGCCCAGTCGCGCTTGTACTTGGTGCCCAGGCCATATTCCGCATAGTTGCCCCAGCCAACCGAAAGATCATCGGTAATGGGCGCCGAGAGATAGAAAGTCGGCGCAAAGAACCAGCCGGCGTTCATCTTGGGCTGGCTCTGCCGGTCCACCTTGGAGTCGCAGAACGGATTGATATACGTAAACCCGGCGTAGACTGACATATTGGTCATATCTGTCAAAGCGGCGGGGTTGTAGTAGTTGGCGGTGGCGTCGCCCGGCTTGCCCACCAGCGCTCCGCCCATCGCGTTACCGCGCGAGGAAGCTTCGTAAAGCCCGAATCCAGCGCCAAATCCTGCGGTGGCGGCCAGTACCGTTACGACTGCGAGCAAGCTCTTTTTCATGTTGACAGTATCCTTGTTTTTGTCAAAGTTGCCTAATATTGTATCATACCCGGTCGACATTTGTCAATAGGGTTTTTGACAAATTCTTTCTTTCTGTCAGCAACGCCCGGGTAAAGCGTCGCTTTGATCCCGCGCCCGATCAGTCGAAAATCGCGAAGGCGGGCAGGCCCTTTACCTCCTCGAAGCCCGGGATGGCTTTGAGTTTGCCGAGATCCTCGGCTTGGAGGCGGATTACCGTATACCCTTCCAAAGCCTGACGCACTTCGGGGTCGGCGAGCGTCGTATGTTCCATGGCCGTGCAGTTCTTGCACCAAGTGGCCCAGCAATCCACGAGCACCGGCCGCTCCTCGGGGAGAACGAAATCGTCCACCGTCATGCCCTCGTAGTCGCCAACGCCCCTAAAGCCGAGGTAGGCCAGGTAGCCGTACCACGCCGCGAACGCCAGCACCGCCACGCCAAAGCACTTGTTGACCTTGCCCATCCACGCTCCCGGCTTGGGCAGCACCTGCAAGCCCGCCCCCAACAGCGGCCACGGCAACGCCATCCCCAACCCCAGCACGAACGGCAACGCCAGCGCGAGATAATTGCCGCCCGCCACCCAGTCGGCCGTGAGCAGCAATACCGAAATCAAGATCGGCGCCACGCACGCCCCCGCGAGCACCGCCGCCAACACGCCCATCATAAGCGCGCTCGACGACTTGACGCGATACTTGGACAAATCGATGAAAAACACCCCGAACATCGAGAGCGCCAAGGCCACGAATACCGCCGCCACCGCCAAATTGAACCACGGCGACGACTGGATGGCGCCGAACGCCACGCCGCCCAACGCCGCGAGCAGGCCCAAAACCCCGTAGGCGAGGGTAATTCCCAGGCCGTACATCGCCCCGTTCTTCGCGGACTTGCCGATGATCATGAGGTTGATGGGAATCATCGGCAGCACGCACGGCGTAAGGTTCATGAGGAGCCCGCCCACGATCGCGAGCGCCAGCACCACCCAGATCGACCGGCCTGCGAGCGGATTGTCCTCGGCCTCTTCGCCGTTCAGGAACGCGAGGAACTCGGCCTTGTCCATATAACCCATCTTGAGGCGCGGCACCTCCACCGCCTCGCTCTCCTCTTCGCCGCCGGACAAATCCAGCGGCGTACGCCCGTAGCCAAGCGCAAAATCGGCTTGCGTCTCCTCGACCGGCACGCACATGCCGTCTTTGCATTCGTAGGCGACGCCGTTGATGATCTGGATATCCGCAAACAGCAAACTAGCGATCAGCAAGAACATTGATTGCCTCCTCGTAGAAATTTTCGGGCGTGGATGCGCCCGAGGTCACCCCCAACACTTCGACGCCGGTCAAATCGAGCGCCTTTACCTCTTCGATGGTGCCGGCCCGGAAAACTTTGGCGCACTTGGCCACCTCCCCCAGTTCGCGCGTGTTCGAACTGTTGGCCGACCCCAGCACCAAAAGGGCGTCGCCCTCGAAATTCCTTACCGCATCCTGGCGGAGCTTGGTGGCGTTGCAGACCTGCGCGGCCGTTTCCACCTCGTGCGTCTTTTTGAGTTCCGCCACAATCTCGGCCACCCGATCGGAATTCATGGTGGTCTGCGAAACGACCGCGATCGCTTTGGGGAGCGGCGACTGGGGGTTGTTTATCTCGCCCAGAATCCCCTTTACCTCCACGTGATCGGGCTTGCCGATGACGTAGACGAACTTGCCCGCCTGGGCATAGCGCCTCGCGTCTTCGTGCACCTTGCGCACGAAGGGGCAGGTGGCGTCCACCACCTTGAGTTTGCGCGCCAAAGCGCGCTCGCGCACTTGCGGCGCCACCCCGTGGGCCGAAAAGAGCACCGTCTCGCCCTCGGGCACTTCGTCAACGTTCTCCACGAACCTGAAGCCGCGCTTCTTGAGGTCGGCCACCACCAGTTCGTTGTGCACGAGTTCGTGGAGGCAATAGACCCGCCCTTCCAGGCTCAACGCCGTTTTCAGGGCGCCGATAACCCCGGCGCAAAAGCCGTGCGGAGTTATCTTGACGATTTTCACTTGAATTCCAGAATCCGCTGGTTGGAGGAGCCGCGGAACCTGAGCGAAGGGTCCCTGAGCGCCATCACGAACGGCCCGTCCACCAATACGTTGATGATGGAGAGGATCTCGTCGGTTACTTCGGTGCGCCAGCGGCTGCCCTCGCGCCGCAAATCCTCGAGCACGCACCCGGTGTAGATCCAGATCGTCTTCGCTTCGCCGAAGCGCGCGCGGAAACGCCTCAAGAGCGTCAAGAGCCCGCGCTGGTTCACGGGCTCCATCGGCTCGCCCCCCAATACCGTAAGCCCCGCGATGAACGGCTTGTCGCAGGCGTCGAGGATTTCGTCCTCCACGGCCGGCGTGAACGGCGCGCCGTAATCGAAGCTCTGCGCCTCCTGGTTGAAGCAGCCGGGGCAATGGTGTGTACAACCGGAGACGAAGAGCGACACGCGCACTCCGTCTCCGTTGGCGATATCGCAGGTGCGTATCGAGGCGTACTTCACGAAACGTGCAGTACGCGCTCTTTGATTTCCTGCGTGCGGCCCTGGTTCCAGAACTGGCTGCCGATATAGCCGCAGGTGCGCCGCGCCACGTTGAGCTTGGACTCGTCGGTGTTGCCGCCCTTGGGGCAGCGCCACACGAGCTTGCCGCTCTCGTCCTTGACGATTTCGATCTCGCCGTCGAAACCGCATTCCTGGCAGTAGTCGCTCTTGGTGTTGAGCTCGGCGTACATGATGTTCTCGTAGATGAACTGCATGAGCGCCAGCACCGCCGGAATGTTGTTCTGCATGTTCGGCACTTCCACGTAGCTGATGGCGCCGCCGGGCGAGAGCTTCTGGAAGCGGCTTTCGATCTCCAGCTTCTTGAAGGCGTCGATGGGCTCGGTCACGTGGATGTGGTAGGAATTGGTGATGTAGTTCTTGTCCGTCACGCCCTTCACCGTCCCGAAACGCGCCTGCAGGCACTTGGCGAACTTGTAGGTGGTGGACTCGAGCGGCGTGCCGTAGAGCGAGTAGTCGATGTCTTCGGCCGCTTTCCACTTTGCGGT
>JAFXST010000076.1 GCA_017525475.1 Kiritimatiellia bacterium | reverse complement strand
GTGCGCCGCGAAAGGATCTGGATCACCCGCTTCAATTCCTGCTCGCGCCCGACGATGGGGTCGAGCCGGCCCTCCTTGGCCAGTTGCGTAAGATCGCGCCCGAACGCGTTGATGGAGGGGGTCTTGACCTCCTTGCGGTTGGCTCCCTCCTGGCGGGCGGGCTTGTCTTCCGCCCCTTTGGCGGCCGGGGCCTCTTCGCCCTCCGCCTTCGCGCCCATGGCGTCGGCCGCCATGAACTTTTCCGCGCTGAGCCCCGCGTTGAACAGCATCTGCGCGGCCAGGTTCTCGCCTTCGCGCATCATCGCCAGCACCAGCTCGCAAGTGCCCACGGCCTTGCCGCCGTCCTTGTTGCCGCCGGCCTCCATTTGCGCGATTTCCAGCACCTTGCGGGTGCGCCCGGTGAGCGGCAGGTCGCCGCGCTGCTGCACGCCCGGGGAATACGCCGTCATCGCCGAACGCATGGCCTCGGCCAAATCTTCGAGCGTCAGCCCCAGCGCCTGCAGCCGCTTGCACGCCTGCGCGTCGGGGATGGCGAGCATCGACAGGAGTATGTGTTCGCACCCTACGGCGTCGTGCCCCATCTGCCTGGCGCAGCTGTAGGCGCCGTTCACCGCGTCCATCGCGTGCTTGGTAAGTTTGATATTGCTCATCGGCGGCCTCCCGAATTCTCCTTGAAGGTCACGCGCGCAAAGCGGGCGTTGGCGCCGGCCGCGCGCTCGGCGTCGATCGCATCGAGCGCGAGATCGTCGGCGTCATGGGGGTAGCCGAACTCCAGGCTTTGCGCCAAGGCGTCGATTTCGCCGGCCTTGATCCCGCCGAGCAAACCTTCGCACGCTGCCAGCTTGAGCGGCGAGAGCAGATCCAGATATTCCGCGGCCGACAGGAGCCGGGCGCTGCGCAATATCGCCAGCGAGCGCGCGACCGTATCGCACAGGACGAGCCACCGGTCGTCGCAAAGCCGCGCGCGGGCGACGCTTTCGTAATCCAAAACCGCCTGCACCACCTTGCGGGCGGCGGCCTCGGAACCGGCATAGAGGATGCGGTAGGTATGCCCGGACTCCATGCCGTTGTCGGCGCGCTGGATGCATTCGAGATCCATATCCACCGCATGGAGCGCGCGCCTCACCGGCTCGAGCTCGTTCAACAGCGACGTTCCCTCCAGATGGAGACCGCGCAGTAGCCGGAATTCGGGCGCCAGACGGCCGAGCGGAAACTCGACCATATCGCGCCGGGGTTCCTCGGCCGCGCCGCCCATGGTGCGCTTGATCTCGGAGATGAGGCCGTCGAACGCGTCGATGACGCCGCTAATATGCTCTTTGACGAACCCGGGTTCTTCCCCCTCCTCACCCGCCTCGCCATCGGCGCCGTCCGCGCCGCCGTAGGCGCTGGCGCACTCGCGGCACACGTACTTCTCGTCGTCCTCGGTTTCGCCCTTGAGCGTGGTTTCGGCTTCACGCCGGTTGCAGATTTCGCATTTCATTACAGATTGGGATCCTCCGCAAATCCGGGCTGCTCGAATTCGGCTTCGGTCTTGAGGTTTTCCTTGCCTTCGTCTTCGAGCGCCCGATCGTAGAAGCGCGTGTATTCGCGCCAGAAATTGACGTTGACTTCGCCCGTTTCGCCGTTGCGGTTCTTGGCCACGTCGATGATGGCCAACCGCTCGTCCTGCGAGTTGGGATCGGTGGCCACGCGGCTCGGGCGGCGCAGCAGAAACACCACGTCGGCGTCCTGTTCGATGGCTCCGGAATCGCGCAGATCCGAAAGCTTGGGCTTCTCGTACTTGTCGCCGCGCTGCTCGTTGGCGCGCGACAGCTGCGAGAGGACGATCACCGGGATGTCCAACTCCTTGGCCATGGCCTTGATCTGCTGCGAGATCATGCTCACTTCCTGCTGGCGCCCCTGGCGGGCGGCCTCGCGGCACTGGCAGAGCTGCAGATAGTCGATCACGATCAGCTCGATGCCGTACTGCTTTTTCATGCGCCGCGCGCGGGCGCGCAGATCCATCACGTCCAGGGCCGCCGTGTCGTCCACGTAGATGGGCGCCTTCTTGAGCGCGTCCACCGCCTGGCCCAACTGCTCGGAGAGCCTGAGCTTGTCGTCCTTGCGGATCATGCCGCGGTTTAGCTGCCAGGTGTTGATCTGCGCGCGTCCGGCGATCATGCGCTTGACGAGCGCCAACACCGGCATTTCCAGGCTGAACACCCCGACCGGCCGCGGCTTGCCGCCGTTGGCGGGCGTGATGCCGTTGTTCATGTAGCCTGTGGCCACGCTCTCGGCGATATTCATGGCGAGCGACGTCTTGCCCACCGAAGGCCGCGCGGCGATGACGATCATTTCGGCGTTCTTGAGCCCCATCAACCGCTCGTCGAGATGCTTGAGCCCGGTGGACAGCCCGCTCACGATCTTGCCGCCGGCCTCGAACAGCCGGTCGATGGCGAGACTGCCCACGTCCACCGCCTGCGCCCACGGCATGGTCTTGCCGTCGCGCGTCTCGATCTCGAGGAACGACTTTTCGGCGAAGCCGAGGACCGCCTGCGGGTCGGGATATTCGCCCTCGTCGTAGCATTGCGACATCACCTGCGTGGCCTTGGCGATCATCGTGCGCCTCAGCGCCTTTTCGCGGACGATCCGGATGTAGTGCTCGGCGTGGGCGGAAGTGGGCGTATCGTCGATGAGGCTCTGCACGTACGCTTCGCCGCCCACGCTCTCGAGCCGGCCGGCGGTGCGCAATTCCTCCAGGAGCGTAACCGCATCGAGCGGCTTGGAGTGGAGCCCGAGGCGCTGCATGGCCTCGAAGATCCCGGCGTTGCGCGGATCGTAGAAACTCTCGCGCGTAAGCCCCTGCGCCAGCGCGATATCCATAATGCGGTCGGAATCCACGCCGGTCGTATCCAGCATTATCGACCCCAATACCGCGCGTTCGGCCGCGGTGTTGCTGGGCGGTGTCATATTGTCGTTCATCGTTTTCCCTCTACTGTTCTTCGGTCACGCGCAAAATTTCCTTGACGCTCGTGACGCCCTCGAAAACCTTGGCCCAACCGTCTTCGCGCAGCGTCTTCATGCCCTTGGCGAGCGCGAGATTGCGGATTTGCGTGGCGTTCTCGCGCCGCACGATGGCGCCTTCGATCTCCTCGTCCACGTCCAGCACCTCGAAGAGCGCGCGCCGCCCCTTGTAGCCGGTGCGCGAGCAAAGGTCGCACCCGGCGGGTTCCCACACCGTTTCGGAAGCGGGCGGCACGTCGAGCGTGTAGTACTTGCGGTCGAGTGGCGTCTCGCGGCGGCACGCGGGGCACAGCCGCCGGCAGAGCCGCTGGCCCATCACGCCCGCCACCGCCGAGGCGATGAGGAACGGCTCCACGCCCATGTCGATGAGGCGCGGGAAGGCGCCGGCGGCGTCGTTGGTGTGCAAAGTCGAAAACACCATATGGCCGGTGAGCGAGGCGTTGATGGCGATCTCGGCCGTTTCGCGGTCGCGGATTTCGCCCACCATGATGATGTCGGGGTCCTGGCGCAGGAACGCGCGCAGCGCCCGGGCGAAAGTCATGCCGATGTCCGACTGCATCTGCACCTGGTTGATGCCCGCCATGTGGTACTCGATCGGGTCCTCGGCCGTCATGATCCGCACGTCGATCTTGTTGACCTCGGACAGGAACGAATAGAGCGACGTGGACTTGCCCGAGCCGGTGGGGCCGGTCACCAGGAAAATGCCGTTGGGGCGGTGGATGATCTTGTTGACCACGGCGTAGTCGCGCGCGTTGAAGCCAAGGTCGTCCATCTTCACGAAGCTGCCGCTCTTGGCGAGCAGACGCAGCGAAATCGACTCGCCGTAGGCCGCCGGCATGGTGGATACGCGGATGTCGATATCCTGCCCGCCGATCCTGATACCGATGCGCCCGTCCATCGGCAGGCGCTTCTCGGCGATATCGAGGTTGGCCATCACCTTGATGCGGCTGATGATGGCCGATTTGAGGCGGTTCAATTGCGGCGGCACGTCCACCTTGTGGAGCATGCCGTCGATGCGGTAGCGGATCCTCAGTTCCGTCTCCTGCGGCTCGATATGGATATCGGTCGCGCCCTGGCGGTCGGCCTCGGCGATGATCTGGTTGACGAACTTGACGATCGAGGCCTCCTCGCCCATCTCGCTCACGTCGATCTTGGACATCGCGCCGAAATCCTCGTCCACCGAATAGCGGCCGTCCTCGATCATCTTCTCGATGGCGTCGGCGCCCACGCCGTAGTACTTCTTGATCGCCTTCTCGATTTCTTCCTTGGGGGCGAGCGCGGTCTTGACCTGGCAGCGCACGATCAGCCTCAAACCATCGGCCGCGCGGGTGTCGAAAGGATCGCTCGCCACCACCGTCAGCGAGTTCTCGTCGACGGCGAACGGCAGCACGCCATACTGGTAAACGGTGCTCGCGGGCAGGCGCGTGAGCGCATCCGGGCTCGGGGCGCGATTTTCGAGATCGATGGTCGCCAGCCCCAGAAAACGGCCGACAGCCTCCAGGAACTCCTGCTCCTTCACTCCGCCGAATTTCACGCACGCCTCGCTCAGCGACATGCCGGGATTGCGCTCGCGGGCGGCGAGAATGCGCTCCAAAGCGGCGTCCGTAAAGACGCCGGCCGACTTGAGCACCAGGGTTGCAAGGCTGGAATTTTGGTTCATGGATATAAATTATATCAAAAATCCGGTTGATTTTCCACCCCAAAATATGATATAATATATTTTGTTCGCTTCGCAAAAGGGGCGCGGGCGTAGCTCAATGGCAGAGCTCCAGCCTTCCAAGCTGGCTACGAGGGTTCGATTCCCTTCGCCCGCTCCAGGAGCAGCCAGAGTGGCGTAATGGCAGCCGCAGCAGACTCAAAATCTGCCGCACGCGAGTGCGTGTGGGTTCGAGTCCCTCCTCTGGCACCACCTTGGCGGGCGACGATCGGGAGAGGTGTCCGAGTGGTCGATGGTGCAACCTTGGAAAGG
>JAFXST010000075.1 GCA_017525475.1 Kiritimatiellia bacterium | reverse complement strand
GGGACGCCGTAGACAGCCGTGGACGAGATCTGCACCATGCGGTCGAGCCCGAACTTGCGCGCGGCCGCGAGCACGTTGCGGCAGCCGTCGATCTCGGTGGTGCGGATATCCTCCTCGGAGTAGAGCGGCAAGGCCGCCGCGCAGTGCACGACCGCGTGGCATCCTTGGGTGACGCGCTCCACCATGGGGATGTCGCGCACGTCGCCCTTGAAGAACTTGAGCCACGGCTCGTCCTTTTCGGGATAGTCGAAATCGGCGATGTCGAGCACCCGGATCTCCTCCACGCCTTTGGCGCGCAGGAGCCGGATGAGATTGATTCCGAGGAACCCGGAGCCGCCCGTTACCAGGATTTTCATCGCGCCCGGCTTACTCCGCCGCCGGCGTCATCGGCAGTTCCGGCAGCGTTTCGGCCGCCGGGGCCGCCTCGGCCTCGTTCGCCATCAGCGACTTGGAGTGCACCGTGGAAGTGAGGCGCGCGAGCACCAGCGTGTTGACGAGGAACACCGCCCCCAAAACCGCCGTGGCCTTGATGAGCACGTTGCCGGCGTCCGCGCCGAACACCGCTTCGCCCATGCCGCCGCCGATGGCGCCGCCAAGGCCGCCCTCTTTCGGCTTCTGGAGCATCACCACCAGCGCCAGCAAGAGGCAGACCAACACTTCGACTACGTAAAGACAGCCAATGAAGATAGACATCGTCTTGTTTTCCTTTCGTATCATGATATTATATCATATTTCGCCGCTCGCCGTCAAGCGAACTTACACAAAATTATGGGCGTCGATATCGATGCCGACCTTGAGCGCGCGCGGCGGCGGGCGCACCGCCAACAGCCGCCGCCGAGCCGCCACCATGGCCGCCACCGAATGCCCGGTAAGCACGATCTGGTAGCGGTACCAGCCGTCGGCGCGCTCCACGGCGGCCGGCATCGCCGCCGAAACCGCGAGTCCGGGCACGTTCTTTTCGAGGCTTCGCGCATACATTTCGGCCCACTCCTCCGCTTCGCGCCGGTCTTGCGACTTCAAGTGGATTACGCTCAAATGCGCGTACGGCGGCAAGCCCCCCTCCTCGCGCTCCTTGAGCTCGCCGGCGGCGAACTTGGCGTAGTCCCCCGTCGCCGCGAGGCGAATGGCCGGGTGGTTGGGGTTGCGCGTCTGCACGATCACCTCGCCCGGCAGTTCCGCCCTGCCCGCGCGCCCCGCCACCTGCGCGATCAACTGGAACGTGCGCTCGGCGGCGCGGAAGTCGGGCAGATTGAGCGACTGGTCGGCGTTGATCACGCCCGACAGCGTGACGCTCGGGAAATCGAGCCCTTTGGCCACCATCTGCGTGCCGATGAGGATATCGGCCTCGTGGCGGCGGAAGCGCGAGAGGATATCGTCGTGCGAATCTTTGCGGCTGGTGGAATCGGCGTCCATGCGCAAGATGCGCGCCTGCGGGAAAATCGTCTTTAGGGCCGCCTCCGCCCGCTGGGTGCCGATGCCCCGGTAGTCGAGCCGGGCGCCGCCGCAATGCGGGCACTTTTGCGGCACCTCGATCCACCGGCCGCACAAATGGCACCGCAGGCAATCGTCGGCGCGGTGGTAGGTGTAGGGCATGTCGCAGCGGTCGCAGTCCACGGTGCGGCCGCAGTCCGCGCAGGTGACGCTCCGCGAATACCCGCGCCGGTTGAGGAAGAGTATCGCCTGCTCGCCTTGGGCGAGCCGTACGCGCAGCGCCTCCAGCATGGCCTCGCCGAAAATCCCGCCCTGCTTTTCGCCCGCCATATCCACGAGGCGCACTTGCGGCATGGTGCCCGAGCCCGCGCGCGAGCGCATTTCCGCATAGGCGTATTTGCCGGTCTGGGCGTTGCGGTAGCTTTCGAGGCTGGGGGTGGCGCTCCCCAATACCACCTTGGCGCCTTCGAGGGCCCCGCGCAGCACCGCCGCATCGCGCGCGTGGTAGCGGGGGTTGTCCTCTTGCTTGTAGCTCGGGTCGTGCTCTTCGTCCACCACGATGAGCCCCAAGTCCTTGACCGGCGCGAATACGGCGCTGCGCGGCCCCACCACCACACGCGCCTTGCCCGAACGGATGCGGTGCCATTCGTCGTAGCGCTCGCCGTCGCCCATGGCCGAATGCAATACCGCCACCTTGTCGCCAAAGCGTGCGGCGAAGCGTTGCACCGTCTGGGGCGTAAGCGCGATCTCGGGCACCATTACGATGGCGCCGCGGCCGCGCTCTAGTTCGGCGGCGATGGCCTGCAGATAGACTTCGGTCTTGCCCGAGCCGGTGACGCCATTCAGTAAGACGGGCCGCCCGGCCGCCTTTATCGCCCCTAGCGCCGCCGCCTGCTCCGGATTGAGCGCCAGCGCCTTGGTGGGCGCGGCGCGACGGGCAACGAGGGGCGTACGGAACTTTTGCCGGGGGGCGATCTGCAGCAAGCCCTTTTGCCCCAGGAGTTTCAAGGTGGCGGGCGACGTATCGAGTTCGGCGCAGAGCTGGCTCATCCAGCCGCCGCCCAGGCGCACGATCTGGTTATAGAGCCATTCCTGGCGGCGGGTCAGTTCCACCGCGCGCGCCGCCAGCGCCGGCGCCACAAAGAGCAGTTCCTTGGGCCGCGCATTGGGCTTGACGACGGCCGCCGGCACCGCGGCCCTAAGCAGGCTCTCGATGGGCGCTGCCGTGTAGGCGGCGAGTTTGCGCACGAGCTCCAAAAGCGCGGGCGAGAAAAACGGCGTTTCGTCGACTATCCCCGCAATCGGCTTGAGCTTGGCCGCCGGCACTTCCTCGCCTGACTTGTTCTTCGACACTTCCAAAACGAACCCGCGCGCCGTGCGATGCCCGAACGGAACAGAAAGAAGCTGGCCCACGGCCAGCTTCTCCTGGAGGTCGCCTGGCACTTCGTAGACGAAGAGCCGGTCCAGCGACAGGTCGATTGCGACCTTGCAGAGCACCTTACTTGGCGCCGGTCTTCAGGTACTCGAAGCCCTGGGGCAGATACACGCTCTGCTTCTTGTAGACGAGCTTGATCTGATTGTACTTGGCCTTGATCACCTCGGTGGCGCCGCCCTTGCGGATCACGATGAACGCCTTGTTGCCGAAGGGTGTGTCGGATTCGCCCGAGCCGTCCTTGCCCATGGTGACCTTGTCGTTGTTCTGGGCGGTGGTGTTCTCGCCGGCCGTGGTCAGGAGCTTGGAGTTGTTGACGTTGCGGGTAACCAGCACGGGGACCACGTCTTCCATCTCGTCGGTCACGCCCTTGGCCACCTGCCAGGCGACCTGGTTGCCGGTGAGCTGGCCGCTGCCGCTGTAGGCGGAAACGCCCGAACCCGCGAGTACGCCGATATCCACGCCGCTCACGTAAGGCGCCCAATCCTTGCTACCGTAGTTCTTCATGTCGAAGAGATCGTTGAAGTAGGTGGCCGCATCGCCGTAGGTGGTGCCGGCGATATCGGTGGTGTCGGGATTGTCGCCCATCTGGTCGGAGGTCTTGGGCCACACCGACTGCAGACCCACCGCTTCGCGCTCGGTGTTGGCCTGGGTGATGCCGGTGAAGAGATTGCGTCCGCGCATGGCCATGGCCGAAGTGTTGGCCGAAAGCATGGCCGAAGAAATTGCCGGGAAGAGCGCACCCATCAGAATGCCGAGAATGCCGATAACAACGAGTAGCTCGACGAGCGTGAAACCTTTGGTAAGTTTGTTCATGGTTGGGATTTTCCTTTTGTTTGGAGATATTATCTCATATTTTGCGGGAAATGTCAAGTGCCTTTTTGAGGTAAGGCCAATACGAGCGCGTGTAGGTGACGAGACTCCAGAGCGTCAGCACGATGAGCAGCGCCTCGACTGCAAAGCAGCTGTCGAGCCACGCGCCCCAGCAACTTGCCGGCGCCAGCCGGTGCAGCGCCAGATACGCGTAGACATAGCCGGCGCCCGGGAAGCTCAGCGCCGTGCGCACCTTGCCGAGCCACATCGCGCCCACTTCCGCGCCCTGGGTGGCGCCGACCGTGCGCAGGAACGTCACCCACGTGTCGCGCAAGAGGTAGAGCACCGTAAACACCAGCATCACCAGCGCGTGCACCGGGCTTTCGGCCTGGCGGGCGATCAGCCAAACGAGCGTGGGGAACGCGCAAAGGTAGAACACCTTGTCCATCAAGGGGTCGGCGAGCTTGCCGAGTTCGCTCACCACGTTCCACTTGCGCGCGAGGTAGCCGTCGAAAAGATCGGTGATGCCGCTAAGGCCCATAAACGCGCCGCCCCATACCGCCAGATGCCAATCGCCCTCGACCTCCGCGACGATGGCCAAAACCATCCACGCGAAGATGAGCGGCAAGCGCGCAAAGGTGAGCGCGTTTACGAATATGCGCCTCAAGTTCAAACGGTAAGCCCTTCGGCGACCACGTCCTGCATTACCGACAGCGCCTCCTGCATCTGCGTAAGCCGCGCCTTGAGCTGCTGGAGCTGCACTTCCACCTTCTGGTAGTTCTTGCGGGTGGCGAAGAGCTGCTTGAGGATTTCGCCGGGGTCGAGATCGAGATCCTTGATGTCCATGCCGTCGGGGATCGGCACCAATACGGGCGTACCGCAGTCGCTGCAGTTGATGGTAAGTCCGGCGCCGCGGTAGTCGATCACCAGGCTCTTGCCGCACTGCGGGCAATCGAACACGATATCGGTATCGCGGATTTCCGCCTCGGGAGCTTCGGTTTCAATGGTTGCGTCTTCGGCCATGGCTCTCTCCTTTTCGAATTGTTTCAGAATATTATACCATATTTCCAACCGGAAATCAAGTGCAAAGTATGCCGGACATTTCGCGCAGGAACCGGTCCTTGCCGAACCGCCGGGCGTTGGCGGAGCAGACTTCGGCGTTCCATTTGCGGCCTTCGAACTCCTCGATGGCGTGGCATAAGGCCTTGATCTGCGCCTCGTCGCCGCCTGGCCCGGCGTCGAAGAAGAGCCCGGTTTCGCCAGCCGCCACCGTTTCGAGCGCGCCGCCTTGGCCTAGCGCGATTACCGGCACGCCCGCCGCCTGCGCCTCCACCGGCACGATCCCGAAGTCTTCGCAGCCCGGGAATATGAGCGCGCGCGCATGGGCGTAGAGGTCGAAGATTTGCGGCCCTTCCACCCGGCCCAAAAATTCCACTTCCGGGTAGGCGCGCTTGCGGAGACTCGCCAACATTTCGCCGTCGCCGGCCACCACCAGCCGCCGCCCCAGGCGATGGCAGGCCTCCACCGCCCAATCGGGTTTTTTGTAGGGGTTGAGCTGCCCGAGGCACAGATAGTACTCGCCCTCGGCGCGGTTTTGGGCGGCCTTGGCAAAGTATTCGACTTCGACGGGCGGATACACCACCTTGCTCTCGCGCCCGTAAATGCGCCGGATGCGCCCGGCCACGAAATTGGAGTTGGCCACGAATTCGTCGACCGATTCGGCGCTCTTGAGATCTTCCTTGCGCAAATAGTCGAAGAAAAGCCGCATCGCCATTTTGCCGGCTAAACCGGCCGCGCGGTAGTAGTCGTCGGCCATGTCCCACAAATACCGCATGGGCGTATGGCAATAGCAGACGTGTCTGGCGCCGGCAGGCTTGCGAACACCCTTGATGGGGCCCGACTCGCTCGACACGATAAGCCCGTAGCCGTCCAAATTTAGCCTGCGCTCGGCAATAGGCATGAGCGGCAGGTACATTTGCGGATGGCGGCGGCCGCCGGGCAGGCGCGCGATCGGCGACTCGCTCACCCGATGGCCCCACAGCCGGTCAGGCGCCGTTCCGCCAAAGCGCGCCGGGAGATACGCGTGGGTAAAGATATCGGCTTCGGGCAACAACTGGCCGAGCGCGGCCAGCACTTTTTCGCCGCCGCGCTCGTTGACGAGCCAATAATGCAACAATGCCGCTTTCATACCGCTACCGCCAATCGCATTCGATGTACCGAGCAAGTCTTAACCAACGTACCAGATATTATACCATATCCCGCGCTGGATAGTCAAGTGTAAAGTGCGCGAACCGGATTTTGCCTTCTCGCTGCGTCAGGCTCCGCTCGCTCGATGCCTCCTCCGCCAGCACCCACTCTGCGCCTACATCCCCCGCGCAGCGAATCAACGCAGTTGTCGTGCTACCATTCGCCTATGGGGTAGCCCCTATGAATATCCACAAAATGTGTATGTTGACGAGCAGAGGGGCTACTTCAAAAAGCGCGGTTTGGTGCGCAGCTCTTCCACCCAATTTCTGATTGTAGCCGTGGGAGAATTTTCGATCGCCGCGTCACCTTCCGCCTTGGCGATCTTGCTGTATTCGCCGTGGATAATCAGCAGGTACACTTCAAGCTTTCCGTTGGCACAGCCGCGCACGCCGCTGATTATGGACGCATTGCCGGACTTAATGCTGTAATGCAGCTCGTCGAGGCCGTCGCGCGACACGGTGCCTACTTCGACCTGATCAATACCATATTCGCCTTTTATCGCTCCAAGGCAACCATAGAATATTTCCGTCGCTTCCTCATACCACTTTTCAGACTTCGCCTCTACCGCCCTGAAGTTTACAGACTTCAATTTTCTGCTTGCGTATGAATAGCTGACTTCCGCGCTACGGAACCCTAGCGGCTCACCTTCGAGCGCGACAACCGAGCGCCTTGTCACGTCCGTAGGAACATAGCGTCCGTTTTCGCCGCACGGCGAGCTTCCGCACGATACGCCAGATTCACCCGGCTTGCAATAGAGACTGGAGCCAAACTCAAACCCCGCAAAGTTCGTAATCTCAAAATCGGCCTCGCCCCATGTGCCGACATGAGCGAACATACCAGACTTCGCATATGGGTGCACCGCATCAACTGCAACTCTCGCGGAGCCTTCCGCAAAGGCGGTGGCGCACATGAGGGTGACGAGAGCGGCAACGCCAAGCCTGCTACCGACAAGCGAAACAGCATAACGCACAATCTGTTTAGCCATGCCCAAACCTCCTATTTGCATTGTGATTGTTGTATTGTATCACATCCCCACCCTTCCCGTCAAGGAGAATGTGCAGAAAAGTTAGTGCAACGCCTATCGTGATGTACGCCTCACGACATCGTTATGTAGACGTCGCTACATCGTGATGTAGACGCGCTGTATGGATAAGGGACATAGGTAACACATTGATAAGGGACATAGGTAACATAGACAAGGGACATAGGTAACACTTTTTGCTTGACATTTCGGACAGGACATGGCATAATAGGCGCAACCACAAAAAAGGAGGTTGCTAT
>JAFXST010000074.1 GCA_017525475.1 Kiritimatiellia bacterium | reverse complement strand
TGGTTCTTGTCGTATTTCATAGTCGAGACTGCTTTTTTGGTTATTAAGATGATATTATAGCATATTTCGCCCCGTCCGTCAATACGCAAACAGCTTGAATCCCCTCCAAGATCCAAGCGGGAAAATCGCTTAGAAGCCGAAAAGCCCGGCGGCGTTGTCGTGCAAAATCGCCTGCCGTTCCGCCGCGGACAGCGGCAGGCGCATAAACGCTTCCACCACCTTTACCGGGTCTTGCCAGGGCGCGTCGGTGCCGAACAGCACCCGCTCGGCCCCGTGCTTGACGATCATGCGCAGGATTTGCGTCTTGTGCATCCACCCGAAAGTGTGCGAAAGATCCATAAACACCTTGGTACCGCACAGCCGCGCCTCGGCCTCGTCCCACATACCGAAGCCGCCGAGATGCGCCGCCACCACCGTGAGCGCCGGAAATCTGCGCTTGAGCCGGGCCACTTCCCAAGGCGAGGAACGGTACGGGCCTTTGAACACCCTTTCGCCGCCGGCATGCAGATAGGCCACCAGCCCCAGTCCCGCCATCGTCTCCCAAACCGCATCCATGCCGCTGTCGCCAAAGCGGAAGTTCTGGTATTCGGGGTGGAGTTTTATCCCCTTGAAGCCCATCGCGGCGATCCTCTCCACCTGCCCCACCAGATCTTCCCCGGCGGGATGGAGCGCCGCAAGCGACCGCACCGTCGCCACGCCAGGCGTCGCCGACTCGCGATTGAGGCCCTGCGCCCACCGGTTGGCATTCTCCACTTGCCCGGTCTCGGTGGCCACCGGCAAATTGAGCGCGAGGCCGATACCGGCGGCCGCGGCCCGCTCCCTGCAACCGGCCACCGAAGCCACAAAAGCGGGCGGATTGCCGAACCGGCCGCCCAGCGTTTCGGTTACCCGGGCGGCGATGGCGTCGGGATAGAGGTGTACATGCGCATCGATTATGTCCATAACGCGCTCCTACATCGAGTAGATGCGGCCGGTCTCGCGGCAATAGCGCGCGATCAGCGCTTCGCGGTCGTCGAACGAGAGCGCGCCTTCCTTGAGCGAAGTTTCGTAATACCAGATTTTGAACGCCAGGTGCGCGGCCGACCGCTCCAGTTCCCGCATCTGCCGTTGCACCTCTTTTTCGTGCTCGCGCAGCAAAGCCAGGCGCTTGGCGAACGTGCGCTCGCCCTGCCGGAACAGCGCAAAGTACTGCTTTATCTCCTTGAGCGACATACCGGTCTTTTTCATATAGGTGAGTATTTGGATTTCCCGCAAGTTGGCCTCCGAAAACCGCCGGCGCCCGTCTTGGCGCAATACGCCCGACAGTATCCCCTCGCGCTCGTAAAAGCGCAACGTTTCGGCGGTAAAGCCGGTAATTTTGGCGGCTTCGGTTATGGAGTACAGCCGCTCCGCTTGCCTTATATCGGTTTTCATGGCGCATATTATACTACTTTGAGTATACTCAAAGTCAATAGGAAAATTAACGATTCTTCTCCGCCGGCACTCCCCGTCCGGCGAATCAACGCAACACTAGCTGCTGTTCGGCTACTGAATAAGGCTCTATGAGCCTTGTCATGTCAATTGTAAGACAATTCGTCTTACTTTTGCCAATATTATACCGAATCCCCGCCCTTCCCGTCAAGCGAAAATGCGGGGAAACTCTAGAAAAACCGGTCGGCAACTAGCGACAAAAACAACATGCGCCCTTTAGCGCAGAGCGCTTCCTTGTTGCGCGTCGGGCGCCACCTTTCGCCAAATCCTTCCGGCGCCAGCATGATCAAGCCGCCGCCACGCCCGCTCGGGGTTCTCGGCAATATACCGCCTAAAGGCCGCAAACTGCCCTTCCTTTTTGACTATCCAGTCGTGCCACGTCTTCTCGAATACCGGCTACGGAGCAGCCGATTGCAAGACCGGTTTGGCAGCTTCGCCTCCGGCGGCCCGCTTGACCGTCACCATGTAGAAGTATGGCTTTTTGTAGTCGAATCCAGGCAATCTGCCCATATTGGTTATTATACAATATTCCAGCGCAAAATGCAATACACGACGGCAAAAATCTTATTTGCCTACTGTATTTTTGTTGGTTCGTGGCGTGCAGTTTCCAGCCTCGTGAGGCAAAGGCAAAAAGTGCGGCGCTTTCCCGGAAAAGTCCGGCACTTTTCTCAAAAACTCCCGGACTTTTGCCCGCCGCCCCCGTAGCGCCTACTTGCTCCTGGCCAAGACGTGGTCGCGGCCGTCGGGAGCGTAGACGCGGTGGACGAACACCCCCGGCTCCGGCTCGACGGCTTCGACGCGAACTTCCTCCCCGGCGAGCGTCTCCGACTTGAAGACGATGTCGAGTTCGCGGCACGGGCCCGCTGCGTCCGGGCGGCTCTCCAGCAGCCATTCGACGTAATGGACGTTGTTGACGTGGCCATTTAGGTCGATATCGCCGCGCCGCGCCCGGAAGACGAGCGCATCGGGGGCCGTAACGCTGCATTCCCAGCGCAGCTTCGGGAACGGCTCGTCGCCGAAAACCGGCTTTCGTACCGTATTGGCCGCCGCAAACACGCCTTCGGGGATGGCGACAACCTTGCGGGATTTGAGATCAATGAGCATCCACTCGCTGGAGGCGACGCCAAGCTCCGCGCCGCTCGAGTCCTTCAAAACGAAATCGCGCCAGGCGACGATCCGGCGGCCGCCGCGCGGGAAGGTAAGGATCGTGACCGTCTCGCCCCATTTCGGGAACCGGGCCATCTTGATCTTCAGGTGCGTAAGCACCCAGGAGATGTTTTCGCCGGCGGACTCGAAGTTGGATTTCGAGAACGCCAGCGCCTCGGCGTTAAGGCTGGCCGCCTCCTGCAGCCAATTGCAGACGGACGCCATCGTGGCCGCGCCGTCGGGGCTGCACTCGTACGTCCTGACCGCCCAGGAATACTCGCCAAACGTGTCGCTCATTGTCGGCTCCCCGGTCGGGCTCTATTCAAACCCTTTGGCGCATCTGCGCCAAAAGCCGGCCCAGGGAATCGGCGATTGTCCGCGATTCGCGCGGGTCGATGTAGCCGTCGGCCATGAACGCGTCGAGCCTCGCGATCGTCATCGCGAACTCGTCGCCCTGCTGGTGTTCCTCGAGCCAGCGCTTGATTACGCGCGCCTCTTCGGCGTCGATGGAGGAATCCTGCAGTATCGCTTTGGTCAGCAGCCAAAATTCGGCGCGTTCCTCTTCTCGGGTCATCATTTGCCAAGCCTCCTTATGCGCGGTTGAATTTTTCTTTGGGCTGCCGGCAGCGCGGGCAGCGCCAGTCGACGGGCAGGTCCTTGAAGGCGACACCATCGTGCTCGGCGGGGTCGTAGAGATAGCCGCACACCGAGCAGATGTACTTGCCGGTAGGCGTCTTGAACACAATTTCGCCGGGCGGGATGACGGCCGGGGGATTGGCGAGATCGACGACGCGGTGCTGTTCAAGGCTCTCCAGCGCTTCGGGCGTGTGAGTGCCGAGCCAGACGGTCGGACGCGCGGCGCAGAACGCACGGCAGCGGTCGAGCGTCTCGCGGGCCGCGGCCTTGTCTTCATAGACGACGGACAGCTTGTTCTCGTAGAAAGCCACGTCGGTGTAGGTGACATCGCCGTGGATGAGGTAGAAAAGCCCGTCGGACTCAACGGCGACGATGCAGTTGCCGTTCGTGTGGCCGGGCGCGGAAATGTACGTCACACCGTCCGCAATGCGCTGCGACGCCGGGAACTCGTAGTATGGTCCGTCCTGAAACGTCGCCACGGTCGGGTTGAAC
>JAFXST010000010.1 GCA_017525475.1 Kiritimatiellia bacterium | reverse complement strand
CGACAAGGACATGTCGAACACCGGGGCATACGACTACAAATTCGGCGACTTGCCGTGGATTTGGTGCGAAGTCATGAATTTCGGCGGCAACACCGGGCTTTACGGCGGCGCGGAGCGCTTCAAGACGCTGTCGCAAATCGCCGAGGGCCGCGGCGGGGAATATTTCAGAGGCTACGGCATGCTCTCTGAGGGGCTCGATACCAACGACTACTGCTACTATCTCTTTTTGCGCAACGCTAACGGGCGCGAGTGGAGCGTCAAGGAGTACGTCAAACTGCGGTATGGCGTGGAGGACGAACGGCTGGAGCTGGCGATTAGGCGGTTGGAGGCGTCGGTGTGGGATTGCCGTTTGCGTCAGGAGGGCTGTATCGAAAACGTGATGTGCGCCTATCCCGCCTTCGAGGTGCGCAATGTTTCGGCCTGGGGGCCGCGGACGGGGGTATGGTACGACCGCGCGCAGGTGCGCGAGGCGGCGCGGCTCTATCTCGCGGCGGATCTGGACGGCGACAACTACCGCAACGATCTCGTCGAGGTGCTCATGCAGTTGCTGGCCGACAAGGCGCGGGCGGTGCTGCCGGAAACGCGGTTTGACCTGGAGCGGCGGCGCGAATTTTTGGACCTGATTGTGCTGGCCGACGCTTTGGCCGCGTTTTCGGACAATTGGCGGCTCGACAAGAAGGCGCGGAGCGCCGGCTACCTCAGGATGATCACCACCTGGGCGGCGAGCGAAGACGAGGCGTTGGAGTCGGGGCTCGGCGATTACGCGCACCGCGCCTACCATGGGCTGTTGGTGCCGTATTACCTGGAACGCTGGGAGCGGGTTTTCGGCATGACTGCCGATCGCCGGCAATTCGACGGTTTGGACCTCAAGGCGACGGCCGCCAAGATACTGGAGAAAACGAGATGAACGCGGCGTTTTTCGACATGGACGGCACCCTCATCGATTCGCGGCGGGATCTTTGCGCCACCGTCAACCATACGCGCCGGGAATTGGGCTTGCCGGAGTGGGAGATGGACAGGATCCTGGCGAATGTGGGCCAGGGGGCCAAACATCTCCTCAAGCACTGCATCCCAGAAAAGGCCGACGACCCGGACCTGTTGTGGGAGGTGTTCTCCGCCCACTACGCCGAGCACATGCTGGAGACCGTGGAGCTCTATCCCACGGTGCGCAAGACGCTGGAGGAACTCAAGGCGCGCGGGTGGCTGTTGGGGGTCAACACCGCCAAACCGGCGTTCGCCACCCATGCCATTCTCGAGCATTTCGGGCTCGCCAGGTTCTTCGGCGGGGCGGTCGTGGCCGGCGGGGACTGCAAGGAGATGAAACCCTCGCCGCTACCTCTAAGGGAGTGCGCGGCCAAAATGCGCGGCCATCGCCTCGGCGCCGGCGACTGGATGGTGGGCGACTCCTGGACCGACATGCAATGTGCCGCAAATGCGGGAATAAAGGGGGCTTTTTGCGCATTTGGCTTCGGAAAACTCGGCGATTCGCGCTATACGGCCAAGATAAATCGTATGGAAGAATTGCTTAGGTACTTGAAAAGCGAGGACGATTTTTGATATAATATTCGAAAATCCAACCATTTCAGACTGAAAGGAATACACACATGAAGATGACATGGCAACCGTCGAAGATCAAGCGGAAAAGGAAAATCGGCTACCGCGCGCGCATGGCCACCAAGGGCGGCCGCAAGGTGTTGGCTTCCCGCCGCGCCAAGGGTCGCAAACGCCTGACGCAGGTCTAAAGGTCCGGCGATGTCCACCAGGCTTCCGGGACGAAACTACAAAGAGGTTTTCGACCGCGGGCGTTCCGCCAAGGGACGCCTCCTGGTGGCATGGCGCCAAAAAGGGTCCGAGTTCGAACCGCAGGCGGGCGTGGTGGTTTCCAAGCGCACGTTCCACGATGCGGTCGGCCGGTCGCGCGCCAAGCGCCTGATGCGCGAAGCGTTCAGATTGCTGGTCAAGGAAGAGTCGGCGTTGCCGTCGGGACGCTGGATTTTTATCGCGCGCGCAAGCATGGGAAGTGCCAAGTGCGGCGAGGTCAAAGCGGACATGGCCAAGGTATGCGGCAGGTTCTCGTGATGATGGTCAGGGCCTACCAGGTGGCGTTGTCGCCGATGATGGGCGGGGCCTGCCGGTTCGAGCCCAGTTGCTCCAACTACATGATCGAGGCGCTTGAGGTGCATGGTGCGCTCAAGGGCGTTTTGCTGGGGCTTTTCAGGATTTTGCGGTGCCATCCGTTCGGGAAACACGGGTTCGATCCGGTGCCGCCCAAAGGAAAATGGACGAATGAACAGTAGCGAGAAGATAATCGCGGTACTCTTGGGCCTCGTGCTGGCAGGGTATCTGTATTTCGATTTCGCCGGTCGCAAAAGCGCGGTCGAGGAACCTGCGGCGGCGCCGGCGGCGGCCGAACGCCAGGTCGAGCCGGCTCCGCGCGCGCCGGAAGCGCCGGTTCCCGCCCCCAGCGCGGTCTTTACCGGCGTCGAACAGACGGCGGTGTTGGAAAACGGCGAACTGTCGCTCGTCTTGACTACGCACGGCGGCGCGGTCAAGCAGGCCACGCTCAAGCGCTACGCCCGCGATTGCGGCGAAATCGGCGAGCATAACCCGGCCTACCGGTTCGATTTCGCCGCTTCGCCCCTGGGTTCGATGGGCGTGGAGTTCGATACGGTCGCGGTGGAGGGCGATCGGGCCGTGTTCGCGCGCGGCGATCGGGTGCGCACGGTGACGCTCGAAGACGGCTACCGGGTGGTATTCGAAGATAGCGCGGTCGAGGGCTATGCCCGGCTCAGTCTGGGCGCGGCGGCCATGGGGTCGAGCAAGAACGATTTGCTGTCGGTCGATGCCTGGGAGCTCGGCGGCAAGAAGCCGCATGTCGTGCACTATTCCGAGACCGAACCGCTCAAGGGCTATCTCGCCGGGGCGGCGGGCGGCTGTTCGGGCGCAGGCGACGCAACCGGCATGCCGCGGTTTACGCCGGAAATCCCGGTGGCCGGCAATTTCGCCTGGGTGGCGCTCAAGAACCGGTTCTTCGTGGCGGCGCTCTGCGATTCCACGGCGCCGGTGGTGGGCTTTTCGGCCGTCGTCGAGCGCGATTTAAGTTCCGGCAAGTACCGGCCCAAACAGGTATCGGGCACGGCGACGCTCGGCGAATCCCAAGGGCCGGTGCGCAGCGTGTTCTTCATCGGGCCCAAGAAGCAGGCGCTCCTGTCGGCGCTGGGGATGCGCGACGTGATGGAGTTCGGCATGTGGCGCTGGATCTGCTATCCGCTCGTGTGGGTGCTCAACCTGTTCTACGGCTGGGTGCCGAGTTTCGGCGTGGCGATCATCCTGTTGACGGTGCTGGTGCGCCTGGTGTTCTGGCCGCTCACCCACAAGTCGACGGTCGGCATGAAGAAGATGCAGGAGATCCAGCCGCTCATGAAGGAGATCCAGGCCAAGTACAAGGACAACCCGCAGCGCCTGCAGCAGGAGACCATGAAGCTCTATCGCGAGCACCAGGTCAACCCCTTGAGTTCGTGCCTGCCGATGCTGATCCAGATCCCCGTGTTCATCGCCCTGTTCAACGTGCTTCGCTCCGCGGTGGAGCTCAGGTACGCGGGCTTTTTGTGGATCCCCGACCTGTCGGAGCCCGAAGGCCTCTTCGCCGCCTATCTGCCGTTCGGCGGGCTCAACATCCTGCCCATCCTGATGGCGGCGACCATGGCGCTCCAGAGCGCGCTCACCCCGCAGGCGGGCGACCGGAACCAGCAGCGCATGATGGTGGTGATGATGCCGGCGATGATGCTCGTCATGTTCTACAATTTCCCGTCGGCGCTGTCGCTCTACTGGACGCTTTCGCAAGTCTTGAGCATCGTCCAGATGTATCTTATCCGCCGCCAGGCGAAACCGGTTCCCCAGGCGAAATGACGCTCGACAACATACGGAACTTCTGCATCATCGCCCATGTCGACCATGGGAAGACGACGCTTTCGGACCGTATCCTGGAGCTTACCCACGCCATCAGCCAGCGCGAACTCAAAGAGCAGACTTTGGACGCCATGGATCTCGAGCGCGAGCGCGGGATCACCATCAAGAGCCATCCGGTATCGATGGAATACGTCGCCAAAGACGGCAAAAAGTACCTGTTCAACCTCCTGGACACGCCCGGCCACGTGGACTTCGCCTACGAGGTGAGCCGCTCCATGGGTGCCTGCGAGGGCGCGCTGTTGGTGGTGGACGCGGCGCAGGGGGTGGAGGCCCAGACGGTGGCCAACACCTATTTCGCGCAGGACGCCAAGCTCGAAATCGTACCGGTCTTGAACAAGGTGGATCTGCCGGGCGCCAACGTTCCCGAGGTGAGCCGCGAGATCGAAGACATTCTCGCCATCCCCATGGACCGGCCGCTGCTTGTTTCGGCCAAGACTGGCGAGGGCTGCCCCGAGGTGCTGGAGGCAATCGTCGAGCGCATCCCGCCGCCTTCGACCCTGGGCGTGGACGCGCCGCTCCGGGCGCTCGTGTTCGATTCGGTTTTCGACGAGTTCCGCGGGGTCATAACCTACGTTCGCGTGGTCGACGGTTCGCTCAAGGCGGGGCAGAGCGTGAGTTTCATGGGCAGCCGCGTCTCCACCACCGTGCACGAGGTAGGCGTTTTCTCGCCGAACAAAAAGCCGGTCGAGAAACTCGAGGCCGGGCAGGTGGGCTATATCGTGGGCACGGTCAAGGACCCGAGCGAGATCAAGATCGGCGATACCGTCACCACCGCCAAACTCGGCGCCACCGAGCCGCTCCCCGGTTTCCACGACATCCACCCCACGGTCTTCTGCGGCATCTACCCCATGTCGACCGACGAGTTCCAGAAGGTGGCGCAGGGGCTCGAGAAGCTCCACCTCAACGACAGCGCCTTTACCTTCCACCACGAGAGCTCGCTGGCGCTCGGCTTCGGCTTCAGGTGCGGATTCCTGGGCCTGCTGCACATGGAAATCGTGCAGGAGCGCTTGCGGCGCGAGTTCAACCTCGACATCATCTCCACTTCGCCGGGCGTCGTCTACAAGCTCAAGATGCGCGACGGCACCGAGAAGGATCTCGACAACCCGCTGCAGATGCCCGATCCGTCGGCGCTGGAGACGATTTCGGAGCCCATCCTCAAGGCGCGCATCATCACGCCTTCGGAGTCGATCGGCGACGTGATGCGCATCGTCATGGACCGGCGCGGGCAGGTGGAAGGCACCGAAACCATCGACGCCAAGCGCGTGATGCTCCACTGCATGCTGCCGCTCAACGAGATCCTGATCGACTTCCACGATACGCTCAAGAGCGTTTCGCACGGCTATGCCTCCATGGACTACGAGCCGGCCGGCTATCAGGTTTCCGACATCGTCAAGATGGATATCCTCCTCAACGGCGAAACGGTGGACGCGTTCGCCACCATGGTCCATCGCGACAAGGCGCGCGCGCGCGGCATCCAGATGTGCAAGGCGCTGTCGGAGACGATCCCGCCCCACCAGTTCAAGATCCCGGTGCAGGCGGCGATCGGCAAGGAGATCATCGCCCGCGAGGACATCCGGCCGTTCCGCAAGGACGTTCTGGCCAAGCTCTACGGCGGCGACGTGACGCGCAAGATGAAGGTGCTCGAGAAGCAGAAGCGCGGCAAGGCCCGCATGAAGGAATTCGGCCACGTCAACGTGCCGCAAAGCGCATTTATCGCAGTCTTAAAAGGAACCATCAAGGAGTAAACGACATGAACGACATTACGTTCGAACAGGCATGGAATTACGGCGGCCCGCTGATGTGGGTACTCGCGGGCATCAGCGTGTTTGCGCTGGCGGTCGTGCTGTACATCTGGGTTACGCAAAGCCGCTTCGTGTTCCTCAAATCGTCCTACCGCAAAGTGGCCGCGGCCAAGGATCGCGCGGCGGCCGGCGGGCGGATCGCGGCCCGGGCGCTCGCCGCCGTGGACTGGCTGGCCGACGTGGCCGCCATCGCGCCGCTCGTAGGGCTCTTGGGCACGGTGCTGGGCATGTTCCGCGCGTTCGGCGGCATCGCCAGCGACGTCTCGGCCGGCGCCAAGCCGGTGGTGCTCGCCCAAGGCGTGTCGCAGGCGATCGTAACCACGATTTTCGGCCTGGTGGTGGCCATCCCCGCGCTGGTGTTCTACGCGTTCCTCCGCCGCCGCTGCCAAAAGCGGATCGCCGAACTCGAGGAGGCTTGCGATGACATTCAAGACTGACAAAAAGTCGAACGCGCCGGCGCTGGCGATGACGTCGATGCTCGACGTCATCTTCCTGCTGCTGTGCTTCTTCGTCACGGTCAGCGTGTTCTCGCAATGGGAAAGCGAGATCTCGATCAAGCTCCCCAACGCCAAGACCGCGCAGGAACCCGAACGGCTGCCGGGCGAAATCATCGTCAACCTCACCCGCGAGGGCCGCATCCGGGTCAACGGCGGCGACATGACGCTTACCGAGCTCAAGAGCCGTCTCGCCAAGATCGCCAAGTTCTATCCCGGGCAGCCGGTCATCATCCGCGCCGACCGGGAGGTCAAGTACGAGTCGCTGGTCGAAGTCATCGACACCTGCCGCGAGGCCGACGTGTGGAACTTCTCGCTCGCGACCGAAGGAGACCAGTGACCGCTTTCGCCGGACTGTTGCTGGCCGCCATCACCATCACCGCCGCCGACCGGCTGGCGATGGCCGACCGGCTGTTCAACAAAGGCGCCTACCAGGACGCGCTCAAAGAATACGTGGCGCTCTACAAGGGCGACGATTCCGTCCGGGACGATCTCCTGTTCCGCTTGGCGGAGTGCTACCGCGCGGTGGGGCGCACGGCCGATGCGCGGCGCATCTACACGCTGCTCGTCAAGAAGCACCCCAACTCCAAGTTCGTGGCCCGTTCGCGCCTGATGGCTGCCATCGCCGTCGACGCCGGCCGCCAGAAGGAGGAACTGCTCCTCCTCGATTCCGACTCGGTGCCCAACGACATCCGGGCGGCGGCGCTCTATTATCTCGGCATCGCCAACAACGACGCCGAGAAGCTGGCGCGGTCGATCCGGCTCGATCCCAAGGGCAAGTACGCGCCCTACGCCAAGCTACGGCGCGCCTCCATCCTGGCCACCTCGGGCGACCAGAAGGAAAAGCGCGACGCGGTGCAGCTTTTGACCGACATCGCGTTCGGCCCCGAGAGCGAATTCTCCGAGGATGCGCTCTACCTCGCGGCCGCCACCAGCTACAGCGACAAGAAGTACCGCGACGCCGGCAATCTCCTCCACCGCTACCTCAAGAGCTACCCCGACGGCAAGCACAAGAGCGACGTCATCCGGATCTGCGCCTGGTGCGACTACCTGCAGAACAAGTACGCCGATACGCTCGCCCTGTGCCAGCGGCTGGAGAGCGACGACACCGTCTACCTTGCGGCCGCCGCCCACTATGCGCTCGCCGAGAACGAGCTGGCGCTCGGCAAGTTCCGCGAATATCTGCAGAAATACCCCACCGGGCGCTACCGCAACGAGGCGGAGCTGCCGCTCGCGCGGCTCGAGTTCAACGAGGCCGAAAAATCGGACGACCGCCAGAAACTGGTCGACGCCGCCCAGCGCGCCGCCAATCTGAGCACGCTCCCGGCCGATCATCTGCGGCTCGCGTGGGCGTACGAAAAGAACTCCCGCTTCGAGGACGCGGTCAGGGAATACGCGGCCATCGCCGCCGCCAATCCCGGCACCCGCGAAGCCGCCGAAGCCATGTACCTCAAGGCCATGGTCGACCTGCGCGAAGGGCGCTGGAACGCCGCCGATCTGGCGCTAAAAGAAGCGCTCGACGGCAAACTGGAGCAGCGGCGCGTGGCCGAGGCCCGGTATTGGCGCGGCATCGCCTCGGTCAAGCTCGAGCACGAGGAGGAGGGCGTAAGGCTCCTTCGGGAAGCGCTGGAGGCGGGGCTCTCGCTCGACATGACGCGCGAAGCCAAGCTCATCATCGCCGATTTCGAATACAACGCCGGCAACGTCGAAACGGCCAAGGCGGCCTATCGCGAGCTGGTGGCCAACGGCGCGGCCGCGCGGATGTCGGCCAAGAAGGCGTTCATGGTCGGCAAGCTCATCAGCTCGCGCGAATGCGCCAAGGCGCTGATCGATTCGGAAACGCCGGAATGGCGGCAGGCGGGCTATGCGCTATTGGGGCAGATCGAGGAGGCCGACAGCAACTTCCGCTCGGCCATGGACGCCTATCGCCGGGCGGTCGACGAACTGGTGGAGACCGACGAACTGCCCAAGACCATGCTTAGGCTCGGAGTCCTCGAGACCGACAACGGCGATTTCGACTCGGCGCACAAGACTTTGGTCAAGGCGGTGGATCTCAACAAGGACGACGTGCTCGCGCGCGCGGAGGCCTATCTCAATCTCGCCAAGGTGGCCGCCGGCAAGCACAACCGCGAGGAGGCCAGCGGCTACGCCACGGTGGTGGCCACGCTGTTCGACAAGACGCCGTTCGCCGCCGAGGCCGAGCGCATACTGGAGGAAAACCGATGAGCCGCAGGGACGTGCTGCTGGTGGCGCTGATCGTCTCGATCGTCGTGCACATCGCCGTGATGATCTGGGCGCGCCCCAAGGTGATGACTTCGGTGGCCCGCGGGCTCGCCCGCGTCAGCCGCCACGTCAATACCGTCAAGCGCGAGGAGGTGCCCGAAGGCGACCTCACCGAGATGAGCCTCATGGACGACGAGCAGGCCAAGAAGGACGCCCCCGAAATCAACGAGGAGGAACTCCTCAAGCTTTCGGCCCTGAGCACCATGAACCACATCCCGCTCGACGAAAACGCCGAACTGACCGCGCCCGAGCCCGGCGAAGTCACCCGGGAGGTCGAGAACTACCGCGTCCTCGAGGCCCCGGCCGTATTCGAGTCGGCGCCGATCGTCTTCTCGCCCGGCAAGCAGACGGTGGAGATGCGGGCGTATTTCGAGCCGCCCGAGTTCAAGGCCGAGCCCACGCCCAAGATCGAGCTGGCCATGGAGACCGATCCCGTCGAGGCGCCCGAGGACGTGGCCCCCGATTTCGAGGTGGTGGAGGAGTCGCTTTCGTCGGCCGAGGAGTCGGAGCCGGAGAAGCTGGTCAAGGACAAGCAGCCCGAGTTCACCCCCGCCGAATTCGTCGCGCCCGAAGTCGACGAAGCGCTGGTCGAACAGGAAAAATCGGCGGTCAAGGAGCTTATCGACTCCTACGAGGCCATCGAAATCTCCGAGGCGGTGGACTTCGCTTCGTTCCGGCAGGTCAAGGACGGCTACACCTACTTCAGGGTCACGCTCACGCCCAAGCCGGATTTGCCGATCGTGCCCAAGGATATCGTCATCCTCATCGATACCTCGCCTTCGGTCGGCCGCGACCGTCTGAGTTCGGTCAAGGATGCGATCAAGCGCCTCATCGTCCACGGCACCAACACCGGCGATCGCTTCAACGTGGTGGCGTTCAGCGACAAGTTCCAGTACGCCTTCACGTCCTGGCAGGACTGCAATCTCAATAGCTTCAACGCCGCCGAAAAGTGGATCGACAACCGCGTCCTGCACGGCTGGACCGACGTCTTCTCGGTGATCCGCTCGGTGCTCACGCTGCCGCGCGACCCCAAGCGGCCGATCATCGCGCTCGTCATCACCGACGGCGACGCCAACGCCGGCGTTTCCCAGACGGCGCAGATCCTCTCGCAGTTCTCCGCGCTCAACGACGGGCTCATCTCCGTCTACATGTACGGCGTCAAGCGCAGCGCCAACCGCGAGCTCATCGACGTGCTGACCCGCGGCAACCGCGGCGAGTCGATGATCTACCGCGAAGGCTTCTTCCGCGACCGCGCGTTCGCGGGCGACGACATCGACGGCTTCTCCGACCGCTTCAAGCAGCCGGTCCTCACCGACCTGCGCGTGGTGTTCGCCGCCGACACCGAGGCGGAGGCCTACCCGACCCTGCTCCGCAACCTCTACAAGGGCAACAGCGTGGACATCATCGGGCGTGTCAAGGGCGAGCCCGAGTCCGTGGCGTTCTCGCTCAAGGGACTCGCGGGCGACAAGGCCTACGAAGGCTTCGTGCGCCTGCCGCTGGGCGGCATGCAGATGGCGCAAAACATCGTCAAGGACTTCGATACCGAAGTCGAAATCGAAAGAAAGACCAGGAAATGATAATTTTCGCAATTGCGGTTCTCGCCGGCGCGCTGGCGTATCTGGGGGCGTTCTACGGCCTCGATTTCGGCCGGGGATGGTCGGTGTTCGCGGGCGCGGCGGCCTTGCTCGTCGCGCAGATGGGGCTCGGGTTCGTGCTGCAGCGCAAGGTCAAGGCCGACATGGCCAAGGTCCAGCGCATCCTCGAAGCCGGCCAGCGCAAGCTCAAGGAAAAGACGCAACGCTGGCAGACCCGCCCGCCGTCGTCCATGAAGGCGGCGCAGAAGGAAATGTTCGAAGACACCAAGGTGTTCGTGCGCGAGGCCATCGCCGAGACGGAAACGCTGCGCAAGTACCGCTTCTGGGTGCCGCTCATCGACCGGCAGATCGCCACCGCCCAGCTGCAGCTCAACTGGATGATCAAGGAGTTCAAGACGGTCGACCGGCTGATGCCCAAGGCGATGGTCGTCGACCCCACCATGGCCGCCATCAAGATGGCGCATCTGTACATGAACGGCGCCGGCCTCGACGAAATCGCCAAGGTCTACCGCAAGGCCGTACGGCGCTCGGGCTACAACGGCAACGTGCTTGTCGCCGCCGCCATGTCGTGGATGCAGGTGCAGCGCCAGGATTTCGACGGCGCCTTCAAAACCCTGACCGAGGCGCTCAAGAAGTCGGACGACGCCACCTTGAAGCGCAATCACGAACTTTTGATGAACAACAAGACGGCGCACTTCAGCAACAGCGGGCTCGGCGACCAGTGGTATTCGCTCTACCTCGAGGAACCCAAGTACCGCAATCCGCGCCAGCATATCCAGTATCGATGATCAAGAAAGCCGTAGTCCTGGCCGCCGGGCTCGGTACGCGCCTGAGGCCCTTCACCTGCGCCGTGCCCAAGCCGATGATGCCGGTCTGGGGCGAGCCGATGGTTGCGCGCATCGTCGCCGCGCTCAAGGCGCTGGGCGTCGAGGAAATCGCGGTCAACAGCCACTACCTGCACGAGCAGGTCGACGTGTGGGCGGCCGCGAACGGCTGCCGGACCAGTTTCGAGACCGAGATTTTGGGCACGGGCGGCGTATTGAATCCGCTCCGCGAGTGGCTCGCGGGCGACGACTTCTATCTCGTCAACGGCGATATCGTGGTGGACGGCCTCGAAAAGTGGCAACCCAAGATACCCGAAGGTAGCATCGGCACGGCGCTCGTCAGCTCCACGCTCGGGCCGCGCACCGTCGAAGTCGAGCCCGAAAGCGGCTTCGTAACCTGCTGGAAAAGCCCCGATCCCGGCTACAACGGCACCTATACCTATCTTGGTATCGCGGCGCTCAAGAACGGGATTTTGGACTATGTCGCGCCCGCGGGCTTTTCGTCGATCATCGAGGCCTACGAAAAAGCCATGATGGACGGCAAATTCGTCAAGGCCGAGGAACTCGACGGCCTCCTGTGGACCGACGCGGGCACGATCGAATCCTATATGGCGGTCAACGAGGATCAGGGCGACAACGCCTTCGCCGCCATTCCGCAGCTCGCCAAGGCGGCCGCGGTGGGGCTCGATCTGACAGGCCTGAAATTCCTGGGCGCGCGCGGCTCCGACCGCTGCTTCTTCCGCACCGGCAACAGCGTGATCATCGTCTACGACGACGCCAAGCGGCCCGAAAACGCCCGCTACGCCGGGCATACCCGCTTCTTGGCGGCCGCCGGCATTCCGGTGCCCGAGTTAAAGCTCGATTTGCCCGCCGACAAGACGCTTGCCCTCGGCTACGCCGGCGAAAGCGGCTTTACCCTGGAGCGCTACGTCAAGGTGGTGGAGACGCTCGCCAAGTTCAACGCGCTCGATACGGGCGAACTCGAACTCGAAAAGCCGTTCGACCGCGAGCTCTACACCTGGGAGCATAGTCTTTTCGCCGAGCACTGCCTCAACTCGCGCTTTCTTCTGGAAATGCCGCCTGCGGTGGCGGCGGAGCTCGGGCAGATCGCGGAGTTCCTCTCCAAACTGCCGCTCGCGCTCGTCCACCGGGATTTCCAGTCCACCAACATCCTCTGGGATGGCGAGGGCAAGCTGGCGATCATCGACTACCAAGGCATGCGCAAGGGCCCGGCCGCCTACGACCTCGCCTCGCTCCTGTACGATCCCTATATCGAACTCGGCGCGGGCGAGCGGCGCGCGCTCGCCAAACTCTACGCCAAGGCCTCGGGCAACGACGGCATCTTGAAGGCGCTCCCCTATGCCGCCTGCCAGCGGCTCGTCCAGTGCCTCGGGGCCTACGGGCGGCTCGCCTCGGTGGGGCAGCACGGCTTTTGCAAGTACGTCGAACCTGCGCTCGTCAACCTCCTCGAAGTCGCCGACGAGGCCGGCATGGACGCGCTGGCGGGATTTGCCGAAACTTTGATCGCCAAGGAGCACGCCCGCCACCACCATCACGGCGGCCATTGCCGTTGCGGGGAGCACCATCATGGGTAGACGCTACCGCTCGTTCCTCGCGCGCATCCGCAAAACCGGCACGCGCCGCAGTACCGTGGTCAAGACCGTGGCCATGGGCCGGGAGCGCAAATTCAAGGCCTACGACATCGGCGAGGATACTTTCATCCTCGAAGACGGCATCCACAATCACCTGTCCGTCAGGCCCTCGGTCCTGATCATCCCCAAGGAGTACCTCACCCGGCGCCAGAAGGGCATGGTGATGACGGTCACCACCGGCAACCATTCGGTGGCGGCCTTCCCCGTCCTTGACGGGCGGTTCTGGCGGCTGTCGCATCTCAAGCCCGAGCAGCGCGAAGAGGCGCTCATGAAGCACGTCCTGTGCGCCAACATCGTCAACGACGTCCTCGAGATCTCCCAGCGCGACGTCGCGAGCAAACAGCTGTTCCTCTCGGACGAATGGCTCCTCAAGGTCGGCGATTTCGCGCTAAACGACATTATCATGCTCGACCGCAACGAGATCACGCTCGACCATTACCGCGCCCTGGGGCAGGAGTGGCGCGTCAAGCCGCTCGCCTGGACCGAGTCGGGCATGAAGCTCGCGCTCGAAGCGTCCAAGAAGCGCATCGCGAGCAAACTGAGGTACTACCACTCTTCGCGCGGCGTGCACTTCCTCACCTTCCCCGAGTTCAAGAAGTTCGCCGCGCTCGCCGCCGACCCGGAGAAGCTGCCCAAGTTCGTGGAGGCGCTCAAGGAAATGGTGGCGGTGCACGAGGGCAACCGCTACTCGTTCGTGCGCATGCCCAAGTACCGCGGCCACCACGAGATCGAGCTCTTCGGCCTCGCGCGCGGCGTGGGCATGGACCGCATCGTCCCGGAGCTCGACAAGCTCATGGAGTCGATCGTCATCGCCAAGATCGCGCAGGACCATATCGTCAAGCGCATCGGCGGCATCGTGAGCCTCTACGAGTCGCTTTTGACCCAGCCGGAGTTCAGCGACGAAAATTCGCACGCCTTCATCGAGGCCTTGTACATGCACGTCTCGGGCGAGATCTACTCGGTGGTGGGCGACGGCTCGTCGCTCGCCTTCGACGACCGGCGCACCGCGCTGCCTGGCGCCACCTACGTCAACGGCGTGCCCACGTTCCATCCCGGCATCGACGACCGCACCAAGATCCTCATTTCCAACCTGCGCATCATCCTCTCCAAGGATGAGATCCTCACCTCGGTCAACGTCTACGAGCTCCACACCAAGGGCGACGAAACCGAGGTCAAGGTGGGGTGCGGCAAGACGCGCGAGGTGGTGTACACCACCAACGTCCGCCCGTTGCAGGCCTCGCTCATCGAAAAGCGCATCACCCAGCGCCAGCGCGGCTACGGGCAGTACGTGATCGCGCGCATCGGCGCCTTGAAGGCGCTGGGGGTCAACCTGCCGTGGTACATGCTCCTGAGGCGCCGGGGCGAATTCAACGGCCGCCCGCTCGACTACTACATCCGCTCGCGCTGCGAGGGCGAGCCGGTGGAGTCGATCCCCACCAACTACTTCACCTCCATGGAGGATTCCAACGTGGAGGAGACCGAGGCCGTGCTGGCGCTCGCCATGCTGATGGGCGACGCCGCGGCGCAGAACATGGTGATGAAGAAGTTCGACCCCGCCACCGAAACGCCGCTCTTCGGCGAGAAGGAAATCTACGAGTTCGAATACAACAACATGCAGCAGCGTATCATGCCCAAGGCGGTGGCCACGTGCTCGATCCGCGGGGCGTTCGGCTGGCCGTGCCTCGACTTCACCGACGACAATCTGCGCAACATGGCCAACTACTACATGGGGTTCTACGCGCACAGCCTCAAGCTGTTCCAGCGCAAGCACAAGGTCGGCATGCACGACCTCGCCGAGCGCTTCATGGAGGGCTTCGAATTCCGCACGCAGGCCATGGCCTGGCAGCTCTCGACCATGCGCGAACGCTTCGAGAATTTCGATCCGCGCCTGCCGCGGCACTTCAACTTCGCCCGCAAGTGGCGGTTCGTCATATGGTCGCTCGAGCGCCAGCTGCGCCGCATCGAGATCTACCGCAGAATCTTTTTCATGAAAGTAAAGGTGGAGGCAAATGAAGACCTACGGAATAATCCCTAGCCGTTTCGGCTCCAGCCGGTTCCCCGGCAAGCCGCTCGCCATGCTGGCGGGCAAGCCCCTTGTCGCCTGGGTGGTGGAGGCGGTCAAGAAGGCCAAGACGCTCGACGAAGTGCTGGTCGCCACCGACGACGAACGCATCGTGCAGGCGGTGGAGGCGCACGGCGGCCGGGCGGCGATGACGCCCTCGGAACTGCCCTCCGGCACCGATCGCATCGCCTGCGCGGCGGGCGACTTCGCCGACGACGACATTCTCGTCAACATCCAGGGCGACGAGCCCCTGATCGACCCCGCGCTCATCGACGCCTTGGTCGGCAAGCTCCGGGACAATCCCGAGGTCGCCATGGCCACGGCCGTAACCCCCATCCGGACGCTCGCCGACTACAACGCCAAGACGGTGGTCAAGGTGGTGATGGACGCCAACGACATGGCGCTCTACTTCTCCCGCGCCCCCATCCCGTGCGACCGCGACCGCGAGGCCGATCTCGCCTCGGGGCTCTACGTGCGGCACCTCGGCATCTACGCCTACCGGGGCGGCTTCCTCAAAAAGTACATCCGCGAGGATCAGTGCGCGCTCGAAAAGACCGAGAAGCTCGAGCAGCTGCGCGCGCTCTACATGGGCGCCAAGATCGCGATCGTCCGCACCGAGGACGAAGGCATCGGGGTGGACACCCCCGAGGACGCCGTCCGGGTGGAACAACTTCTCCTGTCGCGTGCGTAAGTTCGCCGCCATACTGCTGCTGCTGGCCGGTTGCGTAACCGCCAACACGCTGGAGCTCGACGCCAAGCATCCCTCCATCGAGGTCAAGACCACCGGTTTCTACGTCAACAACAAGCCGGCCTCGGCCAAGTCCATCCTCGAGACGCTGCAGGACATGGAAGTGCCGGTCGAGCGGGTGATCCACATCCGCATCGACAAGGACGTCACCGATTTGCGGCCCGCCCGCATGCTCATGGGGTATCTCGCGGCCAACGGCTATACCCGCCCGGTGCTCGTCACCGAGCGCCACGCCGAGTCGCAAGCCCAGGAGAAAAAGTCAAAATGGCGCTGAAGATCGTCTCGCGCGCGGCGCTGGAGCAGCGCCCGACGATGCGCCTCAACTACAAAATGTGGATGGGGCTCAACTTCCTGCGCCTGCCCATCAAGGATCTGCACGAGGAAATCCGCAAGCAGGTGGAGACCAACCCGGCGCTGGCCGACTGCCGCTTCGAGCTGCCTCCCGGCTGGCGCCCCGACCGCGCCGCCTCGCTCGCGGGCGACAACGCCTTCGCCTTCGAGAAGCTGCAGGCCGAGGAGACGCTGTTCGAACATCTCTCGCGCGAGCTGGAGCTGTCGGGCGCCGAGGGTAAGCTGCGCGAAAAGGCCATCGAAATCATCGGCTCCTTGGACGAGAACGGCCGCTACGCCGGCGACGACCTCGACGCGGAGGGCGAAAAGGCCCGCGCGCTCGTGATGACGCTGGATCCGCCCGGTTGCGGCGCGCGGACGCTCGCCGAATGCTATCTCGCCCAGCTCGGCAAAGTCCCCCGGCACGATCGCGAGGCCGCGCGCGCGGTGATCGCCGAGATCGACCAGGTCCTCGCGGGCACGGCCGAGCTCAAGCCGGATACGCGGCTCTTGGCCGCCAAGCTCCTCGCCTGCCTCGACGCCAAGCCCGGCGCGCGCTATAGCGCGGCCAAGCCCGGCTACATCGTGCCCGACATCCTGGTGGATAGCCAAGGGCGGGTGGCCGTGGAGCACGGCACCATCCCCACGCTCAAGCTTTCGCCCGCCTACGTGGCCATGGCCGGCGACGACACTTTGGCGGACGACGTGCGCGCCTACGCCCGCGATATGGTCGAGCACGTGCAGGAACTCCAGGCGGCCGTGGCCAAGCGCTTCGAGACGCTCGAGCTTATCGCCAACGCCGTGGTCGAGCGCCAGCGCGATTTCGTGATGCGCCGCGGCGCGCTCAAGCCGCTCAAGATGAAGGAAGTGGCCGTCGCCGCCAGGTGCAGCGTCTCCACCGTTTCGCGCGCGGCCGAGCGCAAGTATCTGCGCGGGCCCTGCGGGCTGGTGCGCCTGAGGGACCTCTTTTCCGCCAAGGACTCCGCTCCCCTCGCCAAGCTCCAGGAACTTCTGGCCGACCCGGAGCTACGCCAACTTTCCGACCGGCAAATCGCCGATCTCATGCAGGCGGCGGGGTTCAAGTTCGCCCGCCGCACCGTCAACAAATACCGCAAATCGCTGACCCAATGAAAGTATACAATTCCCTTACCCGCCGGCTCGAAGAACTCCGCCCCTTGACGGGCGACGAAATCAGGCTCTACACCTGCGGCCCCACCGTCTACAATTTCGCCCACATCGGCAACTTCCGCGCCTACGCCTTCGAGGACGTTTTGCGCCGCACCATCGAGTTCAACGGCCTCAAGGTCAAGCAGGTCATGAACCTTACCGACGTGGACGACAAGACGATCCGCGGCGCCAATGCCGCCGGGGTGGCGCTAACCGATTACACCAAGACCTACAAGGACGCGTTCTTCGCCGACCTCAAAAAGCTCAATATCGAACCGGCCGAGGTCTATCCCGCCGCGACCGACCACATCCCCGAGATGATCGCGCTCGTCGAAAAGCTGATGGCGAAGGGCGTCGCCTACCAAAGCGAGGACGGCTCGGTCTATTTCAAGGTGCGCGAGTTCCCGGGCTACGGCAAGCTCGCCCATATCGATTTCGACAACCAGCGCACGGGACTTAGGTGCGCCGCCGACGAATACGACAAGGAGAACGTGGGCGACTTCGCGCTCTGGAAGGCGTGGGAAGCGTCCGACGGCCCCGTCGGCTGGGATTCCCCCTGGGGCAGAGGCCGCCCCGGCTGGCACATCGAGTGCTCGGCCATGTCGATGAAGTACCTGGGCGAAACGTTCTATCTCCACACGGGCGGCATCGACAACCTCTTCCCCCACCACGAAAACGAAATCGCCCAGGCCGAGGCCGCCACCGGCAAGGAGTTCGTGCGCACGTGGATGCACTGCGCGCACCTGCGCGTGAACGGCGAAAAGATGTCCAAGTCGGCCGGCAACTTCTTTACCTTGCGCGATCTCCTCGACAAGGGCTGGACCGGCCGCGAAATTCGCTACGTGCTCGTCAACGCCCACTACCGCAGCGGCCTCAATTTCGCCTTCAGCGCGCTGGAGGACGCGCGCAAGTCGCTCGAGCGCATCGACCGGGCGGTCGCGCAGTGCACCGAGGGCGAAGCGCCCGATTGGGCGCTCAAGCATCTCGAGGCTTTCGCCGCCGCCGTCAACGACGACCTCAATCTCCCCGGCGCGTTCGCAGCGCTCTTCGCGCTCGTGCGCGACGCCAATGCGCATAACGGCGGGCCGGTCCTCGAGGTGTTCCGCAAGATGGACAAGGTGCTGGGCGTAATTTTCTTCGGCAAGCGCGAGGCCGAACAACTCCCCGCGGAAGTCGAAAAGCTGCTCGCGGAGCGCGCCCAGGCCCGCGCCGCCAAAAACTGGGCCGAATCCGACCGCCTGCGCGACGCCATCGCCGCGCTCGGCTACGCGGTCAAGGATTCGCGCGAAGGCCAGACCTGCACCCGCAAATGACCGCGGCGCTTTCCATCTTCTACGTGTTGGCGGGGCTGGTGCTCCTGGAGCGCTCGTCCGACGCCTTCGTGGACGGCGCGGCCATGCTCGCGCGGCGCTTCAAAGTCTCGCCGTTCATCATCGGCATGGTGATCATCGGTTTCGGCACGTCGGCGCCCGAGCTTTGCGTGAGCCTCATCGCGGGTTTGAGCGACCGCGCCAACCTCTCGCTCGGCAACGCCTACGGCAGCTGTGTCTTCAACATCACCGCCATTTTGGGCGTCACCGCCTTTATCCGCACCTTGACCGTCAAGCGCGGCGCCACGCTGTTCGCCGGCCTCGTGCTCTCGGCCGTCGGGGTGCTGTCGATGGTGCTGGCGCACGATCTCGAGATCGCCCGCTGCGAAGCCTTTATCCTCCTGGGCGCGTTTGCGGTATTGTTCCCGGTCTATTGCTTTTTCAGCCGCCAGCAGGCCGCCGGCGAAACCGCGAGCGCCCATCCGTTCCGCCCGCTCGAAGCGACGCTCAAGCTGACGATCGGGCTCGCGGTGCTCGTGGGCTCGTCGCAGCTCCTCGTCAAGGGCGCGGCCGACCTCGCGCGTCTGATGGGCGTTTCCGAGCTGATGATCGGGCTTACCGTCATCGCCATCGGCACTTCCCTCCCCGAGCTCGCCGCCGCCATCCAATCGGCCCGGCGCGGCGAAGCGGAGTTCGTGCTCGGCAATATCATCGGCTCCAACCTCTTCAACCTCTTGGTGGTGGTGGGCCTCGCGAGCAGCTTCAACGGCGCGCGCGGTTTTTCGGACAACGTCTTCGACCGGGATCTCCCCGCCACCATCGTCGCCGCCATCCTGATCGCGCTCTTCGGGCGCAACGGCAAAATCACCCGCCTCGAAGGCACCATCTGGCTCTTTACCTTTTTGGCCTATCTCGCTTTGACCATCTATCAGGAGATCCTATGAGCAAAGTCATCGCTATTGACGGCCCCTCCGGCGCCGGCAAGTCTTCGGTTTCGCGCCTCGTGGGCGAGCGCCTCCAGATGCTGCACGTGGATTCGGGCGCGCTCTACCGCATCTACACCTGGCAGGCGCTCGTCAAGGGCGTCGACACCGCCAATCCCGCCGCCGTGGCCGCGTTCGCGCCCAAGGTAACCATCGAGTGCCGCCCCGAGCATGGCGCCATCGTCTACTATGTCGGCGGCGAACTCCCCGGCAACCGCATCCGCACGCCCGAGATCAACGCCCACGCGTCGCAGGTGGCCACCGTCAAGGAAGTGCGCGACGCCGTAACCGCGCTTTTGCGTTCGCTCGTCAAGTTCGGCGATCTCGTGGTGGAAGGGCGCGATATCACCACCGCCGTCTTCCCCGATTCGCCCTACCGCTTCTATCTCACCGCCTCGGCCGAGGCGCGCGCGCGCCGGCGCCAAAAGGAGGAGGTCGAGAAGGGCATCGCCAACCAGTCGGAGGAGGCGGTCAAGGCCTCGCTTCTCGCCCGCGACCGGATCGATTCCACCCGCAAATACGCCCCGCTCAAGAAGGCCGACGGCGTAACCGAAATCGACTCTTCCGACCTCACGCTCGAACAGGTGGTGGGGCTCGTCCTTGAAGCCGTCCGTTAAACTCGCGCTCGGCGTTCTCCTCGCCTTTCTCCTCGCCGCCGTCTACGGCGAGGTGCAGTATCGCGTGGCGCAATTCCGCGACGAAACGCCCGCCTACAACCGGGTGGATACGTCGCAGCGGTATTTGCCGCCCTCGGCGGAACATTGGCTGGGCACCGACAATCTCGGCCGCCCGGTGTCGCTGAGGCTCGTGCAGGGCGCGCGCATCGCCTTCGTGGTGGGCGTGCTCACGAGCTGTATCGCCATTCCGCTCGGCGTCCTTTTGGGGCTCGCGGGCGGCTACTTCGGCGGCAAGACCGACTCCATCGTCCTCTGGCTTTGCGCCACGGTGGCCTCGATGCCGGGGCTCCTTTTCATCCTCGCCATTTCGCTCGTGTTCGGCCAGGGGATGCTCGGCATCGTCATGGGCGTGGGGTTCACCACCTGGGTGGGCGTCTGCCGCACCGTGCGGGCCGAAGTCATCAAGCACAAGTCGCGCGCCTACGTGCAGGCGGCCCGGATCCTCGGCTATTCGCACCTGCGCATCATGTTCCGCCACATCCTCCCCAACGTGGCGCATATCGTCCTCATCCAGCTTTCGATCCGCTTCCCCTCGGCCGTCTCCACCGAAGTCTTCATTTCGTTCCTCGGCATCGGCATCCAGGGCGAACCCAGCTGGGGCGTCATGATCAACAACGCGCGGCTCCGGCTCTGGCAGGGCATCTGGTGGGAAATGGCGTTCACCACGCTCTGCATCTTCCTGTTGGTGCTCGCTTTCAACCATTTGGCCGACTATCTGCGCGATCGCCTCGATCCGGCCTTGCGCTCGCTGCGGTAGTCGCCGCTCGCGGCCAAGGCGGAGCGGATCCTCGCCAAAGACAAGATCCACCCCGACGCCGAGGGCGCGCGCCTCATCGCCGAGGCCACCTTCGCCGCTCTGGCGCCGTCACTAGAGCCCTAGCAAAACGGTCCTCTTGCTTTTGCATTTTTTGCCTGGCACGGTATTGACAAGCTAGCCAGCGATAACCCAGCTCTTGATCCGTCGAGCGGGGAGAAAAGTGCGATTTATGAAGTTTGGGGTTGAAATCGGCGGCGATTTTTGATATAATACCACTTCAATATGGATAAAGTGTCGATAGCGATGGCCAAGGCCGCCGTCTTGACGGAGGCGTTGCCATATATACAGGATTTCAAGGGCTCGGTGGTGCTCGTGAAACTTGGCGGTTCGGTGATGGAGATCGAGGAGAACCTGTCGAGCGTCATCAACGATATCGCCTTTTTGCGGGCCGTAGGCATCAAAGTGGTGGTTTTGCACGGCGGCGGCAAGGCGATTTCGAAGGCCATCAAGGAGTCGGGGAACGTGCCCGAGTTCGTGGACGGCCAGCGGGTAACCGACGAAAACACCATGGAAATCGTGCGCCGCACGCTCAACAACGTGGTGAACCCCGATATCATCGCCCGCCTGCAAGCTACCGGCACCAACGCCCGGCCTCTGCACGGCAACTGGATTTTCGCCGCCGAGCGGATAACCGAACCCGACCGGGGCTATGTGGGGCGGGTGACCGGCATCGACGTCCGGCCCGTCAACGAAATGCTGGACGCCGGCATCGTGCCGGTCATTACGCCGGTGGCCACCGGGCGCGACGACCACCATCTCTACAACGTCAATGCCGATATCGCCGCCGCAGCGCTGGCCAAGGCGCTCAAAGTGCGCAAGTTCGCGCTGGTTTCGGACGTGCCGGGGTTGTTGGGCGATCCGGCCGACGCCGCTACGCTGATTTCTTCCCTGAAGCTCGAGGATACCGCAAAACTGAAGGCCGACGGGACCATCTCGGGGGGCATGCTTCCCAAAATCGAAAGTTGCGAGGAGGCGCTGCGCGCCGGCGTCCGCAAGGTGCACCTGGTGGACGGCCGCATGGCCCACTCGCTGATCCTGGAAATATTCACGCGTGAAGGCGTGGGAACGGAGATAACGGAATGAGCAAAAATGCTGACGTAATCGATATCTATAACGGCGTGGTCATGCCTACCTACACGCCCTCGCTGGTGCTGTATTCGGGCAAAGGCGTGACGGTGGCCGACGTGGACGGGCGCAAATACTACGACTTTACCTCCGGCATCGGCGTGCATACCTGCGGCTACGGCAACCCCGCCATCGCCGAGGCCATCGCCAAACAGGCCGCGCAGCTTACCCACGCCTCCAACCTGTTCGCCAACGTGCCGCAGACCGCGCTCGCCAAGAAGCTGGTGGAGCTCTCGGGCCTGGGCGGCAAGGTGTTCTTCGCCAATTCGGGCGCGGAGGCCAATGAGGCGGCCATCAAGCTGGCGCGCAAGTACGGCAGCGCCACCGGCCGCTACGAGGTGGTGACGATGAAGAACGGCTTCCACGGCCGCACGCTGGCCACGCTGGCGGCCACCGGCCAGGCGTGGTGCCAGGAGGGTTACGATCCGCTCCCGGTCGGCTTTGCCTACGCCGATTTCAACGACCTCGAGAGCGTCAAGGCGGCCATCACCGACAAGACGGTGGCCATCATGCTCGAGGCGGTGCAGGGCGAGGGCGGCGTCAATCCCGCCACGCAGGAATTCATGGAGGGCGTGCGCGCGCTCTGCGACGAGAAGGACCTGCTCATGATCGTTGACGAGGTGCAGACCGGCATGGGCCGCACCGGCACCATGTTCGCCTGGCAGGGTTACGGCGTCCAGCCCGATATGTTCACGCTCGCCAAGGCGCTGGCAGGGGGCCTCCCCATGGGCGCGCTCGTCGGCAGCGCCAAGGTGGCCGACGTGTTTACGGCTTCGAGCCACGCTTCGACCTTCGGCGGCAATCCGGTGGCCGCGTCGGCGGCGCTGGCGGTGATCGGCTTTACCGAAAAGAACAATCTGCCGCAGAAGGCGGCCGAGATGGGGCGGCTCTTGATCGAGGCGTTGCAGGAGAAGGTGGATGCTTACGACCAGCTCCTCGAAGTGCGCGGCAAGGGCATGATGGTGGGCCTGGTGGTGGACGGCGACGCCAAGGTATTGGTGGACGCGCTCAAGGAGATGGGTCTCTTGGCGCTTACGGCCGGCCCCAACGTGGTCCGGTTCCTGCCGCCGCTGGTGCTGAAGGAGGACGACCTCGAAGAGGCCATCGACATGATTTCGGACGCGCTCGACAACGTGTATGGAAACTAACGAATACCGCGAGCAGCGCCTCCAGAGCCTCGGCAAACTGCGCGAGCTCGGCTTCGAGCCCTACGGGCGCAAGTACGAGCATACGGACCTTAAAGTTCTGCGCCAGACGTTCGTCGAGGGCGCTGAGGCGCGCGTGGCCGGGCGGCTGATGATGATCCGCAAGATGGGCAAGATGAACTTTGCCACCATCGACGACGGCACCGGGCGTTTCCAATTGATCTTCAAGCGCGACGAGCTCTCCGAAACGCAGTTCGCCGCCTTCAAGCAGCTGAACCTGGGCGACATCATCGGCGTGGAGGGAACGCTCTTTACGACCCAGAAGGGCGAAAAGTCGGTAATCTGCAAAGAGTGGACTATGCTCGCCAAGGCGCTGGAGCAGCCGCCCGAGAAGTTCCACGGCCTCGCCGATCAGGAGGAGAAGTACCGCCGTCGCTATGTGGATCTGATGACCAACGAGGAGAGCCGCAACCGCTTCTTCATGCGTTCGGACATCATCCGCGAGACGCGCAAGTATCTGTGGGACCGGGGCTTCTACGAGGTGGAAACGCCCATTTTGCAGGGCCAGGCGGGCGGTGCGGCGGCCAAGCCGTTCGAGACGCATTTCAACGCGCTCGATCAGAAGATGGTGCTGCGCATCGCGCCCGAGCTCTATCTCAAGCGGCTCATCGTGGGCGGCATGAACAAGGTGTTCGAGCTCGGCAAGGACTTCCGCAACGAAGGTATCGACCGCAGCCACAACCCCGAGTTCACAGTGTGCGAAATCTACGAGGCGTATGGCGACAGGACGAGCATGGAGGATATTATGGAAGGTCTCCTGCCGCACCTGTGCGATACGGTAGTGGGCAAGCGGCAGATCGAGTACGGCGAGAACAAGGAGATCATCGACTTTACGCCGCCCTATCGTCGCGTGGCCTACCGCGATCTCGTCAAGGAGCTGATGGGCGACGACTGGTTCGAGCTTAACTTCGACGTGCAGCTCGCCAAGGCCAAGGAACTGGCCAAAGCGCGCGACGTGAATCTCGAGCTCGACGGGGTCGATACCGAGCTCATGCTCACGCACGAAATCTACGACAAGATCATCGAAAAGGGCTTGCGGCAGCCTACGTTCGTAACGCGCCTGCCGCACGAGTTCGTGCCGCTCGCCAAGGCGTGCCCCGACGATCCGTCGCTCGTGGACGTGTTCGAGTTCGTGGTGGCCGGGCGCGAACTTTGCCCGGGCTACACCGAGCAGAACAACCCCATCGAACAGCGCAAGGCGCTGGAGCATCAGGCGGGCGAAGACACCGAGAAGGTGGACGAAGACTTCATTTCGGCGCTGGAGTGCGGCATGCCGCCCACCGGCGGGCTGGGCTTTGGCGTCGACCGGTTGGTGATGTTGCTTACCGGGTGCGACGGCATCCGCGACGTGGTGCTGTTCCCGCAGATGAAAAAGGCCTAAATCGCCATGGAAAGCGCAGTCCAAAGCCGGTACTTCGAGTTTTTGCGGATTCCTTCGGTGTCGTCCGATCAGGGCAAGCTCAAGGAATGTTGCGCGGCCGCCATGTGGCTCAAGAGCCAGGTGGAGGAGATGGGCTTTACGGCGCGGCTTGAGACCCGAGACTTCGCCCCGCCGATTCTTTTGGCGGAGCTCAAGGGCGAAAACCCGGCCGCCGTGCTCGTGTACGGCCACTACGATGTGCAGCCGGCCGATCCGCTGGAGGCATGGGAAACGCCGCCTTTCGAACCCACGGTCAAGGACGGCCGCGTCTACTGCCGCGGCGCGCAGGACGACAAGGGGCAGCTCTTTGCGCTACTCACGGGAATCGGCGACTATCTCGACCGGCAAAAAGTTAAGGGCGCGCCCACCCCCACCATCAAGCTTTGCATCGAAGGCCAGGAGGAGAGCGGTTCGCCCGCGCTCATCAAGTGCGCGCCGGAACTGCGCAAGGAGCTGGCGGCCGACATCTTGCTCGTATGCGACACTTCGGCGGCGGCGGATCTGCGCCCGGCCATCGTGGCGGGGCTGCGTGGCGTAGGCCATTTTACCGTGCGCCTCAAAGGCCCCAACCGCGATCTCCACTCGGGCGAGTACGGCGGCATCGCCCCCAATCCCGCCCAGGCGATGGCCAAACTCTTGGCGAGTCTCCACGACGACGAGGGCAATATCGCGGTGGCCGGGTTTATGGACGGCATCGAAGCGCCCACGGCGGACGAACTCGAGGCGGCGGAAAAGTCGGCGGTTACGGTAGAGGCGCTGGAGCGCGATATCGGCACCAAGGCCGCCACGCGCGAAATCGCCCGCAAGAACGGTTTCGAGCCCACCATCGAGATCAACGGCGTCCATTCGGGCTACGGCGGGCCGGGGAGCAAGACGATCATTCCGGCCGAGGCCATCGCCAAGATTTCGATGCGGCTGGTGCCGGGTCAATCGCCCCGGCGCGCGTTCGAGTGCGTCAAGGCGCATTTGGAGGCGCACCTCCCCAAGGGCATGGTCCTGGACATCCCCGAACAGGCCGAGGGGGCGGGGGGCTTCCGCCTGCCGCTTGCTTCGCCGGTGTTCCGCTTGGCCGAGGAGGTGCTCGACGGCATGGACGCTCGCGGCGCGGTGTTCCAGTGGGACGGCGCCTCGATCCCGGTGGTGTCGGTGCTCAAGGAAGTCAGCGGCGCCGCGCCTTTGATCGTGGGGTGGGGCCAGGCAGAAGACCGCATCCACAGCCCCAACGAATCGTACGGCTTCAATCAATTCGGCAAGGCCCGCGAATGGGCCAGGAGAATATTGGAAAATGTCTGACATCAGAGTGCGTTTTGCGCCTTCGCCCACCGGCAAGGTGCATATCGGCAATATCCGGGCGGCCATCTACAACTGGCTGTTCGCCCGCCATACCGGCGGCAAGTTTCTGCTGCGCGTGGAGGATACCGATCTCGAGCGGTCCACGCCCGAGGCCATCCAGGTGCTGTTCGAGTGCATGGAGTGGCTGGGGCTCGACTACGACGAAGAGGTGTTCTACCAGACCAAGAACGTCAAGCGCCACTTGGAGGCGGTGGAGGAACTAAAGCGCATCGGCCGCGCCTACGAGGTGGAAAAGACTTCGCGCGACGGCAAGACCGGCATCGTCACCATGTTCCGCATGCCCAAGGAGGGCACGATCGAGTTCGACGATATCGTCAAGGGGCACATGGCCAAGAAGGCGGAGGACATCCAGGACTTCGCCATCGTCCGCAGCGACGGCTCGCCCATTTTCCATATCGCCAACGTGGTGGACGATATCGACCAGCGCATCACCCACATCATCCGCGGCGACGACCACGTGGAGAACACCTTCAAGCATATCGAGATCTTCAAGGCGCTGGGCGCGCCCATCCCCAAGTACGGGCATCTCTCGATGATCGTCAACCAGCAGGGCAAGCCCTACTCCAAGCGCGACGGCGCGGCGTTCGTGGGCGAATATCGCGAGGCGGGGTATCTGCCGGAGGCGCTGTTCAACTATTTGCTGCTCCTCGGCTGGAACCCGGGAGACGACCGCGAAGTGCTGACCAAGGAGGAGATGATCCGCCTCTTCGAACTCGAAAAGGTGCACGTTACGGCCGCCATGTTCGACCCCAAGAAGCTCGCGTGGATGAACGGCGAATACATCAAGCAGATCCCGCCCGCCGTGTTCCAGGACGAGATTCTGCGCGCGCTCCCGCCGGAGCAGGCGGCCATCGCCGCCGCCAAGAGCGAAGCGTGGTGGAACCTGCTGATCGCGCAGATCCAGCCGCGCACCAAGTTCTTGAAGGACCTGGCCACTTCGCTTGTCTACTTCTTCACCGAGGACTATCCAATCGACCCCAAGGCGGTCGAAAAGCGCCTCGCCAAGCCCGGCGTCAAGGAAATTCTCCTCGACCTCATTCCTCGTTTCGAGGCAATCGCCGATTGGACCGCGCCCGTGCTCGAGGCCATGGTCAAGGAACTCAGCCAGGGCAACGGCATGGGCCCGTGGGTGCATCCCATCCGGGTGGCAGTGAGCGGCCGCACCGAGGGGCCGGGGCTCTTCGAGATGCTGGAGCTCCTGGGCAAGGAAACGACCATTGCGCGTTTGAGCAAGACCGCCCAAAATGTTTAACGGCAGATATCGGCTTATGGAGGTATTCGGAATCCCGATTTTCGTGGAGTCCAGCTTCCTCTTTCTCCTCCTCATCATGGCGCTCAACGCGCACTCGCTGTCGCTGGGGGTGGCGGGGGCGCTGATGCTCGCCGTGTCGATCGTGGCGCACGAGCTCGGCCATGCCTTGACGGCGGCCGCCTTCGGCTACAAGACGCGCGACATCACGATTTCTCTCCTCGGGGGATGTGCAAGCTTGATTGCGCTCCCGCGCACGGCGTGGAAGGAGTTCTTGACGGCCATCGCAGGCCCGGCGGTAAGCTTTTTGCTCGCGTTCATGGTGCTGCTCGTGGATATCCTGGGCATTCCGGTCACCAATATATGGCTGGCCTCGATGCTCAACTGGTTTTTCTGGATGAACGTGATGCTCGGCGCGTTCAATCTCTTACCCGGCTTCCCCATGGACGGCGGGCGGATCTTCCGGTCGGTGATGCGCATTTTCTATTCGCGCGTCAAGGCCACCAAAATCGCCATGTGGGTGGGGCGCGTTTTTGCCATCTATCTGGGTTTCTCGGGACTTGGCGCCATTTTGGGCGGCGGCAGCTGGGGCTTCGTGCGTATCATCATCGCCTACATGATCTGGCAAGAAGGGTACCGCGAATATCTGGCGGCGGTGGACGAAGAACGCTATCGCCCGTGGACGCAGGCGGATTTCGAGGCGCGGGTTTCGCCCCCGCCGTATGGGAGGTAAGGCAATGAGGAAAGCAATTCTCGCATTATTGGCGGCGCTGCCGCTTTCGGTGATGGCGGCGTATGTCGAGTTGAATATCACGCCTTTGGATCCGCCGATCGGAGTCGGTTATTATTATATGCTGATTGACAATTCGGCATACGAGAGATACGATTTCGCTTATCTGTTGGCATCTGGCGACGGCAACCTAAACAATGTCAATCGCAGCGCCATTGTATCCGAGGGCGCAATTACGTCTGATAGCGTGTCGTTTAACGATGCTCCCGGTCTGGATGCCGGTACTACCGTATATTTTGCGGTGTTTACCCCAAGTTCGTTTGGCCTGGAAACACTTTACGCTTTGTCGGCCGCCAGGGAGCTAACCAATGGCGATACGTATTTTTCCGTAGGCAGCAACGACGACCTCTTCAAGCAACCGGCAAGCACGCTGAGTTACACCATCCCCGAGCCGACCTCGGGCTTGTTGGTTTTGGTGGGCGCCTCGCTCTTGGCCTTGAAGCGCCGGAGAGCTTAAGCCGATGCTATCCAACTTGCTATTGATGGCCCAAGTAGTGGTGCCGCTCGTCGTCTGCGAGCCCACCCACATGCTGCTCGTCGAAGGCAGTCTCGACGGCACCCCCTGCACGCTCGTTTTCGATACCGGCGCCACCCATACCTCGTTCGACGAAGAGTTTATCGCCAAGGCGCTCCCCGAGGCCCATCCCGAGCCGGTGATGCTCGCCGGCACCTCCAACGCCAACTTCGTGCCCAAATTCGCCATGTCCAAAACGCTCAAGGTGGGCGAAGTAGCGTTCGAGGGCTATCCCGTAATGGCCATTCCGTTCCCGCCGCTGTCGCAGGAGCTCGGGCGGCCCGTCCACGGCATTCTCGGCATGGACATCATCGGCCAGATGCCGCTGGTGCTCTCGGTGGCCAAGGGCGAAATCATCTTCAATCCCGACGACATGGCCGGTTTCGGCCCGCCGCTCAAATTCGACCGGCGCAATTACGACGGCTCGCCCAGGCTCATGTACCTCGCGGCCGACGGCACCTACAAGACCATGCTCGTCGATAGCGGCTCGTCGCTCTCGTTCATCAACGATCCCGCCGATTGGCCGGCCGAGGAAGTGGAGGCGGCGACGATGGGCGCCACCGACGTCAACGGCCGCACGGCCATGGCCATGCGCCCGGGCAAGCCGGGCACGCTCCAGCTCAAAACCGCGAAGGGCGGCGACTACGCCATCCGTTTTCGCCCGCTCGTCAATCCCGGCGCGCCTTGCTCGTACCTGGGGGCCGATACGCTGAGGCATTTCGATTTGTTTCTGCGCTTGCCGTGGATCGGCCTAAGGCCGGTAACCGATGGCGCCGACCAATTTACAAACCCAATCGACAAGGAGTAAACCCATGATTTTGGCGATTATGCTGGCGGCCATGTGCAAAATGTCGCAATGCGACCAGGAGGCGCTGGAAAAGTGCAACTTCTGCGAACGCCACGTGTGCGCCACCGAAGGCTGCAACAAGGCAGTCAAGGTGGGCGGGCTCCCCGGTTGGGCGCAGAGCAAGAACGAATCGCAGTACTTTACGCCCGGCGAAACGCCCGAAAAGTACGTGGCCCCGCGCGTAGTCTGGCACCACTGCCCGGCGCACGCTTGCAACCGCTTCTGCCCGCGCATCAACAAGGGCGGCACGCTCTTCGCCAAGTTGGACGAGGAGGAACTCCTCGAGCGCATCGCCTGCGGCAACGAGCGCCTGCACAAAGGCAAGTTCTGCAAGGAGCATACGTGCGCGGCGCCCAACTGCATGGCGCAGACGCTCGAATCGATGGCCAAACTGCCCAAGGATTCGGAGCAGCAGCTCAGCTGGGACATGCTCAAGCACGAGGACTACTGCCAGCAGCACATCAAGCTCAAAGGTACCGACCACCCCAAGAAAACCGGCGAAAAGGCCGAGACGGTGAGCGAGCGTATCGAGCGCATCCGCGAGGCCAAGGAGGCCGCCAAGAGCGCCGCCAAGCCGGCCGCCAAGGAGGAAAAGGATGCGGACGAGGCCGAGCCGGCCGAGTAATCCGCACTTGACTTTTTGATGGCGGATATGGTATAATATTCCCAAACCACACTAAATAACCACAAAAGGAGAAACAGAACATGGCACATAAAATTGACGGCGACAAGTGCGTCGCTTGCGGATGCTGTCAGGCTGCGTGCCCTGCGGAAGCGATTACCGCCGGCGCCCCCTACTCCATCGATCCCGACAAGTGTCTCGATTGCGGCGCTTGCGCGGCCCAGTGCCCCAACGAGGCGATTGCGGCCGGTTAATGCTGGAATTCGTCAAAGAGACCCTGCTGCTGCTCCCGTTCCTCTTTGTCACCTATCTGGTGCTGGAGTACGTGGAAGCCAAGGCGGGAAGTGCGCTCGAGGCTTTCCTCGAGCGTGCTCGTTCCATAGGGCCTCTGGCCGGGGCGCTGGCCGGCGCCATTCCGCAGTGCGGAGTGTCGGCGGCGGCGGCCTCGCTTTACGCCGGCGGAGTGATTGCGGCGGGCACGCTCCTGGCGGTTATGCTTTCGACTTCCGACGAACTTTTGCCCGTCCTCGTTTCTTCGCGCGCGCCGGTGTCGCTCCTCGTCAAGATTACGCTTCTTAAAGTATTTGCGGCCATTGCGGTGGGCTTTACCGTCACGGCCGTCTTGAGTTTCTTCCGCCACCGCCGGCGCCAGGTGGACGTGCACGAACTGTGCGAACATTCGCACTGCGCCTGCCGCGAGCATCGGGGTATCGTGGTGCCCGCGCTGATCCATACCGCCGAAATCTTTTCCTTTATCGTCTGTATTTCGGGTCTCATCGAACTCGCCATGCATTTTGGCGGCGAGGAATGGCTCGCCAGTCTCCACCTTTCCACGCCGTTCGTGGGCGAGGCGCTCGCCGGGCTGTTGGGGCTCGTCCCCAATTGCGCCGTCAGCGTGGCGGCCGCCAAGCTCTACCTGGCCGGCGCGATGAGCCCCGGCGCCTTGATGGCCAGTTCCTTTACGGGCAGCGGCCTGGGGCTCCTCGTGCTGTTCCGCACCAACCGCAACCTCAAGGAGAATCTCGGCATCTTGGCCGCGGTCTATTTCATGGGCACCATTCTCGGGCACCTAACGGGGTATCTCCTATGACACTCAACCAAGCGTCAATCCGTGCGGTAATCGCCAATATTTCCTGCAAGTGTCTCTCCAATCCGGCGGTTCGCTGGGTCAAGGGCGTGGTCATGTCGTTCCTGAACAACAACTGCTCCATGCACGCGGCCGGGCTCACGTACTTCTCGCTCCTGGCGGTGATCCCCACCATGTGCATCCTGCTCTTTGGGGCCAAGCAGTTTGGGGTCGACGACTACGCCCGCACCGAAATCAACCGTCAGCTCGATATGATGATTTCGAACATCGAGAACGGCCAGGAAGACGAAATGGCCTATCTCGCCTCCTATCTCGGCAGCGACGAAGAGCGCGAGCAGCGCAAGATCGCGGCCTTGGAGTTCGGGCGCGAGGCGCGGCAGATCTCGGATATGCTGTTCGAAAAGATCGAGCAGTTCAACATCAAGACGCTGGGGTGGATCGGTTTTGCGTTTCTCCTCTGGACGGTCGTCTCCTCGCTCAGCATGGTGGAGGTGAGCTTCAACGAAATCTGGCAGGTGGGCAAGCCGCGCGCGATCTGGCGGCGGTGCATGCTTTACCTCTTCATCTCGGTGGTGCTGCCGGTCCTGGTGGCCATGGCCATGTCGATGCCGATCCTCAACATGATCAAAAACGTGATCGTGGCCACCGTGGGCGCCACCTGGCTCACCAAGTGGGTGTCGGACGGTCTAATCGCCATTCTCGAATCGGGCGTCTTCCGCTTTGCGGTCATGTTCTTCTTCTCCTCGCTCAACTTCGCGTTCCTCTTCAAGGTAATTCCGCACAAGCGCGTCGATAGCCTGCACGCGTTCTACGGCGGCATGGTCACTTCGGTGCTCTTCGGCGGGTGGATCAAGGTGTGCGCCGTGGCGCAAGTCGGCATCGCCAAGTCGTCGGCGCTCTACGGCTCGTTTGCGTTCATGCCCATCATCCTCGCCTGGATTTACATGAGTTGGCAGATCGTGCTGTTGGGCGCCTGCATGGTGCACGCGCTGGAAACGGGGGCGGAAAAGTGAAGATTCTGATTACCGGCGGCAAAGGCATGCTGGGGCGCACGCTCCAGGCGGAGCTTAAAGACCACGAGCTTGTCGTCGCCGACCTCCCGGAATACGACATCACCAAGGACGAAGAGTTCGCCGCCAAGGTGCTCGCGGAGTCGCCCGATGCGATCATCCACTGCGCCGCCATGACCAAGGTAGACGATTGCGAGACCAACCGCGAGCTCGCCTTCAAGCTCAACGAAGAGGGCTCGCGCAACGTGGCGCTGGCGGCCAAGATGTGCGGCGCTAGGCTCATCGCCATTTCGACCGACTACGTTTTCTCCGGCGAGCCGCCGCGCGAACCTTGGGCCTGGAGCGAAACCGACATCCCCCGCCCGCGCACGGTTTACGGCATGTCCAAATTCGCGGGCGAGCAGATGATCCAGATGCTCTATCCCGATGCGGTCATCCTGCGCATCGCCTGGCTCTATGGCGCGGGCGGCCCCAGTTTCATCCACACCATGGCCAAACTCGGAGCGGCCGAGGGCGCCCCGCTCAAAGTGGTGGACGACCAGCGCGGCAACCCCACCTCCACCAAGGTGGTGGCCGACGTCGTCAAGTTTCTGCTCGCCAAGCCCGAAGTCTCGGGCATCGTCCACGGCACCTGCGAAGACCAGTGCACCTGGTACGATTTGACCGTGGAACTCTTCAAACTCTTGGGCCTCAAGCGCCCGGTCGTCCCTTGCACCACGGCCGAGTTCCCCCGGCCCGCACCGCGCCCGCGCTGTTCGGCGCTCAAGAAAAGCGTGCTCAATCTCCTGGGCTACCGCACACCCAGGTGGCAGGACGCGCTCAAGGATTTCGTAACCAAGGAATTCAATTGATGTTGTTGGAAATTCAGGATCTGGACGTATCGTTCCGCAACGACGAGGGCGAGGTCACCCGCGCCGCCATCGACGTTAATCTTTCGCTCGATCGCGGTCAAGTGCTGGGCATCGTCGGCGAATCGGGCTCGGGCAAGAGCTCGGTGTCGATGTCGATCGCGCGGCTCCTTCCCTCGCCGCCCGCATTCTACCCCAAGGGTCGCATCCTCCTCGACGGCCGGGATACTTTGACCATGCCGCTCCCCGAACTGCGCGCCTTGCGCGGCAAGAAGATCGGTGTCGTGTTCCAGGACCCCATGGGTTCGCTCTCGCCGCTCCATCGCATCGGCGATCAGTTGGTGGAGACTATCCTCCTCCACGAGCAGATGTCCAAGCAAGCCGCCCGCGCCATGGCGCTCGAGTGGCTGGAGAAGGTGGGCATTCCCGATCCGCTGGTGCGCGCCCGCGCCTATCCGCACGAGCTCTCCGGCGGCATGCAGCAGCGTGTGATGATCGCCATGGGCCTGATGCTCGGCCCCGATCTCGTGATCGCCGACGAGCCCACCACCGCCTTGGACGTGACGATCCAGGCGCAGGTTTTGAAGCTCATGAAGCGCCTCCACCAGGCCAATTCGGCGGTGTTACTCATCACCCACGACTTGGGTGTGGTCTCGCAGATGGCCACCAAACTCGCGGTGATGAAGGACGGCCGCGTCGTCGAAACCACCGACGACCCCGCCAAGTTCTTCGAGTCGCCAGTCCACCCGTATTCGCAGGGGCTCATCCGCGAGGCCCGGCGCATGGAGCTCGAAAACTGATGAAACGTATCGGAATCATCGGCGCTGGCCGTTTCGGCATGTCGCTCGCCGAGTCGCTGGCCAACGCCGGCGCCGAGGTGATGCTTATCGACCGCAACCGCCCCGCCATGCAGAACGCGAGCGAATTCGCCACCTCGCTGCAGGGCGACGCCACGCAGCCGCACGTTTTGGAAGAGGCCGGTTTCGGCGAGTGCGACGTAGTGGTGGTGGCGATCGGCTCCAACATCGAAGCCTCGATCATGGCCACCACCAACTGCAAGGAGCTGGGCGTGCCGCGCGTGGTGGCCAAGGCCTCCAGCGAACTCCACGGCAAGATCCTGCGGCGCATCGGGGCCGACACCATCATCTACCCCGATCGCGACAGCGCCCATCGTCTCGCGCGCACCATCGCCAACCACGACGCCATCGATTTTCTGGAAGTTTCCGAGGGCTACTCCATCGCCGAGATCGAAGTGCCCTCGGCCATACGCGGCCATACGCTCGCCGAGGTCAACTTCCGCAACAAGACGGGAGTTACCGTACTCTGCATCCGGCGCCTCGACCCCGACAAGCCCGAGGCCGAGCGGCAGATCATCATCCCCTCGGCCGACGCCTTGCTGCAGGATGACGACCGGCTCATCGTCTTTGGCGAGACTCGCCGGATCGACGAACTTTCATGAGCACTTTCGTCATCGAGGGCGGGCGGGCGATCGCCGGGGAACATCGCGTCTCCGGCAACAAGAACGCGGCGCTCCCGATGATCGCGGCCTCGCTGCTGACGGCCGACAAGGTGACGATCGCCAACCTCCCCGATATCGCCGACGTCGCCTCCATGCTCGAGGCCGCGCGGCGCTTCGGCGCGCAGATCCGCCGCGAGGGCGACCGGGTCGAAATCGCCACCCCCAAGCTCAAAGCTTCCACCATCAGCCCCGAACTCGCCGCGCGCATCCGCACCAGCTTTTTGTTCGCGGGGCCCCTGTTGGCGCGCGCCGGCCGGGCCAGCCTCCCGCCCCCTGGCGGCGACCAGATCGGCCATCGCCGGCTCGATACGCACTTTGCCGCCTTCCGCCAATTGGGGGCCAAGGCCCAGGCGGGCAAAAAACTGCTGCGCTTCCAGGGCGCGCTCAAAGGCGCGCGCATCCTCTTGGACGAAGCGAGCGTAACCGCCACCGAAAACGTGCTGATGGCGAGCGTCCTCGCCAAGGGCGCTACCGTAATCTACAACGCCGCCTGCGAGCCGCACATCGTCGATCTCGCCAACATGCTTAACGCGATGGGCGCCAAGATCGCGGGCGCGGGCACCAACCGCATCGAGGTCGAAGGGGTGGAGTCGCTCCACGGCTGCGAGGTCACGGTCGGGTGCGACTATATCGAGGCCGCGAGCTACGTTACCGCGGCGGCGGTCACCGGGGGCACGCTCGTCCTCGCCAATATCGACCCCGGCCCGTTCGAGATCCTCGCCCCCACCTTTGCGCGCTTCGGCGTCACCTGGACCATCGACGCCAAAGCCCGCACGCTCGTCTACACGCCCAAGAAGAAGCTCAAGATGAAGTACGACCTGGGCGACGCCATCCCCTCGGTGTCCGACGGTCCCTGGCCGGCCTTTCCCTCCGACCTCATCTCCATGCTCGTCGTGCTGGCCACCCAGACGCGCGGCACTTGCCTCTTTTTCGAAAAGATGTTCGAAAGCCGCCTCTACTTCGTGGACCACCTGCGCGGCCTCGTCGCCAAAATCGTGCAGTGCGACCCGCATCGCGTAGTGGTCACGGGCCCGAGCGCGCTCTACGGCGGGCGCGTCACCAGCCCCGACATCCGCGCGGGCATCGCGCTCGTCATCGCGGCCTTGGCGGCCAAGGGCAAGAGCGTGATCCAAAACGCCGAAACGGTCGATCGCGGCTACGTGGCGGTGGAAAAGGAACTGTCGGCCTTGGGCGGGAGCATCGTGAGGCGATGATCGTCATCGAAGGCAAGCTCCCTCGCGCGTTCGGCCACACCCGCAAAGAACTGCAAGCGGCGGCCGCGGCGTTTGCGCAAAAGTCGTCGCGCCGCATCAAGACGCCGTTTCGGGACATTACCGTAATTCTCCAGGACGACGCCGGCTCCGACGCCGTGCACCAGGGCATTATGGGCGTGAAGGGCGCTACCGACGTGATCACCCAGCGCTACGAGCCGATCGCCGGCGAAGCGCCCGGCGTGTACGGCGAAGTTTACGTCAACACCGATCGCGCTTTGGCGCTGGGCGGTTGGCAGGAACTTTTGCTTTACGTGGCGCACGGCATGGATCACCTGTCCGGGGCCGACGACTTCGCCGAAAAGGACTATCGCGCCATGCGGCGCCGGGAGCTCAGGTGGATAGCCGCGCTCAAATAGCCGATACCGCGCTCAAGATCGACGCGCTGGGGCTATGGGGCAAGATCTCCGGCCTGTGGGCGCTGTTGCCGCAAGGTACTGTCTTCCCCTACTTCTGCGTCGCGGAAGAGCTCAAGGGCCATCCGCTCCTCAAGGCGCACCTCCTCTTCCTCGAGGGCTGGCAGAATCTCCGCGACTACAACTGCTGGCGGCGCGACCACAACTACGGCTTTATCTCCAACCCCGTCGAGCTTACCGCCTTCGACGTGATGATCGGCCGCGACGGCACCGTGCAGACGGCGCGCACTTCGCCCGGCTTCGCGCCCGATTTCGAACCGGGCGACAAGGCGCTGGCGCTGGTATCGCGGCTCGTGTGGGAGACGTACGGCGTCATCATGCGCTGCGAAGGCGATACGCAGGTGCTCGGCAAGTACGCCTCGGAAGGCGCGCTCTTCGCGCGGCGGGAGCTTTCGCCGCGCAAGTGGGAGGACGCCCCGCTCGCCCTGGTGCCGCCGCGCCCCATGGTGGAAAAGATCGTAGTCTCCAAAGACGAGTGCGCGGCGGTCAAGGATTTGCCGTTCATCCGCGAAATGGCCGTGGAGCTGCGCTTTGGGCCCAACCTCGGGCACATCACCCAAGAGCCGCATCCGCGCATCGCCTACGAGCTCGAATGCCGCAACGCCAAGGACGGCAAGCTCCTCTTCAGCCGCACCGCCGTCGTGCGCCCGCCCTCGACGGGCATCGCCGATTTGTGGCAGGATCTGGCGCCGCGCGTCCTCAAAGAACTTGCCGAACTCAAGTTCGTGCCGGGCGAAATCCGCGTGCGCACTTTGCGCGAGTTCCGCATCCTGCGCATCCTCACGCTGGAGTTGCCGTTCAAGCTCTCGCTCCGCGACCAGCTCGAGCATATCCGCTACTGAGCGGGCTTTTCTGCGCGGGCACCTGCCCCAAGAATTATCGCCGCCCCTCTTGACAAGTACGAGGTGAATATGGTATAATATTTGCGAAACTTGTAACAAGAGCCTTGTGGAAACCGCTAAATCCCATTTTGGGCCTCTTAATAAGAGAACTATAGTCTCGCTGTGTAGTAGCCTACGCGGCGAGCTATACTTTGGCGTATTCTGCATCGATCGACAACGAGGAGGTACGCCATGCAACAGTTCATCAAGAGTTTGACCAGCGCACGACTCATTGCGCTGCTAATCGCCATCTGCGCAACAAGCGGCGCATGGGCGGCGGCTGGCGATGATATAATCATCACCAACGTAGGTCAAAGCACAAGGCAAAGTGCGGGCAACCTTGCCGCAACAGATACGTATACGCTGACATTCCCTACGGCATCGTTGTCGTCTGGGTATGTTAGGTTGAAATCGTTTGCCTATGGAATGAACTCCAGGGACGATTCTTGCAACGCAACTTATGTCACTTGTGTTGATTTTCTTGGCAATACCGTTATTTCCGGGCCGGTTAATGGAAATGGTCAAAAACAGGCTACAACGAAATTAGAGAACAATGCCCTGAAGCAGACCCTTGCTTTTGGCAGTGCCGGCGAGAGCAGTGAATGTATTGTTAAGGCCGGAGTTTCAAACACGTTTGGAATGCAGGATGGCAATGGCACGAATGTCCTTCAGCGTGTCTATATGATTAACACGACCAATGGCGATTACAGCCCCGTTGTGCAAAGTACTTCGTCGACTTCGTATCGAACTACACAGGAACTTGTGGCAACCGTTATGGCATCAGTCTCCACTGCGGCTGGCGGCAACTGGAGTGAACTTAGCTGGGAGAATGTCCCTGCCGACTGGACGGCGGCCACGACTGCGCCTGTACTTGTCATTGTAACCGACGATTGCACCATTACTCTCGATACGGCAGTCAGCGCGGAAAGCATCATATTTGCCGTCACCTCCGGCAAGACACTGACACTTGCGGGGGCCAACACGCTGACCGCAGCAAACGGAATCATTGTTAAAGGCGGTTCTGTCGTAGTTCCCGCCGCCAGTACGTTCTCCGGTACTGTCAAGGGTAATGGTACCTTGGTTTATGAGACAACTCCTAGTGGACTTACGCTTAATGACAGTAATTGGAGCGGCGTCCTCTGGCTCAAGAACTGCAATATTGTCGGTCTTGTCCCCGGAAACGTGACGAGTGCGAATTCAACGCTTAGGCTTACTGGTGTTAAGGGATATTTCAATGATTCTGGTACAGTGGCAAAAAATCCGCAGAGTACCGACGGAACTCTCGATCTGCAGGATGATGGAAGTACAAAAGCCTTCACGGTTGATAACGGTTGGTCGGACAATGGCATTGCGGTTTTCGGCAAGTTGACAGGTTCTGGCTCGCTTGTCTGTACAACAAGGGACATCTCCCAGCGCTATGTGTTCAAGAATCCGTCAGCGTTTACAGGTACGATCAATTGCGAGCGTACCGATTCTGCCGGACATTTCTATTTGCGAGTGGTTCTCGGGGACGGTGCTTCGCTTGCTCCTCGCTCAGGAACAATTACGGTTGTTTCCGATGCAACGGCGACAGTTGCGGCGGGAAAGATCTGGAATGCATGGGCGATTAATGTAAATGGGACACTCAATGTTGGCAACGGTTCGACAATACCAGCCATCAACACCGGTTCAACCGGTACGATTATAGCTTATGGAAGCGGGGCTGCCACAATTTCCGGTGTTAAGGACAATGCAATATCCGCCAAACTTGCAATGGTTGGCATGAATCTGGCCGTTTCGGATACGAGCATAACGGAGTTGACGATTCCGGCCGACACCACGCTTGCGACCCAGACTTTTTCTGCGCAGAACGGCGGCAAGCTGGATTTGTCCGCCTGCACATCGCTTACGACGCTCAAGCTTGCGCTTGGCAGTTCCACCACATTTGACTTGGGCAATGTCATCTTGCCCGCTTCTTGCACGACTGTAACATACGTTGTGGATGGTGGATCTTTGCGTAACTTGTCTGCCTATACGTCGCCAACTGGGTTGGAATCTTTGACTTGGACTAGCGAATTTACCCTAACCGAAACCCGTGAGGAATACGCCAACGGCACGTTCTCGGTTGCCAATGTCCCGGCTAATGCGACCGTAACCGTTACCCGCCCTGATGATACGTCGACTGCCGCAACTGTCACAGATGGTACGGCTCGTTTGTCTGACTACGGAACGGTCAAGATTTCCGGTGCGGCAACGGTATTGGATATCTCCTATACGAACACGTTTACAATAGTCTACAATAAGGTTTCCGCTTCGTCCGGTCACGATGGAATGTGGACGAGCCCAGCACAAAATCCGACATACAATAATGTAGCCAATGATGAAACTACCGGCATGTACATAAAATGGCATCCGTATATGAGTAGCACCGGCAGTAAGATTTCGGAGTTTCAAGACCATCTCACGCTTGCGGCTGTCGGCACCATGTCACCTACGGCCAACCGTATATTCCTGCATCTTGGCAGCAGTAGCGGATCAAATAAAGGCATCTTGATTCTCACGGGAAAAAACAAGGATGAGGTATATATCGCATATAATAGCGGTAAGACAATTACGCTCATCACCACGACTCCTATGACAGTGCCGAATGCGGCTACAGCGCGGCACGCCTACATCGTTACAAAGGAAGATGCTGATGATGTAACTACATTCACCGTATACCTTGATGGTATCAAGTGGAAAACAACATCCTTCCCGGCGGTAACGCTAGGGACTTCAACGGAAATCCAGGTTGGTTCCGACATATCAGGCAGTATTAAGAACGATGCTTCTGGCACATATAAGGCTGTAGATATAAATGCCGACACCGCTACGGAAACTGGCGTGGTTAACACCATCAGGCTTTACGATCGCATCATTACGTCGGCCGAGATTGCCGAGTATGCTGCGGTATATCCCTATGTTTCGCCCAATGGTTCGTCCTCACGCACCTTTACGGCGGCGGCAGAGAACTGGATTGATACGACCGAGAGTTCCGAGGTTTGGTCCAATTCGGACGACACAAAAACAGGGACTCCTCTTGCTGGCGCGTCGCTGAACGTTACTGCTGGTGTCGCTACCGAAGTGACGATCAACCTTGCTTCCGAGACATACTACGAAGCTCTCACTATTGGCGGTGCGGCTACTACTTTCAAGGCTGGCACGGCAGATATCAAGGTGACCGGCATGACCGTCATCGGCACTACCGTCACGAACGAGTATGGTGCGGTCGATATGACTGGCGGTCCTATGACCATAACGGAAGACGGCGATATTACGTTCGACTATTCCAGCTATGATATTTCCGACATCTACACGACTACCGACATTCCGCTCACGAGCGATGTCGATGAAAACAGCACCAAGGTGCACCTTGTCGCACCGAGCGCCGCCTATCGCACGGTTTCGCTCGTCTATAAGTCCGGCTATTACGCGATGCGCGTCGCGCCAAACCATGAAAACGGCGCGGAGGTGTATTTCAAGAGCGGGTATCTTGCAAGTAACATGAACGGCACGGACTGCGGCACAGTGTATGTCGATTCCGCGTTCACCACGCAGACGGTGATGTTCCCCAACGACAAAATGGTAATCAATGACAATTCGGATTTGACCAACGGCAAGGTCTGGATCAAGGACGACTTTGTCGGCAACATTCGTATAAGCCGCACGAGCGCGATGTCGCTCCTTAACGGCGGCGACGCGAGCGGCGCGATACTCGATGGCGTGACAATAACGGTCGACAGTGGTTCGACGCTTAATATCTCGAAAAACGATGTGGAGGCTCTGAACATCGGTGCTGCGACAATCAACGGCGATGGAAGCGTGAACATTCCCAGTGCGACCACCGTCTCTGGCGCGGTTTCCGGCACGGCGGCGCTGACGATAAGCGGAACGGTTAATGTGGCGTCCGGCGGCTCTATCGCAAATGCCGTTGCTGGCACGGGCACGATTGCATACGCGGCGATTCCGGCTGCGACGCCTTCGTCGTTCACGGGTTGGACAGGCACGGTGGAGCTGCCATCGTTCTCGGCCTCCAGCGGCGTCAACTTCAACAATTACGGTACGACGGGCTCGACGGTCGCTCTCGCAGGCATGACGGAAGGGTATATTCTCGAAGTCGGCAGGACCGTCGCGCCGACGCTCCGGCTAGACGGCGCGATGAATATAACCGCCATGTCGTCCTGGACGTACACTTTCGCGGAAATCACGGGCACCGGCAATCTCTCGTTCCCCACGAGCGAGAACTCCCCGAACGTGACAATCACGAAAGTCGCGGAAGGATATTCGGGCACGATATCCTCGACACTCGAGACTCCCGTGACCATTACCACGTTGGCGAAGGCAGGCGGAACTTCAACTGCATCCGGCACCAAGCTCCTCTCGAAGAGCGGCAATGTGGTAGTTGACGGCACTGGTACAGTAACTATTGGCGGCGAAGCTCAGACCTTGACGCTCTACTATGCCGATGACGGCGTGTATGTGGACGGCAAGGTGTCGAGCGAGGGCGAAGGTTCAAGCGCAGTCACGACGGTCACCACCGATACTGAAACCACTTCGGTCTCGATCAATCTTGGCGATGGTTATGAAGGTAGCGTGGTGGTTCCGCCGAATGTTGAGAGCGTTACTACCACCGGAACCAGCCTTGCCACTGATAAAGTTATTGTGAAGTACGGTACTACCGACATTTCCGGCGCCTTTACGGTTGGTGGCAGCGCTGGCGCAATCACGCTTGCCCTCAATGCGAACGGGTCGGTGACGATCAGCGACAAGACGATAACGGTGAAGCCGGCGGTGGATACGTCCGATGATCCGATGACGATGCCGGACGAAACAACTGCGCCGGCGTTCAATATCAAGACCATTCCTGGTCTGTGGTATGTGGTCAGGTCGGGTACTTCGCCGAGTTCGCTTGCCGCTGGTGATGCCACGCAGGCCACCACCACCACCACTGGCCTTGCGGGTCCGGCGCTGAGTAACGAGGAATCTGTCCGCTACTACACGATTTCGGTCGGCCGCACTGCTGCCGAGGCCGCGGAGTAACTAGGCCTCCATATCTGGCACACACAGGGCGGGGATCACTCCCCGCCTTGTGTTTTTTGTGCAGTGGTAGACAGTTTCATGTGCCGTGAGGATGTGGCAAAAAGTGCGGGACTTTTGGGGAAAAGTCCGGCACTTTTTCCAAAAAGTCCCGCACTTTTGCGGTCGCTCCCGTGAGGCCGAGAACTGTTCGCCGCAGCCACGGGAATAGCCGCCTGAGACAGTGGAAGTGTTCGCCTCTATGTTTGCGCGCGCGCTATTGACTGTGAGATTGCTATGCCTTTTGCACCTAACTTGCCGTTTGCCGTAGATTACCTTTGTTTGGCGCTATTATCGCCCATCCACATGTCAACCTAACGTCAGGTCGCTGTCAGGAAGCTGTCAAGTACTGTCAGTATCTGTCTGACGTTTACTTGACACTTGGCCGACGTTTACTTGACACTTGGCCGACAAGTACTAAAGTCTTAAGAACTCAGGTACTAAAGTCTGCAGACATCAGGTGCTAAAGTCTGCAGACATCAGGTACTAAAGTCTGCAGACATCAGATAGTGAAGTCTTAAGACTTCCTCCGTGGAGACCAATCACCTTTCCGTGCCTTCCGTGTATTCCGTGGTTCCCTAGCGACCAACGACTAAAGACTAACGACAAGCGACCAACCGCCAACCGCTATCCGCTAACTTTCCCCTTGCAATTCGGGCGGATTTTTGGTATAATATACCATAATGTTGCAAAAAGTCAGATTGGCGTTACTGCTGGCTATGGGGTGGTGTGCCCTCGTCCAGGCGGAGACGTTTACGCCGCTTACCGAACAGGCGAATGTCGGTAGCGACTTTGAATGTCTGGTGCGGCTGGTTACCGCCAACAACGAGCCGACTTTCACGCGGCCGTTCGAGGAGATCGTGGTAGCCTCCAACAGCTGTCTTAGCGCTTCGCTGCCGTTCAAGATTTGGCCGGATTTGGATCCAACTCCGCTGGCAGTTGGCGATTACCAAGTTACGGCCGATAGTCGCTACAGTCTTTATTCGCCGAGCGACAGTTTTCATGGTACCAATCTCTTGGTCAAGATTACTCCGCCCCCTGGCCAAGTATCGTACGGCTTTTTGAAGGGCACCAAGCCCGACTACAAAAGCGGCTACACTTACGCTCTCATCGCGACCAATATTCTCGAGCTGGTCAATGTACGCAATAACTGGTATCCCCAGTATCTGGTGGTGCCGCTCATCCGCAAGGCCCGCGAGTTCAAGTTCAATACGCAAGGCGGCAATACGTTCACCAACCGGTTCGAGGTCGAAGGCGCCGGCGGCTGCCTAGGCGTGGAGTTGTATGCGTCCAATCTCGTTACGAATACGGGCTGCACCTTCAAGGGCTGGTCGACAAGCAAAACTGGCGGCTCGATGATCAAGACGCCGTATTACAACCCGGCCATTACCTCCAACAACTTGGCCAAAGCGACTACGCTGTACGCGCAGTGGCAGACCAACCAGTATACGATTTGCTTCAACGCCAACAAGGGGACGCCCGGCGCCACCAACAAGCTGTATTACGCTACTCAGCTCACGGCGCCCACGGTGACGCGCAAGGGGTATACGTTCTCCAAGTGGAGCCCGGCTGTGCCCGCCACCGTGCCCGCCTCCAACGCCACCTACAAGGCGACATGGACGGCCAAGCAAAGCGCTTTGACGTTCAACGTCAATGGCGGCACCGGCACGATGAGTACGGGCAAGAAAGCGACTTATGCGGCGGCGATGCCCACGTCGATTGCGCTCCCCACGCGCACCGGCTACACGTTTACCGGCTTTTACGATGCGGTCTCGGGCGGCAACAAATATTATACAGCCACCGGCGCCAGCGCCAAGAATTGGGACAAAGATACGACGAGCGGCACCACGCTCTATGCGCAATGGTCGGCCAATACGTATACGGTTACGTTCGACGCCAATGGCGGTAGCGTAGATCCCGCTTCCAAGCTGGTTACGTACAATGCTACTTACGGCGATTTGCCTACGCCTGCGCGTACCGGCTATACCTTTAACGGTTGGTACACGGAAGCGACGGGCGGCAGCCAGCGCACAAGTTCCACCACGGTACAGATAACCACCGACATCACGCTCTATGCGCGCTGGACGGCCAATACGTACACCGTTATTTTCGATGCCCAAGGTGGAAATGTGAGCCCCGCTTCGGCGACGGTTACCTACAATTCAACCTACGGCACCTTGCCTACGCCTACGCGTACCGGCTATACGTTCAAGGGATGGTACACGGCCACGACTGGCGGCAGCAAGATTACCGCCACCACCACGGTTGCGATAACCAATTCGCAAACGCTCTACGCGCACTGGACGGCCAATACGTATACGGTTACGTTCGATGCCAATGGCGGGAGCGTAACCACCGCTTCGAAGGAGGTAACGTACGATGCGGCTTACGGCGATTTGCCTACGCCCACGCGCACCGGCTACGCCTTTGCCGGATGGTACACGACTTCGAGCGGCGGCACCGAGGTTACCGGCGAAACGACGGTTAAGATAACCGCCGCGCAAACGCTCTATGCGCATTGGACGGCCAAGCAGAGCGCCTTGACGTTCAACGTCAATGGCGGCGCGGGCACGATGACTACGGGCAAGGTGGCCGTTTACGATGCGGCGATGCCCACGGGGCTTACGCTCCCCACGCGCACGGGCTACACGTTTACCGGGTTTTACGATGCGAAGCAGGGCGGAAGCAAGTACTACAACGCCAACGGCACCAGCGCCAAGAATTGGGACAAGGATACGACGAGCGCCACCACGCTTTATGCGCAGTGGACAATCAAGACGTGCGAACTTAAATTTAGCGCCAATGGCGGCACCGGCACGATGACGACGGGCAAAACCGCAACCTACGGCGAGGCCATGCCCACGGGGATTGCGCTCCCGACAAGGGTCGGATACATTTTTGCCGGGTTTTACGATGCGACTTCGGGCGGAAGCAAATACTATACCGCCACCGGCGCCAGCGCCAGGAAGTGGGACAAAGATACGACGAGCGCCACCACGCTTTATGCGCAGTGGACGGCCAAGCAGAGTACGCTCTTTTTTGACGCCAATGGCGGCGAGGGTGAGATGGCGACCGGCACGAAGGCCACCTACAATGCGACGATGCCAACTGTGCTTGCGCTCCCCACGAAGACCGGCTATACCTTTGCCGGCTTCTACGATGCGGCAGTAAACGGCAATAAGTATTACAACGCCGATGGCACAAGCGCCAAGAAGTGGGACAAGGATACGACGAGCGCCACCACGCTTTATGCGCAGTGGACAATCAAGACGTG
>JAFXST010000073.1 GCA_017525475.1 Kiritimatiellia bacterium | reverse complement strand
GTGACGTCCGCGACGTCCTTCGACTCCGCCGAGGGACGCGCCGCCGGCGCGAACTTGTCGGCGTCGCCGCCCAGAAGCTGCATGTCGAGGCAGAGGCCGCGAAGCTCATGGATGAGCACCGAGAAGGATTCCGGCATGCCCGAGTCGTTCTCGGTGTTGATCCACGAACTGCGCGGCCTGTGCCTGGACACCCAGCTCCTGGGCGGCGAACCCAAGCGCGCCAAGGGCGGCGAGCCCAACCTGCTTGCGCCCGAGCCGCTGCCGGAATCGGACAACTCGGTAGTGTCCGACGACCTGCTTTCGGGCTCGCTGAACCTCAACTAATTTAGGGAGAACAAGTCAAATGAATCCTTACGCTACTTCGGATATTTTCGGCGGCTCCTTCTCGTCCAGCGCCCATTACGACGCCGTCAAGGTGCAGCTCGCCTCGCCCGAAACGATTCGCGGCTGGTCCAAGGGGGAGGTCAAGAACCCCGAAACCATCAACTACCGCACGCTGCGCCCGGAAAAGGACGGTCTCTTCTGCGAGAAGATCTTCGGGCCCACCAAGGACTGGGAGTGCGCCTGCGGCAAGTACAAGCGCATCAAGAACAAGGGCATCGTCTGCGACCGCTGCGGAGTTGAAGTCACCCTCGCCTCGGTGCGTCGCCAGCGCATGGGCCACATCGAGCTCGCCGTGCCGGTGAGCCACATCTGGTTCTTCAAGTGCGCCCCCAGCCGCGTGGGCCTCTTGCTCGACAAGTCGATGAACGACCTCGAGCGCGTGGTGTACTACCAGGAATGGATGGTCACCGAGGCGGGCGACACCCCGCTTAAGGAAGGCCAGATCCTGACCGACCAGGAATACCAGGACGCCTGCGAAAAGTACGAGGACATGTTCAAGGCCGAGATGGGCGCCGAGGCGATCCGCAAGCTGTTGAAGCGCATCGACCTTGACAAGCTGATGGCCGAGCTCAACGAGCAGATGGAAAACACCCGCTCGCGCCAGATGCGCAAGAAAATCGCCAAGCGCATGAAGGTAGTCGAAGGCTTCCGCGCTTCCGGCGCCAAGCCCGAGTGGATGGTGCTTGACGTGCTGCCGGTCATTCCGCCGGAACTGCGTCCTTAGGTGCCGCTCGAAGGCGGCCGCTTCGCGACGAGCGATCTCAACGACCTCTACCGCCGCGTGATCAACCGCAACAACCGCCTGCGCAACCTCCTCGCGCTCAAGACGCCCGACGTCATCATCCGCAACGAGAAGCGCATGCTCCAGGAAGCGGTCGACGCGGTGTTCGACAACGGCCGCCACGGCCGCGCGGTCACCGGCCCCGGCGGGCGCGCGCTCAAGAGCCTGGCCGAAATCCTCAAGGGCAAGACCGGCCGCTTCCGCCAGAACCTCCTCGGCAAGCGCGTGGACTACTCGGGCCGCTCGGTGATCGTGGTCGGCCCCGAGCTCAAGTTCCCGCAGTGCGGCATCCCCAAGGAAATGGCGCTTAGGCTCTTCGAGCCGTTCATCATCCGCCGCCTCAAGGAGCTGGGCCGCTGCCACACCGTGCGCACCGCCCGCAAGATGATCGAACGCCACGACGACGAGATCTGGAAGATTCTCGAAGAGGTCACCAAGGACAAGACCGTGTTCCTCAACCGCGCGCCTACGCTGCACCGCCTGTCGATCCAGGCGTTCGAGCCGGTGCTCGTCGAGGGCAAGGCCATCCGCCTGCACCCCATGGTGTGTACGCCGTTCAACGCCGACTTCGACGGCGACCAGATGGCCGTGCACGTGCCGCTGTCGATCGAGGCGCAGATCGAGTCCAAGCTGCTGATGCTGGCGTCCACCTCCATCTTCTCGCCCGCCTCGGGCAAGTCGGTGATGACGCCTACGCAGGACGTGTGCCTGGGGCTCTACTTCCTCACCGTTTCGTCCCAGCAGGACAAGCTCGCCGGCAAGCTCGCGGGCAAGGTTCCGGCCGCGGGCGAGCATCTGCCGCTGTTTAACGACATCGCCGAGGTCGAATTCGGCATCGCCGAGGGCGCCATCTCCTACCACACCCGCATCCGCTACCGCAACCCCGACTTCGGCTCCACCGGCCGTCCGCACGGCGACAGCAAGGCGCGGACGATCGAAACCACCGCCGGGCGCGTGATCTTCAACAACGTGTGGCCCTCGGAAATGGGCTTCTGGAACGACAAGTGCTCCAAGTCCACGATCGGCAACCTCATCCTCGACTGCCACAAAGTGGCCGGGCACGACGTCACCGTGGAGGCGATCGACAAGCTCAAGGAGCTCGGCTACCGCTTCGCCACCGTCTCGGGCGCTTCTATGGGCCTTAAGGACATGATCCGCCCGGCCGACAAGGACGCGCAGATCGCCGCCGCCCGCAAGGAAGCCGAGAAGGTGCAGCAGCAGTTCCAGCAGGGTATCATCACCGAGGGCGAACGCCACAACAAGATCGTCGACATCTGGGCCGCCACCACCGAGAAGGTGGGCGGCGAGCTCTACAAGACGATCGACAAGAACATCTCGCCCGAGAATCCCAATCCCACCGAGCTCAACCCGGTTTACATGTTCGCCGATTCCAAGGCCCGCGGCTCCAAGCTGCAGATCCGTCAGCTCGCTGGCATGCGCGGCCTCATGGCCAATCCTTCCGGCGATATTATCGAGCGCCCGATTACCGCTTCGTTCCGCGAGGGGCTGTCGGTTCTCGAGTACTTCATCTCGTCGCACGGCGCGCGCAAGGGCCTTGCCGACACGGCGCTCAAGACGGCGGACGCGGGCTACCTCACGCGCAAGCTCGTCGACGTCTCGCAGGACGTCATCATCACGCAGGAAGACTGCAACACGGTGAACGGCATCGAGGTCGAGGCTATCGTCGAGGGCGACGAGGGCAAGGTTTCGCTCGGCGACCGCGTTCGCGGCCGTACGGCCCTCTACGAAGTGCGCGATCCCAAGACGG
>JAFXST010000072.1 GCA_017525475.1 Kiritimatiellia bacterium | reverse complement strand
TTGCCGTGGTCGACGTGGCCGAGGAAGGTGATGACCGGGGCCCGGGGCTTGAGCGTCTCGGGCGGATCCTCGGGGATCAGATCGTCGGCGTCGATGGCCTTCAACACCGGCTTTTGCGCGGCCTTGTCGCGCGCATGCTCGATGGTGACCTTGAAGCCGTACTTCTCCGCCACCTTGGTGGCCACGTCCGGCTCCACGCGCTGGTTGATGGACGCGAGGACCTTGAGCATCATCAAGTCGGCGATCAGCCGGTTGGGCTTGATGCCCAGCTTGATGGCGAGATCCTTGACCACCACCGCGCCGCGGATCGAAATTTCCTTGCTCGTCTCGTTGACGCTGATGCGGCTCGTTGGCGTTGCGGCCGCCGTTTTGGACGCCCGGCGGTCGAAGCCCTTGGTGTTTTCGCGGTCGCGACGGGCGTTGCGGTCGCGCGGATCCCTGGATTCCGCCGGGGCTACCGCAATCTTGGGCGCCTTGGGCTTGGGCGTGGCGTTGACCGAAATCGTGATCCCGCCCACGGCCGGCTTGGCCTTGGCGATAGGCTTGAAACCCGTGCCCGTAAGCCCCACCGTGCCGAACGTCACCGGCTTGACCGGCGCCGCCTTGGGCTGCGGTTTGGGGACGACATCGGCCTTGGGCGCCGCCTTGGGCACGGCGCTCGCCGGCTTGGGCGCTTCCGCCGCCTTGGGCGCTTCGCTCACGGGTGCGGCCGCCTTGGGCGCCTTGCGTGGACGCTTGGCGTCGGCTTCGCGCGCCACTTCCAAATGCTTGGCCAGCGCCGCCGCTTCGGCCGCCCGGCGATCGGCCGCCGCCTGGGCGACCTTCTGCGCCTTGCCGGCGCGCCGAGCCTTGAGCGCCTCGCGATCCACCCCCGAAAGCGCCGCCTTGAGCGGTTCGACTTCGGCGTCGTAGACGCGGCTGATGGCCGTAGTGGCCTCGAACCCGGCCGCCTGGGCGGCGCGGATGACATCGCCGGAACTTACGCCCAGCTCCTTTGCCAATTCAAAAACGCGCATGGCTTGTTACTCCTCCTCCGTCGCGTCCGCGTTCTCCGACGTCAGGTTGTATACCGCCTGCGCCGCCGCGTACACGCCGCGCCCGGTGACTTCGTCGAGGCCGGTGGAGGCCACGAACGTGGGCTCGTCCACGTAGACGATACCTTCGACCGTCAAAAAGCCGGCGTCGGCGATCTGCGTGGCCACCGCCAGCGACACGCTGAAAGTTTCGGCCAGTTCCTTGATGGCTTCGGCCTTCTGGTCCTCGAAGCTCGCCGTGGCCATGGACTTCTTGACCTCCACGTGCCAGCCGGTAAGCCGGGTGGTGAGGCGCACGTTCTGCCCGCGCTTGCCGATCGCGAGGCTATACTGGTCGGCCGCCGCCACGATGTGCACCGTGTTGGGCAACACCGGATCCACCTCGATGGATTCCAGCTTGGCCGGCGCCAGCGCCTGCTGCACATACAGGCGGATATCTTCGTTCCAGCGCACGATATCGATCTTCTCGCCGCCGGGCTCGGTGACGATGTTCCTCACGCGGCTGCCGCGCTGACCCACGCAAGCGCCCACGGGGTCGATGTTCTCGTTGTCGGTGCGCACCGCGATCTTGGCGCGGTAGCCCGGATCGCGGCTGCAGCCCATGATTTCCACCACGCCGTCGCTGATTTCGCTGACTTCCAGGCGGAAGAGCGCCTCCAGGAACTTGTTCGAGGCGCGGCTCAGCACCACCGACGGCCCGCGCGCCTCGGTGTCGACGCGCAGGATGAGCGCGCGGATGGGATCGCCCACCTGGTAGTTCTCGGTGGGGATGCGCTCGCGGGCGGGGAGGATCATCTCGGTCTTGCCCACGGTCACGTAGGTGTCGCCGCGCACCACGGCGCTGACGGTGCCGCTGACGATATCGCCCACGCGGTCGCGGTATTCGGTAAAGGTGTTGGTGCGCTCGGCCTCGCGGATCTTCTGCATGATCATCTGGCGCGAAGTCTGCGCGGCGATGCGCCCGAGGCGGCTGGCGGGCATTTCGATTTCGATGGAATCGCCCTCTTTGACCGGATTGCCGTGGTTGAAGCGCACGGCCCTTGCGAGCGAAATGAAGCCCGGGCCCGTCTCTTCGTCCGAGGCCACCAAGGTGTCGTACACATGGAGCGAAAGATCCTTGCGGTCGATGACAACCCGAAGATCGTTGGTGACGTCGTGGTTTTTGCGGGCGGCTTGCTGGATAGCCTGCTCGATCGCCGTAATCACGATTTCACGGCTCACACCACGCTCGTTTTCGATATGCTGGACCACCGCCAGCAGCTGGTTGTTCATCGCCATCTTTGCGCTCCTTGTTGTCAAAAATCAATGCTCACGCCAATGGTGAACCACCCTAGTCCACCGCGCGATTGGGGATATTATACCATATTATCCGCCAAAAAGTCAACCGAAATCTGCAAAAAACGTACGCGCGGCCGATAGGCAAATCAGCGGAGCCGCCAGCGCCGCCTTGCCGCAATTATCGGGTTTCGCCATTTTGCCGTTCCTTTGGTCTACGTTGCCTATATTATACCAAAATCCAATCCGAACCGCAAGCGAAAAAACAAAGTCCGCGAAAGCATGGCGCTCTCGCGGACTTTTGCCGTCATGGATGGCGATTACTGCGCCGGCGGCGGGCAAGCCGGGCAAGGAGGCAGCACCTCGACGCCCTGGAGGGTGACGGGATAGCCGGTTACCGTGACCTTGCACTTCTTGTAGACCACATAGTCTTCCATGTTGATCGTATAGCGGGTGCCGACGAGATGGTCGCAGCCGGCGGCTTCGCAAGCCTTGGCGTAAGCGCCGTTCTTGGCCTTGGCGACCACGCCGAAACCGGAGAACTCGGCCTGGTCGGCGACGTGCGTGGCGGTGGCGCCCCAGCAAATGAGGCCCAATACACACTGCACTTCCTCTTCGGCGGTTACCGTCTGGTCGCCGACCGTCATTTTCTCGACGATCTTGGCCTTGACCACTTTGGGCCGCAGGTCGGATTCGCCGCCATCGTTCTTGTGGACGGAGATGCAACCGCAGGCAACCGCCGCGATCGCCGCTACTGCTATCAGTTTCTTCATGGTGTTTGTTCCTTTTTTGTTGTTCGGGGCTTCCGGGCCGCCGGCACACCCGTACCGGCGATCAGACGCCGAAATCGCTAGTCGAATTTGTAGGTTTGGCCGGGGGCGGGGGCCACGGCGTTGGGGATGCCGTGCTCTTTGAGGATGTCGACCATGGCGCTCACCTTCTCGGGCTCGCCGTGCACGGCAAAGGCGTGGCGCACGTTATCCTTGATTTCGTCGAGCCAATCGATGAGCCCGGCGCGGTCGGCGTGGGCCGAGAGCGCGTTGATGACCTCCACCTTGGCCTTGAGCTCCATCTCCTCGCCGAGGATGCGGATGGGGCTGACCTTTTCCACGATGCGGCGGCCGAGCGTGTTCTCCGCCTGGAAGCCGACGATGAGGACGATGTTGTCTTCGTCCTGCACGCAGTGCTTGAGATGGTGCAAGACCCGCCCGCCTTCGCACATGCCGCTGGCGGCGATGATCACCATGGGGCCGGGCTGGTCGTTGAGCGCCATCGATTCTTCGGGCGTGCCCACGAACACCATGCCCGGGAATTCGCAAGGATCCTTGCCCTGGAAGAGCATGGCGCGCGCCTCGTCGTTGTACACCTCGCGGTGGCTGGCGTAGATGCGCGTGGCCTTCTGCGAGAGCGGCGAATCGATATACACCTTGATTTCGCGCGGGAACTTGCCCTTTTCGAGGAGCTTGTTGAGGTACCAGATGATCTGCTGCGTGCGCCCCACCGAAAACGCCGGTATGAGGAGTTTGCTGTTGTGGCGGTCGATGTACTTGAGGTATTTTTCGAGCCGGAACTCCACGTCGTCGGCCGTGGGATGGTAGCGGTCGGCGTAGGTGGATTCGATGAGGAGAATGTCGGCGCCCGCCGGATACTCGTAATGGCGGATGATCGGCTGGTCGGGCTGGCCCAAGTCGCCCGAAAAGAGGATGCGGTGGTTGCGCCCGTGGTCGCTCTTGACGTCGAGCTGCACCAGCGCCGAGCCGAGGATGTGCCCGGCGTTGAAGAACTCGAGCGTCACCCCGCGGCAGATTTCGCGCGGCTCGTGCATGTGCGTGGGCACGAAAAGCTGCATGAGCGCGTCGACATCGCTCTCGTCGTACAGCGGCTCGAACAGCTTTTTGCCCTCGCGTTTGCGCTTCTTGTTGATGTAGTCGAGATCGCGCTTCTGGAGGTAGCACGAATCCTTGAGCATGATGGCGCAAAGATCGGTGGTGGACTGGCGCGCGAACACCCGCCCGCGGAAACCCTGGCGCACGAGCTGCGGGAGGTTGCCCGAGTGGTCGATATGCGCGTGCGAGAGGATGACGTAGTCGATGGTCTTCGGATCCACCGGCAAATTGCGGTTCTTCTCGAACGCCTCCTTGCGATGGCCCTGATAGAGCCCGCAGTCGAGCAATATCCGCTTGCCGTTGGCCTCCACGAGATGCATGGAGCCGGTGGTCGTCTGCGCCGCGCCGTAGAACGTAAGCCGCATCACTTCCTCCTTCCTATCAATTTGGCCGCCAGATTGCGCAAAAACGAGGTGTCGCCGCCGAGCCGGTCCAAGGCGACGATGGCCCGGCCGGTGCATTCCCGGGCCAGGCGCTCGGTTTCTTCGCGCGAATAAGTGTAGTCGCCGTCGAGGAGATCGTCCTCGTACTGGAACGCCAGCCCCAGATTGAGCGCGAACTCCCCGAGCGCGGCGATTTCGGCCTCGCTCGCGCCCGCCGCATAGCCGCCCATCGTGGCCGCCGCCACGAAGAGGTCGGCCGTCTTGTGCTCGTAGATATAGGCGATGTCTTTGGCGCCGGTAGCGATATCCTCCACCTGCCCCTGCACCACGCCCAGCGCCTTGTCGCCCAAGATCGCCACGATCCGGCCGGCGTTGCGCGGCGCTTTGGCCGCCACGCCGAACGCCAGCGCCTGCAACGCGTCGCCCGCCAAAATGGCGTTGGCTTCGCCGTACTTGGCCCAGACGCTAGGCTTGCCGCGCCGCACGGTATCGTTGTCCATGGCGGGCAGATCGTCGTGCACCAGCGTATAGTTGTGCAACAGCTCGATGGCCGCCGCGGGGTACTTGGCGTCTTCGACTTTGCCGGGGTCCACCGCCGCCGCGCTCGCGAGGCAAATGATCGGCCGCAATCGCTTGCCGCCCGCGCCCACCGCATAGCGCATCGCTTCGCTCAAGACCGGCGGGCGGCCTTGCATCAGCACTTCGGCGAGCGTAGCTTCCACCAGTTCAAGATACTTGTCCAATCCTCACCCTCCTGCCTTCGATACGGTAGTTGCCGCTTGACAAAATGCGCAGCGCCTCGGGGAAGGCCTTGTGCTCCTCCACCTGGATGCGCGCGTGCAAGGTTTCGGGCGTGTCGTCCTCCAGGACCGGCACGCACTTCTGCACGATGATCGGCCCCGAATCGGTGCCGGCGTCGACGAAATGCACCGTAACCCCCGCCACCTTGCAGCCGTAGTCCAAGGCCTGCGTCCAGCTGTGCACGCCGGGGAACGCCGGGAGCAAAGCCGGATGGATGTTGAGGACGCGGTCGGGGAACGCCGCGAGGAGCTTGGGCTTGACGATCCGCATGAAGCCCGCCAGGACTACCGTATCCACCCCGGCCGCTTTGAGCATTTCGATGCACCGATCTTCCGCCGGGCCTTCGAGCTTGGTCCGGTAGGGCGCGCAGTCCAGATACGCATGCGGCAACGCATGGTTGCGCGCGCGCTCCAGGATTTTGGCGCCGGGCACGTCGGCCAGCACCAGCTTGATCTCGGCGTCGAGTTCGCCGCGATCGATCGCGTCTACGATACTCTGCATGTTGGAACCCGCGCCCGAGCCCAACACGCCAATCTTAAGTTTGCCCATCCGTCACCTTCCTTGCGACCACCGGCACGAACAGGCCGGGGTTGTTGAATCTGCGCATCACCCGCTCGGCGAACTGCGCGTGGAAATATTCGTTGTCGCCCGCCCAGCCATGGGTGGCGCCGTAATCGCGGAGCGCATTGAACCACCCCTCGAAGTTGCCGCCTTCGTTGAGGCCGCACTCCACCAATTCGCCGATGGCGCGAGCGATGGCCGCCTCGTCGAGCGTGGCGGGATAGTCGCCGTAATGCTCCTCGATCAAGAGCGCTTTCAAAAGCCGGGGATGGAGTTCGTGCACCGACTTGAGATTGGCCGGCGCCTCGCCTTCCCAGAACAGCGCGGGAATGGCGTTGAACTCCTCGCAAATCCGCAAGAGCTGGAAGTCGATGGCGTTGAACCGCCCGTCCTCGAACCCGCCGAACTCCATGGTGTCGGCATCTTCTTCCGCCCAGGCGTAACCCGAGTAGGGACCGCGTTCCACCAGCGCGCGGAACCAATTCTCCAACGTCTCCACCGCCTCCTGCTCGTCCTCGCGCACGAAGCGGCTGTCGATCCAATAACGGCCATAGCCGTCGAAAGCCCAGATCCGGCCGTCGAACTCCAGCGTAAAGCGCAAGCCCACCGCCGACTGCGGCGACTCCTCGCAATTGACCGTCGCGAGGAAATTGTCCCAGAGCCGCTTGCGGTTCGCGACCTCGTCGACCCAGTCGCCGCCTTCCATCAGCGATTCCGCCTCGTCCGGGGCAAGCTCCGCCTCCCAGGCGAGCGGCTCGCCGGGTTTGGGGCGCGTGGGTGCGAGCAACGCGGAAACCGCCAGAATCGCAGAAAGCAGAATCATTTGCCGGTCGCCTTTCTCCGATTGGACTTGCGCTGGCGCTGCACGTCGTGCGCGATCGGCACGAACGCATGGGGCGACTCGGCCCGTTTGAGGATGCGTTCGGCGTAAGCGTCTTTGTAGCGCTTGCCGTTTTCCAGCCGGGCGTTGCGCCCGTTGTAGCGCCTGAGCGCATGGTACCACCCGTCGAACTTCTTGCCCGGGCGGATCTTGGCGGGCGCGCCCGACGCGCCAAAACCCTTGCGCACCAGATATTTGATGGCCGCCTTCACGTTCTGCGCGGCCGTGCCTTCGTTGCGGCGCGACGGCTTTTTGAGCCCGACCTGGAGTTTGATGGGATCCCAATCGCCGGGGACGTTGACCTGGATGGGGTCCACCATCCATGCCTTCCGGGACTTGGGGCCCGACCCGCCCGATTCTTCGATCATGTGCGACTTGACGAGCGCGGGTCTAAGCTCGTGGATGGATTCGGCCTGTCCGGGCGTGGCGTCGGCCCACGCCGCACGGTTGCGGTTGAACTCGTCGGTGTAGCGGATGATAAGTTCGTCGTACTGCTGATAGCGCGGATCCTCGAAGCCCCGGAACACCGGGAGTTTGCGCTGGGGCTCCGGGGGGTTCGCCGCAGGCTCGCGCCCGGTCGCCGCAATTTCGGGCTCCGCCGGCGCCGTCGCGGGCGCGTCGCTGCGCGTCATGCAAAACGCCCGGTAGTACGCTTCCATCTGCTCGACCGTCCAGCGCTCCTCCGGGAGGATGAAGCGCGGATCGCACCAGAGCGCGCCGTCCTCCTCGAAGTAGAACACTTCGCCGTCGATCGCCACCTGCGCCTTGATGGGCGAAGCGGACATCGGCATTTCCTCGAATCCCATGGCGGTGGCGTACTCGTTGTAGGCGGCAAGCCGCTCCTGCACCCGATGCCTGAGCTCGATGCCGCGATCGAATACGGCGCGCACCTCCTGCCAGACTTCGTCCTTGAGCGCGCACTCGGCCTTGACCGTACCGTCGATGGCGTAAACCGCGAGTTTGACGTCCGCCCGGACGCCCAGCGCCAGTATCGCCAATACGAGACTTGCCGTTTGCTTCACAAAGTGGTTACGATTACTTTTGCTTTGCCTGCAATCACAAATTCATCCGCATCCGCCGGCACCACCACCGCGCCGTTTTCGCCGGCGCGCACCGTCTCGCCGCCGCACGACACCTCGAGTTCGCCCTCGACCACGAAGTAGGCGCGGAAACTGGCGGTGTCGAGCGCCCGCAGAAAGCGGCCTTCCAGATCCAGTTCGCGCATGGTGAAGTACGGAGTGCCGATCGCCCGGCGGTGGAGCTTGGTGCCCTTGACGCGCCAATTGATGGAGCTGATGCCGTGCGCGACTTTGAGTTCGCGCGGCCGCCCCGAATCGTCTTTGCGGTTCCAGTCGTAAAGCCGATAGGTGGTTTCGCTCGTTTCCTGCACTTCGAAAATCTTGACGCCTCCGCCGATCGCGTGCACGGTGCCGCCCGGCAGATAGCACATGTCGCCCGGCACCACCCGGTATTGCACCACATGATCGGCCGCCGTGCCCTCGGCCACCGCGCGCATGAACGCTTCGGGCTCGCAATCGTCCTTGAGCCCCGCCATGATGGTGCCCGTAAGCGCATCTTCGATTTTGGCATCCTCCGGCCGCGCCGAGATTACGTACCACGCTTCGCTCTTGGGCTCGCCGCCCAGCATGGGCGCGACTACGGCATCGGGATGCACCTGCAGCGACAACGATTGCTTGGCGTCGATAATCTTCATCAACAGCGGGAACACTTTGCCGTCGGCCGCCTTGGTGCCGGTTATGGCAACGCCTTCCGCGTCGACCACCTTGTCGAAAGGCCAACCCGCGTATTTGCCGTTCTCCACCCGGCTCGCAGCGCCGCGCCGCGCCGAAACCACCCAATGCTCCACGCCCCAAAGGAGGTGCACGTCGTGCGGCGCCAATAAAAGCGGAGTTTTCATCTTTTGCCGGTTATTATACCATATTTGCCGCCAAAAGTCAACCGCAATCTAAACTCCAACGCAATTAGGCGAGGAGGCCGGTCTTGATGCGGTCGAAGCCTTCGCCCCAGACGCCGATAACCCGGCTTTGGCTCACGAAGGCCGCCGGATCGATGGCTTTGATGATGCGGAAGATCTCGTCCGACTCGTTCATCCGCGCGAGGATGCAGATCACCCGCAGTTCGTCGCCCGTGTACCAGCCGTGCGCATCGAGGAGCGTCATGGTGTGGCCGGTGGCGTCGGCGATGGCCTTGGCGATTTCGGCGTGGCGGCGGGTGAAGATCATGAACTGCACCGAGCGGCGGCGCACGTTGAGCGCGTAGCTGATCATCGAGCACTCGAGCGTCATCGCGCACAGGCCGAAGGTGACGAACCGCACGCGCTCGAGCGTGGTGCCGAGATCGGGGATGAAGAGACCGCTGCCGATGATGAAGAGGTCGATCACGATGATGGCCGTGCCGATGGGGATGTCGAAATACTTGTTGGCCACCGCGGCGATGATGTCGGTGCCGCCGCTCGACCCGCTGCAGGCGAAAAGCGCCGCCACCGACAGCCCCGAGATCGAACAGCCGAGCAGCATGGCCATGAGCCGCTCGTCGCCGAGAATCTTGACGAGCTGCCCGGTCGCCGGATCGGTCAGAAAGCGCTGTCCCGCCCACAAAAACAGCGACATGGCGAGGATGGCGTAGATGGTCTTGGCGAGGAACTTCCACCCCAGAAGCTTGAGCGCCAGCGCGAACAGGAGCGCGTTGACCACCGAATACGTGGCCGCCACGGGGATGCCGCAGGCGTAGTAGACGAGGTTGGACAGCCCCGCCACGCCGCCGGAGACGATTTCGTAGGGGAGGATGAGCGCGGTCCAGGCGGCGGAATAGGTGGCGCAGGCGAGCGTGATGAGGGCAAAGGACCTTACTTCGCGCCAGAGTGCACTTTTTCGGGATTGCTGGGTCATGGCGGATGGCGGGGTTTAGGTTTCAGTGGGCGGCGAGCCAATCGTCGCCGATGCCGATGCCGACATCGAGCGGCACGCCGAAATCAAGCGCCTTGGTCATGGCTTCGCGCACGATGGCTTGGACGCGATCGACTTCCTCGCGCAGGCAGTCGAAGACGAGTTCGTCGTGGATCTGCAGCACCATGCGGCACTTGAGCCCTTCGGCCTTGAGCGCGCGGTACACGTTGACCATGGCCACCTTGATGAGGTCGGCCGCCGAGCCCTGGATGGGCGTATTGATGGCGTCGCGCTCGGCCGCCTGGCGGGCGGTGGCGTTGCGCGAATTGATGTCGCGGATGGTGCGGCGGCGTTTGAGCACGGTCTGGGCGTAGCCCTTGTCCTTGGCGAAGGCGATGGCCGAGGCCATGAAGTCGCGCACGCGCGGGTAGAGTTTGAAGTAGGTGTCGATGAGGTCGGCCGCCTCTTTGCGGTTTATTTTGAGCCGCTGCGCGAGCCCGAAGGCCGAAATGCCGTAGATGATGCCGAAGTTGACCATTTTGCACCGCGAGCGCATTTCGGGCGTGACGAGCGCAGGCATGCAGTCGTACACGCGCGAGGCGGTATCGCGGTGGATGTCCTCGCCGTTACGGAACGCCTCCAGCATCGCCTCGTCGCCCGAAAAGGCGGCCATGAGCCTCAGCTCGATCTGCGAATAGTCGGCCGAGACGATCACGTGGCCGGCATCGCGCGGCACGAAGGCCTTGCGGATCATCTTGCCGCGCTCGGTGCGGATGGGGATGTTCTGCAAATTGGGGTCGGCCGAGGAGAGACGCCCGGTTTCGGTGAGCGCCTGCGAATAGGTGGTGTGGACGCGCGAGTCGCGGTCGCACAACAGCGGCAACTTGTCCACGTACGTGGACTTGAGCTTGGTGCACGCGCGATATTCGAGGATGGCCGACACCACCGGGTGCGCTCCCGTGAGGCGCTGGAGCACCTCTTCGCTGGTGGACCACTGGCCGGAAATCGTCTTTTTGGTGGCGGAAGTATCGAGCCCGAGCTTGTCGAACAACAGTTCGCCCAGCTGCTTGGGGCTGTCGATGTTGGTGCCGGGATCGGCGTACTGCCGGATGGTCTGCATGATGCGCAGGATTTCGCGGTCGAGATCCTGGCCGAAATCGCCCAGCGTGGCGGTATCCACCTTTACGCCCTCGCGCTCCATTTCGATGAGCACCTGGACGAGCGGCTCCTCCACCTCGGACAGCGCCCGACCCAGCCCCGCCGCCTCCACCTGCGGCCGCAGCACCTCGTCGAGCCGCAAGGTCACGTCGGCATCCTCGGCCGCGTAGTCGCAGATCTGCTCCGGCTTGAGCGCAGCCATGTTGAGCTGCTCCTTGCCTCGCTCCTTCTTGCCGATAAGCGCCGTGATGGGGATGGGCGAATAGCCCAGATACTTTTCGGCCAGGTAGTCCATGCCGTGGCGGTCGGCGGCGTCCAGGCAGTAGTGCGCGAGCATGGTATCGCGCGGAACCGAGGCGAACCCGATGCCGTAGCGCTGCAACACCGTGCGGTCGAACTTGACGTTGTGGCCGACCAGGATCTTGCCGGGGTCGGCGAACAGCGGCCGGAACACGTCGATGAGATCGCCGGTCACGTACCACGCCTTGCCGGGCGCCACGGCGAAGGAAAAGCCGACTAGCCGGCAGCTATGCGCGTCGAGGCCGTCGGTTTCGGTGTCGAACGCCACTTTGGGCGCGGACATAAGTTCGCCAAGGAGCGACTCGGCCTCCGCCATGGTCGCGACTAGCCGGTAGTCGTGCGGAACGTCGGCGAGCGTCTTGAGATCGGCGCTCGCGCCGATGGTGGCCGCGCTTTCGGCCAAGGTTTCGCCCAGCACCTCGTTGCAGAACCGGTTGAGCTCGAACTTCTGGCAGACCTTGATGAATTTCTCGCGATCCACGCCGCCGAGCCGGTAGGATTCGAAATCGGCCTCAATCGGCACGTCGGTGCGGATGGTGGTGAGGAACTTGCTGGTCTTCAGGTCCTCGACGCCCTTCTCGAACTTCTCCGCCAGTTTGGGCCGGAGCTTGCCGAGATTGGCGAGGATGCCGTCCACCGAACCGTAGTTCTTCAAGAGCTCGATGGCGGTCTTTTCGCCCACGCCGCGGATGCCGGGGATGTTGTCGGCCGCATCGCCGGCCAGCGCCAGATAATCGATCATCTGCGCGGGCCGGGCCAGCTGCCAATGGGCGCAAACCCCCTCCGCGTCGTAGATTTCGGCCTCGCCGCCGCTCTTGCCGGGCCGGAACAGCTTGATGCCCGGCGCCACCAACTGGGCGGCGTCCTTGTCGGGGGTGACCATATACACCTCGAAACCGGCCGCCACGCCTTTGACGGCGAGCGTGCCCATGATATCGTCGGCCTCGAACCCTTCCCGGCGCAACACCGGGATGCGCATGGCCTCGGCAAGTTCGAACGCATAGCCGATGGCCGCGGCCAGGTCTTCAGGCATTTTCTCGCGCTGGGCCTTGTAGGGCGCATACGCCTGATGGCGGAAGGTGGGGCCCTGGGGATCCATGGCCAGCACCACGTGCGTGGGATTGGCCTTTTTGAAGATGGACTGCAAGCCCGCCACCAGCCCGATGAGCGCCGAAGTGTTGATGCCCGATTTGGTGATGCGCGGCGAGCGCAGGAACACGAAGTGCCCCTTGTAGAGAAAGGGCATGAGATCGATTATGCAAAGCCGGTTCACGAAGATGTCTCCTCCAGCCAGCCGGATAGCAGGTCGAGACCCGCGCGACCGGATTTTTCGGGATGGAATTGCGTGGCCAAGAGCCTGCCCTTGCGGACCACCGAGGTAAAGCGCACGCCGGCAAATTCGGTTACGCCGGCCGTAAAGGGGCAGATTTCGGCATAGTAGCTGTGGACGAAGTAATACTCCCGGCCGCCGTCCACCTGATTCCAGCCGATCTGCGGCACCTTGCACCCCGGTACGTCGGGGAAGCGGCGGACCTGCCCCGGGATGATGCCGAGGGTGTCGACGCCGCCATCCTCCTCGCTCCGGTCGAAGAGTATCTGCATCCCGAGGCAGATGCCGAGAAACGGCTTTTCGGCGGCGCACTTTTTGACCACCTCGATCAATCCCAGCCGCCGCAGGTTGTCCATGGCCGAGGCCGCGGCCCCCACGCCGGGGAACACGACCCGGTCGGAGGCGAGGATCGTCGCGGGATCGGCGGTAACGATCGCCTCGTGGCCAAGCGCGTCGAAAGCGAGTTTGACCGACGTGAGATTGCCGGCCTTGTAGTCGATGATGCTAGTCATTGAAAATCCCCTTGAAGATGATGCCCTCGGCGGCGCAGGCGAACACGGCGTTGGGGAGGCTCACGGCATTGCGCACGTGTTCCAGATACGCGGCGTAGGACTCCACCGTTTCGTCGAGCCGCGGCCGCCTCAGGCCCACCAGCACCAGCGGGCTTTGGCCGGACACTATCGAAATCCGACCCAAGGGATCGACGCGCGCCTCGGCCAGCACCACTTCGCCTTCCATGCGCTCGCCCGCCAGAAACGCCTTCATGTCGGCCGCCACCGCTTCGGCGGTTTCGCCGCTCTCCAGGATATGGCAAAGCCTGAGCCGCGCGTGGCGGCCCTGGGGGCTGCGGACGATCAGTTGCGCCAACGCCAGCATGAAGGCGCCGCTGCCGCTCAGACCGCGCCACCAGATGTCGAGATAGAAATCCTCCTCGCTGAAGAGCCCGCTGCCGCTTTCGCCGTTGAAGACCAGCACGTTGCGCCGGCATTTGAGCGCGTGCATGATGGCCTCGGCGTGGGCCGGGGAAGAATCGCCGAACACCACGGTGTTGGGCTTTAAGGGACCATAGCCGTAATGTTCGATCGTTTCCTTGGCCTGCAGGCGATCGCCGGTATTGGCGAAACCGGCGGTGCCGGTGACCGCCTCCACGAACTCGGCGAGCCGCGGACGCTTTTCGGCCCGGCCGGCGAAGACGAGCAGATTGGGCCGCCAGGCATGGGCGGTGGCCTCGAGCGCGCTGAGCCGGTTCAAGAGCCAGTGGGTGATGTACATCAAAAGCCCGGTGCGCATGTCGCCCCACGCCGAAACGAGCATCCGCCGCGACTGCACGTACCAGATACCCAAGCAGCAGAGCGCGGCCACGCCGGTGGCCAAGGGCGAAATCATGAACATCATGCCCGCGCAGCCCAGAAAGCCGAGTGCCGACAGCGCCCAATTTACCCTGAACGACGGCCGCCAGCTGGGATTGCCCATCATCTCCTCGAGCATGGCGGAAAGGTTGAGAAGCGCGTAGGCCGACAAATTGAAAATAGTCAACACCGGAGCGATCGCGTTGATGTCGCCCAGCCAAATGGCCACGCCTGCGATCAGCACCGCGCATAGCGTGGCGAGCCGCGGGTCGTTGCGGCGGCCGAAGCCGCGCCCGATGATCTTGGGTACGGCGCCGTCGCCGGCCAGCGCCTGGAGCGTGCGCGGCGCGGACAAAAGCGAACCCAATGCCGAAGAGAGTGTGGCCGCCCAGACGCCGGCGATGATGAGCCACGGCCAACGGGCGCATTTCATCATCACGAGCGAATCCGAAAGGAGCAACTCGCGGTTGTCGCCGACGAAAAAGTAGAGCGCCACCGGCACCGCCATGTAGACCGCATAGCCGGCCAGCACCGAACCGATGGTCCCGAGCGGCAGCGAGCGCGCCGGGTCTTTGAGATCGCCCGACATCCCTACGCCCGAAAGAATCCCGGTGACCGCCGGGAAGAAGATGGCGAGCACGGCCCAAAAGCCCAACTCCGCCCCCGATCCGCCGATGCCGGATGCGGCCGGAGCCTGGGCGGGCGCGGCGACCGGCGCGGAACCCAGGAAAAACGAGACGAGCGAAGCGGCGATGAACGCCATGACGATAAATTGGGTCTTCATCGCGAGCGACGCCGACAGTACCGTGATCGCGGCGATGGCCGCCAGCACCGCCAGCCCCACCACCCGCGGATCCCAGGCGGACGCGAACGGCATGGCCAACGTAAGCGCCTCGGTGAAACCGACCGTGTAGAACGCTACCGAAATCGTCTGCGAGAGGAAGAGCGGAATGCCGATGGCCGCGCCGATTTCGAGCCCGAACGAACGGGCGATCATGAAATAGGCGCCGCCGGCCCGCATCTGGATGTTGGTGGCGAGCGCCGACACCGACAGCCCCGTAAGCAACGTGATGAGCGAACAGAGCGTAACGATCAAAAGCGTCTTCGGGAGCCCCACCGAGCCGAGCACCCAACCGAAGCGCAAATACATCACCACGCCGATAATGGTGAGGATCGACGGCGTGAATACGCCTGCGAAAGTGCCGAAATTATAACCAGTCTGCCGGTTTTTGGCCATGGCTACTCCAATACCGCCGACGCGTAACGGTCGTGTCCGGCGAAATCCCGGCCGATTTCGACGGCGGAAAAACCGAAGCTGGCCATAAGCTCGCGCACCGGCTCGCCCTGATCTTCGCCGATTTCGAAAAACACTCTTCCGCCCGGCTTCAGGAGGTTCAGGGCGTCGCCCAGGTAGCGCTCGTAAAAGTCGAGCCCGTTCTCGCCGCCGTCCAGCGCCAGACGCGGCTCGAAATCGCGCACCTGCGGCGAGAGCGTGGCGATATCCGCCGAACGGATGTAAGGGGGATTGGACACGATGACGTCGACGAACTGCGGCTCGTCGAACTCTTCGAGCCCGTCCATCGCGAGCAATTCGACTTTGTCGCCGAGCCCGGTGCGTTCGGCGTTCTCCCGCGCCAGGGCGATGGCGTCTTCGCTGACGTCGGTGCCGATCAGGAGTTTGGGGCTCGGGGCCTCCTGGGCGAGCGACAGCACGATGGCGCCCGTGCCGGTACCTACGTCGATCACCACTTCGCCGCCCTTGAGCGATTTAAGGACGAGCGATACGAGCTCCTCCGTCTCCGGCCGCGGAATCAGCGCGCGGCGGTCGCACTTGAGGGTGAGGCGGCGGAAATCCCACTCGCCGATCACGTACTGCACCGGCTCGCCGGCCGCGAGCCGCGCCATGCCGCGGCGCATGGCTTCCAAAAACGGTTCCGGCGCTTCCTTGAGGGCAAAGCCGCCGAGAAAACCGCGCCCGGTTTTGAGGAGCCGCGCCGCCAACAGCTCGGCGGCCGTCTGCGCCCCGGCCACTCCCTTGCCTTCAAGGTAGTGCGCGGTTTTCCCGATAACTTCGCCCCAGAGCATCAAAACGGCATGTCGTCGATATCCGACTGGCCAACCTCGGCGTCGAAATCGGCCGGTTCGGGGACCGGCTCGGTGGAGGTGCCGTCGCCGTTGAGGACGTCGAGCTTGAGCGCGGTCAAATCGACGAAATACTGCACGCCTTTGGGGCCTTCCCACTTGCGCCCGTCGATGACGAAGTGCACCTTGACCTGCTGGCCCTTGCGGATGTTGTCCAATAGCGCGCAATTGTCCTTCTTGAACGTGAACTTGACCGGGCTCGGGTAGCGGCTGTCCTTGTCGGCGTTGACGATAAGGTCGCGTTTGGTGAACCCGGACGAAAACGTCTGGACGGGGAGGATATCCTCCACTTCGCCCTGATAGTCGAAAAACTGTCCTGCCATAATCCTGTCCTACCGGTTCCTGACGAAAAATGCGCGCCAGCCGCCAGGCCGGACGCGCATTCTCCGATACAGGCAACCTTGTGGTTACTTGACCTCGACCTCCGCGCCAGCCTTCTTGAGCTGTTCGGCGATCTTCTCGGCGTCTTCCTTGGAAGCGCCTTCCTTGACGGTCTTGGGAGCACCGTCGACGAGATCCTTGGCATCCTTGAGCCCGAGGCCGGTAATGGCGCGGATCTCCTTGATGACGGCGATCTTGTTGGCGCCGGCGGCCTTGAGGACCACGTCGAACTCGGTCTTCTCTTCCGCGGGAGCGGCACCGGCGGCGGGACCGGCGACTGCAACGGCAGCGGCGGCGCTCACGCCCCAGGCTTCCTCGAGAGCCTTGACGAGTTCGTTGATCTCCAGGACGGTCTTGCCCGAGAGTTCCTTGATGATTTCTTCGTTGGTCATTTGTTTGTTCCTTTTTTACTTGTCAACCGGCAGCGTGTTTCATCTGCAGGAAAATATTGGTTTACGCCTGGGCGGGAGCTTCCTCGGCGGGAGCGCCGCCTTCCTTCTTGGCCTTCTCGGAGAGAACGCGCGCGAGCCTGGTGGCCGGCTCCTTGAGGAGCATGAGCAACGTGGCGCGGAGCTCGTTCTTGCCGGGAACCTTGGACAACGCCTCGACCATAGCGGCGTCTACGATCTTGTTGTCGTAGTCGGCGCCCTTGACCGCGGCCTTGCCGGCGGAATCCTTGACGAACTCCATGATGGCCTTGGCCACCGCCGTGGGATCGCCGTGACCGGTGACGACCGCGGTCTTGCCGGTGAACATGGCGTTCACTTCCTCGCTCCAGCCTTTTTCCTTGCCGGCGCGGGCGATGAAGGTGTTCTTGACCACCAACAGGCGGCTGTCGAGATCCCCGAGCGCCGCGCGGAGCTTGGCGAGCTGCGCAACCGTAACCCCGCCGTGATCGATGATGAAGCAGTAGTCGGAGTCCTTGACGCGGGCGACGACTTCATCCAAAATGGCAACCTTTTCGATTCTCATTTTCGCTTACCCCCTTATTCGGCCGCGGTGGCCACCGCGACGGGACAGCTGACGCCCATCGTGGAGGAAATGGACATGGACTTGATGAACACGCCCTTCACGTTCGCCGGCTTGGCCGCGTTGACCGCGGAGACGATGGCGTTGATGTTGCCGATCAGGGCCTCGTCGGCGAACGAGCGCTTGCCCGCCACGACCGCGAGGTTGCCGGTCTTGTCCATGCGGAAATCGACCTTGCCGCCCTTGGCCTCCTTGACCGCGGTGGCGGTATCGTCGGTGACCGTGCCCGTCTTGGGGTTGGGCATGAGGCCGCGAGGACCCAGGACGCGCGCGCACTTGCGCACTTCCTTCATGGCTTCGACGGTGGCCACGGCCACGTCGAAATCGCACCAGCCTTCCTTGACGATCTTCTCGATGAGATCGGCAAGACCCACATAGTCGGCGCCGGCCTGGCGGGCCGCCTCGGCGGCGTCGCCGCCCGCGAACACGCAGACCTTGACCGTCTTGCCCGAGCCGTTGGGGAGCTTGACGACGCCGCGCACGGCGGTATCGCCCTTGGTGAGCTCTTTGCCCAGATGGAAATAGACGTCGACCGTCTCGTCGAACTTGGCGCCGGCGTTGGCCTTGACGAACTTGACCGCCTCGGCCAGCGAGACCTCCTTCTTGGGGGCCTTCTTCAGCGCGTTGAAATACTTCTTGCCGTGCTTGCTCATTCAACCACCTCGAGTCCCATGTTGCGGGCCGTGCCGGCGATCATCTTGAGCGCCTGCTCCGGATCCTTGGTGTTGAGATCGTTCTTCTTCATCTCCACGATCTTGAGGAGCTGCGCCTTGGTGACCTTGCCCACCTTGTTCTTGTTGGGTACGCCGCTGCCCTTGGCGAGACCGGCTTCCTTCTTGAGGAGCACCGACGCCGGCGGCGACTTGAACTGCAGCGAGAAGCTGCGATCCTGGTAAACCGTGATGATCACGGGGATCACCAGACCCGCATCCTTCTGGGTCTTGGCGTTGAACTCCTTGCAGAACTGCATGATGTTGACACCAGCAGAACCGAGCGCGGGACCCACGGGCGGTGCGGGGTTAGCCGCGCCGGCGGGGATCTGGAGCTTGACCACGCCTGTTACTTTCTTGGCCATTTTGCCTTTTTCCTTGTTTCGTGCGGCTCCTCCCGGGGATCCTGCCCGGTGCTGACGGACCGCAAAACCTGCCGTTTACTTGAGGGGCTCGAAAGTCTCCTCAATGGCGACTTTCTCTACCTGCCAGTATTCGACGTCGACCTGGACCTTGCGGTTGAAGATAGCCACTTCAACCTGCATCTTGCCCTTGTCGGGATCCACCATGCTGACTATGCCCGTCATACCCATGAACGGGCCGTCGGTCACCTTCACCGTCTCGCCGACGTTGAAGGAAATCCTGGGACGCTCGCCGCCGCCGGCCGCCGAAGGCTTGTCGAGCAGAATCGCGTCGATTTCGTGCTGCTTGAGCGGCATCGGCCGGTCCCCGCCCACGAACCCGATCACGCCGGGGGTGGAACGCAGGAACTGCCAAGTCTGATCGTAGATGGCCCGCTTGCCGTTCTCGTCGACGCTGCCGTCCTCGCGGTAGAGCGCCAACTCCGCAATCACGTAGCCGGGGAAAAATTTCTTGATGGTGGTGCGCTTCTTGCCGTTCTTCTTTTCTACCACCTTCTCGGTCGGGATCACGCAACGCCCGATGTACTCGTCCATGCGCTCGAGCCTGACCCGGGCCTCGATGGACTTCTGGACCTTGTTTTCCTGCCCCGTCAGGGTGTGCAGCACAAACCACTGTTTTGTCATCGTCAACTCCTCGATGGATTACGCGCCGGCGTGCACAACCTGCAGGAACCACGTAATCACCTTGTCGCAAACAAGGGTGGTGACGGCGAGAATGAAAATAAAGGCCACGACCACCAGGGTTGACTCCCAGAGTTCGTGCCTGCCCGGCCAGCTTACGCGCTTGCCCTCGGCGGACACGCCCGCAAGATACTCTTTAGTCTTCTTCAACCAATTCATTTTCGCTAACCTCGCTTGCTTGGCAGGGTAGGAGGGAAT
>JAFXST010000071.1 GCA_017525475.1 Kiritimatiellia bacterium | reverse complement strand
GACGAGCACGCCGCCCGCTTTGTGGAACGCCTCGAAAAGCGTGACGTCGTGGCCAGCCTTGGCGCAGTCGGCCGCGCAGGTGATACCCGCGGGACCCGAACCCACGATGGCCACGCGCTTGCCGGTCTTGGGCGCGCAGGCCACTTCGCCCGCGTCGCCATGGTCGGCGCAGTAGCGCTCGACGCGGCCGATGGCCACCGCCTTGTCGACATCCTTCAGGACCTTGCCCATAGTGCAGAACTTCTGGCACTGCTTTTCCTGCGGGCACACGCGGCCGCACACGGCCGGGAGGAGCGAGGTTTCCTTGATGATCTTCAAGGCGCCGTCAAAGTCCCCTTCCGCCGCCTTGGCGAGGAAGCCGGGGATGTTGATGGCCACGGGGCAGCCGGTCATGCACGGCTTGGTGGGGCACTGCATGCAGCGCGAAGCTTCGGTCTTGGCCTGTTCGGCGGTGAAGCCGAGCGCCACTTCCTTCATGTTGCGGGCGCGCTCCCGAGCGTCCTGCTCGGGCATCGTCTGCGAAGGGATTGCCATTCTTTCTTTGGGTGTCATGGTCGTAGATCCTTATTTGTAGAGATTGCAGGCGTGCTCCTTGGCCGCGGTCTCCTGCGGCTTGAACGAAGCCATGCGCTTGAGCATCTGGTCCCAGTCGACCTTGTGGCCGTCGAACTCGGGGCCGTCGACGCAGACGAACTTGGTCTCGTCGCCCACGGTGATGCGGCAGCCGCCGCACATGCCGGTGCCGTCGATCATGATGGTGTTGAGCGACACCGTGGTCTTGACGCCGTAGGGCTTGGTGGTGAGGGCGCAGAACTTCATCATGATGGGCGGACCGATGGCGATCACTTCGTCGACCTGCCCGGCCTCGCACAGTTCCTTCAAGGGCTCGGTGACCAGACCCTTGCGGCCCGAGGAGCCGTCGTCGGTGATGAGGATGAGCTTGTCGCCCGCGATGGCGCGCATCTCGTCCTCCATCACGAACAGGCCCTTGTTGCGCGCGCCCATGATGATGGTGACGTCGTTGCCGGCCGCCTTGAGCGCCTGCGCGATCGGGTGCATGGGCGCGACGCCGATGCCGCCGCCGACGCACACGACCCGACCGGGCTTGGTGCCGCCGTCGCGACCCATGATGTGCGTGGGCTGGCCGAGCGGCCCCAGGATGGCGGCGATGGAATCGCCCACCTCGAGGTGCGACATCTTGATGGTGGTGGCGCCCACCGTCTGGAAGATGAGCGTTATCGTACCGCGCTCGGCGGACGCATCGGCAATGGTGAGCGGCACGCGCTCGCCCTTGTCCTCGTCGATCATGACGATCACGAACTGGCCGGCTTTGCGCTCGGCCGCGATAAGCGGAGCTTCGACTTCCATCTGGAAGACGTTGTCCGACAACTGCTTTTTGGCGACTATCTTGTTCATAGGTATGTGTATTTTATCAAAAATCCTGGTTGTTAGTCCAGTAGAACTTCACTTGCCGGCGAACTGTCCCATGACCAGAATGGAATTGGTGCGCTCGTGGTAGACGAAGAAAACGAACGGCCCCGTAAGCACGAATTTGCGCGTGCCGGAGTTGGCGCGGATGATTTTGTCGGCCGGCTTCGCTTTGAGCGGCACGGGGTCGAGACCTTGCTCGTCGAGGCGGAAGCGGCAGATTTGGCGGAAGTCCTGTGCGGCCAGATCGCCGTTGAGACGCAAATAGCCCTTGGTCGGGAACTTGAAATGCGCCAAAGCGCCGGCAATGTCGTTGTTGGAGGCGATATCGAGTTTGGGAATGCCCACCACCGCCGGGCCATGATAGACGCCCGGATCGGTGACCGACCCCATCACCGCGAGGAGATGGTCGATATGTTTGGAGGAGGCCAAGGCGCGCACGGCGGCGAAGTCCTTGCCCTTGCCCGGACGGAGAAAATAGATCCAAACGCCGTCGGCCATCGGGAGCCGGCCCATTTCCACGCCGTTCGCCTCGTAGAGGTCCATTTCGCGAATGTCGCACATGAGCTCGAGATTGCCCCACTTGCGCGTATCCTCGAGCGCGAACGGCTCGGCCCAGCTGAGGCGCAAGTCGGCGAGATCGTAAAACGAATTGCGCTCGGCCTTGGCGGTTTGGATGGGGATTTCGAAATCCTCCATCTGCCCATCCATGCGCGCCCGGAACCAGCATTCGGCCCCCGCCTTGGGGAAGACGCGGCAAACCTCCGCCTGATAGTTGCGCTCCAGTTCCTGACGGTAGGCGGCGGAAACCTTGCGGAAATCGGGCACGAGAAAAGCGCGGGCCGCCACGAATTGCAGACGGTTGGTGGCGGCCGCCTCGGCAAAGTAGTTTGCGAGCGGCACATAGGTGCCTTCGAGCCCCGTAAGCACGCCCAACGTTTCCGCAAAGTGCGCCTTGACGATGGGATCGAACGCATCGGCCATCGCCACCGCGTCGAGCTCGAACGACAAAGGCGAAAACACGGCCGTACCCCGGTTGGCGTCCACCGCCTTGTCGAAGGCGTCCACGCCGAAACCCGGCGAACGCGCGGCCCAAGCCGAAGTCGCCATGACGGCGGCCAAGATCGAGAATAAAGCCTTCACTCGCCCACTCCTATGCGTTCGGCCAGCCTGGCGGGAAGGCCCGCGCGGAGAATACGCTCTTGGGCGGCGGCCACGTCGTATTCGAGCCGGCGGAACTTGACCATGCGCGTGGCCATGTCGTAGATGACGTAGGCGGCCCTGGGATCGCCGTCGCGAGGCTGCCCCACGCTGCCCACGTTGATGAAATACTTGCGCCCGATGGGGAGCTTGAAGTCTTGCGGATCGATGCGGTAGACGCCGGCCACCTGCTTCTCGTAGATCATCGGCACGTGGGTGTGGCCGTGGAAGCAGAGCGGCGTCTTCTGGCAGATGAAATTGCTCTCGGCCTGGAAATGGTCGAACACGTAGCCGAACGACTCGGGGTTGTCCATGGTGGAATGGACGATCGTCATGCCCATGCGCGTCTCGACGAACGGGAGGTTGTACAGCCACTCGATCTCGTCCGCGTCGAGCTGTTCGCGCGTCCACTTGACCACCGCCGCCGCATTGGGGTGGAAATCCTCGAGGTTCTGCTCGGAGGCCACGTAATGGTCGTGGTTGCCCTTGACTACCGGGCAACCGAGCTCGCGGATGATTTCGAGGCACTCGTGCGGGGCCGCGTTGTAGCCCACCACGTCGCCGGTGCAGAGAAAATCGGTCACGCCCTCTTTGCGGCAGTCGTCCAGCACCACGTTGAGCGCTTCGATGTTGGCGTGGATATCGCCCAGGATCGCAAATATCTTACCCATAGCCGTTACTTGAGCAATGCCGCCGCAATCTGCAGATCGGCCACCGTGGTGATCTTGAGATTGGGTTCGTTGGTTTCGTAAATCCTGACCTTTTCGCCGAGCTCCTCCACCACCATGCAGTCGTCGGTGCAGTCCTTGCGGCCCAGTTTGTCGTAGGCGCGGCGCAACGTAGATACCGGAAACACCTGCGGCGTCTGCACCTGGTAGAGCTTGGAGCGGTCGACGGTTTCGACGATTTCCTTTTTCTCCACGCGCTTGACGGTGTCGGTGACCGGGTGGCCCACCGTGACCGCCCCGCTCTTAAGCGATTCCTTGACGACCGCATCGACGAGGTCGGGGGTTACGAGGGGCCTGGCGCCATCGTGCACCACCACGTGGGTGGTATCGACATCGCAGACGGCGAGACCCGCCTTTACCGATTCCTGGCGCTTGACGCCGCCCTGCACGATCTGCTGCAGTTTGGAAATGCCGAACATGCCGGCAAGCGCCTTGGCGGCCACCAGCTGATCCTTGCGCACCACGAGCACGATGCGCCCGATCGACGCGGCCCGCTCCATGGCCAAAAGCGACCACGCCACAACCGGCTTGCCCGCCAGCGCCATGAACGCCTTGTCGCTGCCCGCGCCCATGCGGGTGGATTTGCCCGCCGCCACCACTATTGCCGTAACCATCGCCTTACAACCCCCTTCCGCAACACTTTTTGTATTTCTTGCCGCTGCCGCACGGGCACGGATCGTTGCGCCCCACCGACGCGGCCGGTTTGGGCCGCGCCGCCATGGCCGGATCGGACTTGAGCCCCAAGATGTCGGCCACCGTGCGTTCGCGCGCCGGCGCGGCCGGTTTGTCGACGGCTTTGGGTGCGCCCGGCGCACGCCCCGCGGCCGCCGCATTCTGCAACAGCCGCTGCATGCGCAAGGCCGTGGCCGAGCGGAACTCGGACGAAACCACCTTGGTCTTGATGGCGTTCATCAGCTCCTCGAACATGCCGAACGCCTCTTTCTTGTATTCGATGAGCGGATCGCGCTGGCCGTAGCTCCTGAGGTTCACGCCCTGGCGCAAATCGTCCATGGCCCGCAGGAAGTCCTGCCACTCGCGGTCGATCACCTGCAGAAACACGCCGCGCTCCATGAACGGCAGCGCCTCGGGATCTTCGCTCTTGCACTTGGCCTCGTAGGCCTCCTCCACGCGCTTCATCACGAGCTCGCCCGCTTCGAGCGGCCGCCCCATGAGGGGCTTTAACTCCTCTTCGGTGACGGTGACGGGGAACGTCACCCCCAGCCAATTCATGAAGTCCACGAGCTGGCCGTCCTTTTCGCTGAAGAGATACCGCTCGGCCTGGTTCATGATGAGGTCGTTCATCACGTCCAACACGAGGTTGTGCACTTCCTCGGGCGTACCCGACAGCACCCGCGCGCGAATGCCGTAGACGACCGTGCGCTGCTTGTTCATCACGTCGTCGTATTCGAGCGTGCGCTTGCGCACCGCGAAGTGCTGCTGCTCCACGCGCCGTTGCGCCGTCTCCACCGAACGGTTGAGCCACTTGTGCTCCATGACCTCGCCTTCCTTCATGCCGAGGCGGGCCATGATGCCCGAAATCTTCTGCGAGCCGAACAGCCGCATGAGCTGGTCTTCGAGCGAAATGAAGAACTGGCTCGAGCCCGGGTCGCCCTGGCGCGAACAGCGGCCGCGCAACTGCCGGTCGATGCGGCGCGATTCGTGGCGCTCGGAGCCGATGACGTGGAGGCCGCCCAATTCGGTAACGCCCTCGCCAAGCTTGATGTCGGTGCCGCGGCCGGCCATGTTGGTGGCGATGGTCACCGCGCCCTTCTGCCCCGCCAAAGCCACGATTTCGGCTTCGCGCGCGTGGTTCTTGGCGTTCAGGACCTCGTGCGGGATATGTGCCATCTTGAGCATGCGCGAGAGAATCTCGGACGTATCGACCGTGACCGTACCCAAAAGGATCGGCTGGCCCCGGTCGTGGCGCTTGGCCACATCGGCGATGATGGCCTTGAACTTCTCGCGCTGGGTGCGGTAGATCTGATCGTTCTCGTCGATGCGGTTGACCGGCTTGTTGGTGGGGATGGAGATTACGTCGAGCTTGTAGATATCCTTGAACTCGCGGGCCTCGGTTTCGGCCGTTCCGGTCATGCCGGCGAGCTTGGAGTAGAGGCGGAAGTAGTTCTGGATGGTGATGGTGGCGAGCGTCTGGCTCTCCTTTTCGATCTCCACGTGCTCCTTGGCCTCGACCGCCTGGTGCAGCCCGTCGGACCAGCGGCGCCCGGGGAGGACGCGGCCGGTGAACTCGTCGACGATGTACACGTGGTTGTCCTGCACCACGTAGTCCACGTCCTTTTCGTAAAGGCAGTAGGCCCGGAGGAGCTGATCCACAACGTGCACGCGATCGCTCTTGACCATGAAATTGCTCTGCGCGTCGCGCCGCCGCTCGAGCCGTTCCGCGTCGGAAAGCGACTTGTCGCCGTCGATCTGGCTGAGTTCGCCCGCGAGATCCGGCAGGACGAAGAGCTTGGGGTCGCTGGGGCAGATCTTCTCGCAGCCCTTGTCGGTGAGCGACACCTCGCGCGTGCGCTCGTCGATGGTGAAGTAGAGCTCGTCCTTGAGTTCGCGCGCGTGCTCCTTCCACATTTCGGAGAGCATCTGCATTTCCACATCCTCGTGGAGCTTGCGCAGATCCGCATCCTCCAGCATGTGCAGGAACTGCTTGTGCTTGGGCATGGAATGGTACACCTGGTAGAAACGGTCCTTGACCGTCTGGGTCTCGCCCTTCTCCCAGGCCTTCTTGGCCTCCTGCACGAAGTCGTTGCACTGCGAGGTCTGCACCCGCACGATGGACGACACCATGGGGTTGATCTCGTCGTAGACGTGCGAAGTCGAAACCGTGGCCGGCCCGCTGATGATGAGCGGCGTGCGCGCCTCGTCGATGAGGATCGAGTCGACTTCGTCGACGATGGCGAAGTGGTGGCCCTGCTGCACCACCTGCTCGGGGCGGTTGGCCATGCCGTTGTCGCGCAGATAGTCGAAACCGAACTCGCTGTTGGTGCCGTAGGTGATGTCGCAGGCGTACTGCGCGCGGCGCTCCTCGGAATCCATGGAGTTCTGGATGCAGCCGACGGTAAGGCCCAGGTATCTGTAGAGGTGGCCCATCCAGCTCGCGTCGCGGCGGGCCAGATAATCGTTGACGGTCACGAGCTGCACGTTCTTGCCGGCGAGGGCGTTGAGGTAGAGCGGGAGCGTGGCCACCAGCGTCTTGCCTTCGCCCGTCTGCATCTCGGCGATCTTGCCCTGATGGAGCACGATGCCGCCCAATAGCTGCACGTCGAACGGCACCATATTCCAGGTAAGCGTATGCCCGCAAACCTCCTCGGTGGTGCCCGTCAGATGCCGGCAGGCGTTCTTGACGAGCGCGAACGCGTCGACCAAGATATCGTCGAGCGTTTCGCCGCGCTTAAGCCGCTCGCGAAGCTCCTCGGTCTTCTTGGGGAAGTCAGCGTCCGACAAATTCTCAGCCTGCAGCTCTTCTTCCCGTTTCTTGATGGCCTCGACGATCGGCCAGAGCTTCTTGAGCTCCCGGTCGTTGCGCGTGCCGAAAATCATCCGCAATATATTCATAATTGTATGATATTATATCATATTCCGCCGCAAAAATCAAGCGGAAAATGGCAGTCGACCCAAACTTGCCGTAGGCGGTTCAGCCGACCACCAGTTCTTCCATGGGGTAGCGCACGTGGCGGCGGCTTTCGCGGTCGCCGATCATCATCACCACCGACAGCGCCCCCAAACGGCCGACGAACATGGCGCATATTATGCAGATGCGCCCGGCGACTGAAAGCGACATGGTGGTGTCGCCCATCGATAGCCCCGTGGTGGTAATGGCCGAACACGCCTCGAAAAAGAGCGCGTCGGTGGGGATGCCGCGGCCGTCCTCGGTCACCAGGAGCACGCCCACCACCAGCGTGATGAACACCGCCAGCGCCATGAAGATGACGATCGACTCGCGCACGGTATCCATGGGCACCGACCGATTGGAAATGATGGTTTCGTGGTCGCCGCGGCACAGCGCCAGAAGCGTGTAGATGAGGATGGCGAACGTGGTCACTTTGATGCCCGCCGCCGCCGACCCGGGCGCGCCGCCGATGAACATCAAAACCTCGTATACGAGCCGGGTTATCGGCTTGAGGCTCTCGGTGGGCACCAGGCAAAAGCCGCAAGTCCTGGGCGTAACCGCCTGGTAGAACGCGGTGTAGAGCTTGCGCCCGGGATCCATGCCGCCCAAGACGCCGTTCCACTCGAGCGCCAGGAAGATCGCGAACGCCGCCAAAAGCAGGTATCCGGTGAAGCGCAGCACCACCTGGCTTTGGAGCGAGAGCCGCCCGCGGCCGCCCGAGGTGCGATGCACGAACTTGAACGTGAGGAGATTGAAGAGGACGAGAAAGCCGATCGACCCGAGAATGGTCTCGACGGCCATGACGATCACCACCCAGGGACTGTCCGCGAAAGCGGCTAGCGAACCGGGCAGGATGGAAAAGCCGGCGTTGCAGAAACCCATTATGGAGTAGAACACCGACAGATACACGTCGCGGAGCTTCCAGTAGAGGGCGGCCGCGCCCAACAGCTCGAAAACCAGCATGGAGGAGATGACCCACAAAATCAGCGACTTGACGCCCTTGACCTGCTCCACCCCGTAGGCGTTCATCAGCGAAAACTCGGACGAGAGCGACAGCCGCCGGCCAATGGCGATCATCAAAAACGTGCCGCACATCATGAGCCCCAAGCACCCCACCTCGACCAGCGTCAAGAGCACGATCTGGCCCGTAAACGTAAAGGTGCCGGCGATATCCACCACCGTAAGGCCGGTTACGCAAACGGCCGAACAGGCGGTGAAGGCCGAAGTCATAACGTCGCCCCATTGGCCGGAAACGCGGCATACGGGCAACGCCAGCGCCACGGCGCCCAAAGCGATCAGCATGAGGAAGCTCAGCGCTACCGAAAACTTGCCCTTCACCGGGAGGCCTTCTCCTTGAGATATACCGCCCACACCGAAAGTTCGTACAACAGGCAGAGCGGCACGGCCATGACGATCTGGCTCATGGGGTCGGGCGGCGTCAGGAACATGGCGATGGCGAAGCTCGCCACGATCGCATGGCGCCGGTAGGTTTTGAGCGCTGCGCTCGTCACCACGCCAAAAAGCCCCAGCACGAAAATCACGAGCGGCAGCTGGAAGACGAGCCCGAAGGCGATGATGGTCTTGAGGGCGATGGCGATATAGCCTTCGATGCGGATGGTGTTGACTGGCAGTCCCACCCAATCGTTGATCTGCCTAAATACGCCCACCACGAGCGGCAGCGTCTCGCGGTAGGCGAGCACGGTGCCTGCGAGGAACAATACCGTACCCGACACGAGCACCGCCAAGAGCACCGTCTTTTCGCGGGCGGTGAGCGCGGGGAAGACGAAGCGCAAAACCGCAAACGCCAGGAACGGAAACGCCAAAGCCGTGCCGCCCCACAGCGAAATCGCGATGATGGCCGAAATGCCGCTCGTGAGATCGAGCCCCTGGAGCATTTCCTCGCACCCCGCCGCCGGGGCCTTGAGGAGCGCGAGCACCCATGGCGAACCGACCCCCGCCAGCACCGCGCAGACCAGCCACGCGACGCCGCCGAAGAGGAACATGTCCCTCAGCGCCAGGAGGTGCTCGAGGAGCGGGCGTTCGGGATCATTGCGGGAATTTGTCATCGATGCTCGGGCGCGACGCGTCCATGTCGAGGATTTCGCGGCGCAGGTTCTCGGCCATGCGCCGGAACCGGGCATACCAGCGCCCCAAACTGCGTACCGCTCCGGGCAGCGATTTGGGGCCGCTTACTACCAGCAGCACGGCGAGCAGCACCAGCCACTCGCCGCCGCCTATGCCGCTAAACATTACTTGGTGGTGTAGATGCCGAATTCGCCACGGCGGTTGCGGCTCCACGCCGACTCGTCATGGCCCTCGATCGCCGGCTTCTCTTCGCCGTAGCTGCGCGTCTGGATGCGCTCGGCGCCGATGCCGTTCTGCACGAGGTAATTGCGGATGATGATGGCGCGATTCTCGCCCAGCGAAAGGTTGTATTCGTTGGAACCGCGCTCGTCGCAGTGGCCTTCGACCACCACTACGCGCTCGGTACGGTCGTTGAGGTGCTGCGCCACGGCCTCGATCTTGCCGATTTCGCCATCGGCCACCACGGTGGAGTCGAACCCGAAGTAGACGGGCTCGAAGGCTACGTCGGTGCACTTCTGGTACATATCCTCGAAGCGCCGCTCGCCCACCAGGTCGTTGAGGTCGCCCGAGGCCATGCCGTCGATATCGCTGCCGCTGATGTCGCTCATGGCGTTGGGATCGTCGATGGCGCCGCCCTTGGCAGCCTTGTCGTACTTGCAGCCCGTGAGGGTCAGCGCGCAAGCGGCCATCGCCACCGCAGTCATAGTCGAGAACTTCATTGTTTTTGTCTCCTTAGGTTGTTTTGAAAGTTTTGGTATATTATATCATATTCCCGGGTCAGATGTCTACCACCCACGGCCCTTTTTCTTGCCAGCAGCGCCGCACCGATTCGACCGTGGGCTTCACGTAGATGGGGGTGGCCTGGTGCCTGAACCAGGTGTCCTGGCGCTTGGCCAGCTGGCAGGTACGGACGAAAATCCGCTCCCGGTCGTCCCCTTCGCGATAGCCTATGGCCAAGGCCGCCGTGCGCGACCAAACGCGGTATTGCGCGTGCAAACGCGCCTTTTCGGCCTCGAGACCCGCCATGAACATGGCGTCCAAACGTGCGGCGATGCGCGCGCGCACTTCCGCGCGCTCGATCTTGATCACCGGGTAGGCGGGCGGCGGCGTTTCCCAGCGCCGGTCGAGCCCGCGCAAGAGCGCCGAGAAGTAAAGGCCCGTGCCGCCCACGATGACGAGCGGAGTCTCGCGCGGCACTTCGGAGGCCCACGCGCGCGCCGCCGCGAGCCACCGCCCCGAAGAGAATTCTTCGGCGGGAGTCACGATATCCACCCCGCCCATGCCGAATTCGCGGCGTTCTTCGAGGGAGGGTTTGGCGGTGCCGATGTCCATGCCCCGGTAGACAAGCATCGAGTCGGCCGAGAGGATGCGCGCGCCCATTTCGCGAGCGAGCGTGGCGGCGATGGCGCTTTTACCGCTTGCCGTGGGCCCGGCCAAGATATAGGCGTTTCGCCTCATCGGCAAGCATCAGGATGGCGGCGACCGTAATGAACGCGTCCGCCAGATTAAAGCAGGGAAAGTGATTTAGACCCCAATGGAAATCGAACATATCCACCACGAACCCGCGGAAGAGCCGGTCGAGAAGATTGCCGGCGATGCCGGCGTAGAGGATGGCGGGCGTCAGAACGGCGGTGCCGAAGATCGATTTTTGCTTCCACACGAGGAAAACGAGCGCCAGGATCCCGAACGCCGCGAGCGGCCATACCTGGCCTTGCAGCATCCCCCAGGCGCAACCTCGGTTCTCCACGTATGCCAGATTGAAGAGGCCGCCGATCACTTCGACGGCGCCGTGGCCTTTGAGCCGCACGATGGCGGCTTCCTTGATCACTTGGTCGACGAACGCCAGATTGAGCGCCGCCACCAACGCAACCAGCCGCTGCCGCATCAGCGCTTGCTCTTCTCCATCGCGTTCTGGCACTCCATGCAGGTAGTGACGAACGGCTGGTTGAGGAGCCGGGGCTTGCGGATCAGCTGCCCGCAGGCGGTGCAGATGCCGTAGGTGCCCTCGTCGATGCGGTGCAGAGCCTCTTCGATCTTGTGGATGGTGGTGTTGATGCTCCCCATCTGCCCCAGGGCCTGGAGGCGCAACGTCTGGTTGGTGCCGTCGCCGCCGTCGGACTCGCGGTCTTCGGACTCGTTGAAGCCGGTGGCCTTCATGGCGTCCACGCCGCTTAACGCGCGCTCGCGTTCCTTGAGGAGCAGCTTGCGGAATTCCTTGAGGTCGGCGGCCGGGAACTCCACCGTCTTTCTCCCCTTGGACGAACGCGATTCGGGACGCTTGGAGAGCGTAATGCCGCCAAAGTCGTCTTCGCGGTTGTCGATGGCCACGGCCTCGCGCTTCTTCTCGTCGGCGATGCCCATCACGAACCGGCGCATTTCCTCGGGAGTCATGGGCTTCTTGGCCGTCACTTTGGGCGGCTGGGGCTTTACGGCAGGCTTTTTGGTGCTCATATCTGTACTCCTTCCGGAAGTTTCATCCAATCTTTGATTTCCTGGGTCAAGGGCGAAATAAGTTTGACGATGCCGAACTTGACCTCGCCTTCGGCGCCGGGCAGTTCGAACTTGTCGCCTTCCTTCTTGCCGAGCATGTTCTCGGCCAAACGCGCCTTCTGCGAGAGGATGCCCTTCTCCACGTCGTTGTCCCACTCGCCGAGGATGGCGTAGGTCTTGCCGCCCTCGTCGGTCTGGATGGTCACCATTACGCCGGGCATCACCTCGTCGCAGGTGGCGTCTTCGAAATTGGAGGGCTTGACCGCCTCGAGATCGGCCTGCATCAGCGTCTGCTTCTGCATGAGCGCGCGCTGCTCGTCCTTGGCGTACTGGTATTCCGCGTTTTCCGAGAGGTCGCCGAAGCCCTTGGCGAACTCGATCTTGCGGATGTTCTCGGGCATGTCCTCGTTGATGAGCTTCAGGTACTCCTGCTTCTTGAGCGCGAAGCTCCGGTAGCTGGTGAGGCGCGCGTACTCCTTCTTGCGCTCGGTCTTGACCACGAACTTGGCGAGCTCGGGGTTGAGCTTGGCCATGCGCGTGACGATGATGTGCTGCGCGGCCGACTCCCAGCCGAGCGACGCCTGGAAGCGCTCGAACACGAGCTTCTGCGAATCGGCGTCGAGGCGCGAGAACGTGTCTTCCAGCCACTTGCGGTCGGCGAAGAGGCGGCGGACGATATTCTGCATCCTGAGCGTCTCGCCGTTCTGGCGGCCTTCGCCGAGGGCGATGGCGTGCATCACGATGGTGGCGAGCGGCGGCAGTTCCGCCCACGCGGCGAAGTCGGCGTAGCGCCCGGCGATGAGCGCGACGAGCGTCGCGGGTGCGCCCGGCGACTTGACGAGCGCGCCGATCGCGGCGCGGCAGGCCGGATCGTTGCCGAACTCGCGGATCACTTCCTGCACCGCGGCGTAGCAAAGCTCGGGGAGGTGCCGGTAGACGAGCGAGCGCGTCTCTTCGCTATCGGCGAGGAAGCGCACGAGGTTGCCCACTTCGCTCGCCGGCAGCGCCGCGGCCGCCTGCACGAAGCGCGAACGCTCCTTGAGATAGGCGCGCATTTCCGCCGCGGGCGGCGTCTGGAACCGGAGGTGCGAAACGAGCGAGGCGAGGCGCGCGTAGAGCGCGTCGTTCACCTTGCGCGCGGCCGTGACCGCAAACGCGAGGCGGGTTTCGAACATGGCCTTGACCGCGTCGGTAAGCGGTTTCTTGACGGCCAGGTACTCCTTGACGCCCGCGAGGATGAGCTGCGGGTCGGTTTCGTGCGAGAACGCGGTGAGCCAGCTGTCGGAATAATCCTCGGCCTGCGCCTTGACCTCGATGGGGTCGGTGCGCTTGACGGGGAGCTTCACGCACTTGTCCTTGGCGATCTCCTTGCGCGCCGCCTCCCAGAATTCCTTCCAGTTCTGCTTCTTCACGAACCCGTTGGCCACGCAAATGTCCTCGAGCCGCACCAGCGACACGCCACCGTAGCTCTCGACCACGCGCTTGACGAATTCGGCCTTGCGCTCCTTGAGCATCGCCTCGAACGCCGCGGGGTCGGCCTCGCGCAGGACGAGAATATGGTTCTCGGGCGCCGAAACGATCATGTCGCACGCGGCCGCGTAGGAGAACTGGTGGCCGCGCTTCATCTTGAAATCCACGGTGATGCGGCGGTAGAAGTCGTCGATGCGCTTGACCTTGCCGAGACCCCAGGCCTTGGAGAGGACGAGCGAGCCCTCGGCGAACGACAAGAGCTTCTCCAGCCGGGCGAACGAATCCTCGAGCGGCAGCGCGCCGAACTCGGCCGCGTCGACGAACGAAGCGTAGGTGCGCGAGGACGTGCTCTTCTTCAAGGCGTCGCGCACGCCGGCGGGCGTAAGCACTTTGCCGAATTCCGCGAGGTTGCTCCTTACGAGCTCGAACGCCCCGGCAAAGTCCTGCGCATCCGCCTTTGCCGAAAGCTCTTTTGCCATGCTGTCGATATCTGCCATTTTCTTTTTAGACTCCGTTTCCAGATTTTCGGGTAGTATTATATCAAAAATCGTTCCATTTTGCAACGGTTATTTCATGCTGGGAAGCACTATTCCTCTCAAGATCGCGCGCTGGCACAGGAGGAACGCCGCCGCCGTCGGCAGCGACACCAGCACGAAACCGGCCATCACGCACCACGGCTGGTGGGCGAACGTCTGCGAGAGCTGGTACATCCACACCGCCAGCGTCCAATGGCTTTCGCTCTGGCACACGAGGAACGCCCACTCCCAGCTGGAGTAGGCGTGGATGAACGAATTGAGCGCGTTGACGGCGAGGATGGGCGTGGTCATCGGCAGCGTAATGCGGGCGAACACCGTCCACTCGCCCGCGCCGTCGATGGCGGCCGCTTCGTAGAGCTCGCGCGGGAGCGCGTCGAAAAAGCCCTTGAGGATGAAAATCCCCATGCCGCTCGCGACGCCGGGCAGCACCAGCGCCGCAAACGTGTTGAGGAGTCCGAGATCCCGGATGAGCAGGAACCCGGGGATCGCCGTCACCGCCGCGGGGAACGCCATGGTGGCGAGGAGAAAGAGGATGATCTTCTCGGTGCCGGGCATGCGGAAGCGCGACAGCGCGTACGCCGCCAGGGGATTGACGGTGAGCGACGCCAAGAGCGACAGCGCCACGAGTACGATCGTATTGAAAAACGCGCGGCCGCGCAAAAAGAGATAGTCGCCGACGAGCCGGTAGTTGGCGAACGCCCCCAAGAGAAAGTCGCGCCAGCCGTGATGCTCGAACTGCGCATTGAGCGCCTGGCGGATCGCCGACGCGTGGGCCGCAAGATCGCGCGGCATGGTGCGCGAGACGAAATCGCCCCGCGCCTCGGCGCGCTGCAGGTACTCGCGCTGGAAGCGGTACCAGTCGTCGAGCTTGGCGCCCGGCGTCGCGCGGCCGCGCGACTCGAGCGCGAAGGAAACGTCGAAAAAGCTCCGGTGCGGCACGGGCCAGGCCGCATTGAGTTTGTCCAAAGTGCCGTAGCGCGCCTTGACGAAGCCGGCCACGTCGCGCGCGTCGTAGTTGCAGGCAAGTTCCCTGTCGTCGAGCTGCGCGAGCGACTTGAGAAAGCTATTGTCCCCGGCCGACTCGCCCCGGTTCCGGAAGAGCTTTTCCACCCCCTCGCGATCCTTGGCCACTTCCTCCCACGCCGTCCAATGTTCCGGCGCCTCGGGGAAGACTTCGCGCGGGAAGGTGCGGAAGATCCCGGCCAAGAACCGCATATAGCGGTCGGCGGGACTTGCCCAAGCGCGCAGATACGGACTGTGGCGCTGGTAGTCGTAGTTGGACGACATGCTTGCGGCGATCATCACCGCAAAGGGATACGCCATGGTCGCCGCACCGAGCGCGAGGACGCTGTAGACGAGCGCGAGAAAAACCCTCGCCTTCAGCGTCTTGCGTTCGCTCGGCAGGATCACTCCCATGCGTACCTGGCGAGCTTTTCGGCGAGGCCTACGTATTTGTCCGGCGTCAGCGCCAACAGGCGCTTGCGGTCGGCGGCGGGCAGCGGGAGCGCTTCCACGAACTCGCGCATGATCTTGGCGTCCACGCGGCGGCCGCGCGTAAGCTCTTTGAGCCGCTCGTAGGGACGGTCCATCCCCACCTTGCGCATCACCGTCTGGATGGGCTCGGCCAACACCTCCCAATTGCCGTCGAGGTCGGCCTGCAGGCGCGCTTCGTTGAGCTCCAGCTTGCCGAGGCCCTTGAGGGTGGAGCGGATGGCGATCAGCGTATAGCCGAATCCCACGCCCATGTTCCGCAAGGTCGTCGAATCGGTAAGGTCGCGCTGCATCCTGGAGATCGCAAGCTTCCTGGCCATGAATCCAAGGACGGCGTTTGCCATGCCCAGGTTGCCTTCGGAGTTCTCGAAGTCGATTGGATTGACCTTGTGCGGCATCGTGGATGAGCCGATCTCGCCCTTCACCGTCCTCTGCTTGAAGTAGCCCATCGACACGTACATCCACACGTCGCGGTCGAAGTCCAGCAGCACCGAATTCCAGCGGCAGATGGCGTCGAACAGCTCGGCGATGCCGTCGTGGCTCTCGATCTGGGTGGTGAGCTGATTCTGCCGCAATCCTAGTTTGGCGATCACCCCGCCCGTCAGCTTTTCCCAATCGACGTCGGGATAGGCCGACAAGTGCGCGTTGAAGTTGCCCACGGCGCCGTTCATCTTGGCGGGCATCACCAGCCGGTCGATCTCGGCCGCCTGGCGCTTGAGCCGCGCCACCGTCACCGCCAGTTCCTTGCCCACGGTGGTGGGCGAAGCTGGCTGGCCGTGCGTATGCGCGAGCATCGGCACCTTGGCCGTGGCCTTGGCCATCTCCGCGAGCTTTTTCGCCAGCTCGTCCATCTGCGCGCGCAGCACCGCCTTGCCGTCGCGGAGCATCAGCGCGTGCGACATGTTGTTGATATCCTCGGAGGTGCAGGCGAAATGGACGAACTCCGAGCGGCTCGCGAGGCTCGTGGGCGCCACCTTCTCCTTGAGGAAGTATTCCACCGCCTTCACGTCGTGGTTGGTCGTCTTTTCGATCTCCTTGACGCGCGCGGCGTCGTCCACGCTGAAGTTGGCGGCGATCGCCCTCAGCTCCTTGCGTTCGGCCGCCTTGAGCGCCTTGCACTCCTTGATCGCCTTGGCGTCGCAGAGCGCCTCCAGCCAGGCGCACTCCACGAGCACGCGCCGCTTGATGAGCCCGAACTCCGAGAAAATCTCCTTAAGCTCGGCGCACTTGCCCAGATACCGCCCGTCGATGGGCGAAATGGCGGTAAGTTCCCCCAATTCCATTTTAGGCGATCTCCTTGGCAATGCGGTAGACCTTCTCGGGCGTGAAGCCGAACTGCTCGGCCAGCACCTTGTAGGGCGCCGAGGCGCCGTAGTGGTCGATGGTCACGAAGCGGGTGGTCGAGAAATCGAGCCGGAAGCGATCCCAGCCGAAGCGGCTCGCGGCCTCCACCACCACGCGCTTTTTCATCTCGGGCGGGATTACGCTGTCGCGATAGACCATGTCCTGCTTGAGGAAGCGCTCCTGCGAAGGCATGGACACCACGCGCACGAGCTTGCCGTCCTTTTCGAGGAGCTTGGCGGCCTCGATGGCGAGCGCCACTTCCGAGCCGCTCGCGATGAACAGCACCGTGCGCTCGCGCGTGCCCTGCTGCTTCACGACTTCGTTCTGGTAGCCGCCTTCGTAGATCACGTAGGCGCCGCGGGCCACGCCCTCGTAGCTCGTCCCGGGCAGCACCGGCACGCTCTGGCGCGTCGTCAAAATGCACGTCGGGCCCTGCGTGTTGCGGATCGCCTCCACCCAGGCGTAGGCCGTTTCGTTGGCGTCGCAGGGGCGGAAGGTCAAAACGCCGAGCATGGTGCGCATGGCCGCCAGCTGTTCGATGGGCTCGTGCGTGGGGCCGTCTTCGCCCACGTAGAAGCTGTCGTGCGAGAAGACGAAGATGGACGGCAGCTCCATGATGGCCGCAAGGCGGATCGCCGGGCGGCAGTAGTCGCTGAAGACGAAGAACGTGGCGCCGTACCCGCGCACGCCGCCGCCGAAGGCCGTAAGTCCGTTGGCCATGGCCGTCATCGCGAGTTCGCGGATGCCGTAGTGGATGTTACGCCCCGCGAAATCGCCGGGCGACACGAACCCGAGGCCCTTCATCACCGTCTTGTTGGACGGCCCCAGATCCGCCGAACCGCCCACGAGCCCCGGCACCAGCGGCGCCAAGGCGCTCATCGCCTCCTCGTTGGCCGAGCGGGTGGCCACGCTCTTGCCCGGTTCGAACTTGGGCAGCGCCTTGACCATCGTCCCGGCGTCGGGCATCGCGCCCTCGCACTTGCCGTGCGCGCGGCGCCACTTGTTGGCGAGGCGGCGGCAGACGGCGGCGCGCCCGGCGAAGAGCGCGTAGACGCTATCGCTCACCGCAAAGCTCTTTTCGGGGTCGAGACCGAGCGCGAGCTTGAGCCCCCGAGTCTCTTCCGCGCCCAGGGGAGCCCCGTGGCAAGCGGCCGAACCGCCCTTGGTAGGCGCGAACTTGCCGATCACCGTCTTGGCGATCACGAGCACCGGCGCGCCCTTGGTCCGGATCGCGCGCTTGAGCGCCTTGTCGATATCGGCGAAGTCGTGGCCGTCGCACGCAAACACCTTCCAGCCGTAGCTCTCGAAGCGCTTCTTGGTGTCGTCGGCCATCGCAAGATCCGTGGCGCCCTCGATGGTGATGCCGTTGGAATCGTAGATCATCACCAGATCGTCGAGCTTCATCGCTCCCGCCCAGCTGCACGCCTCGTGGCTGATGCCTTCCTGCATGTCGCCGTCGCCGCAGAAGACGAACGTCTTGTTGCCGGTGGCGAGCTTCTTGGCGGCCAGCGCCAACCCTACGCCCATCGCCATGCCCTGGCCGAGGGGGCCGGTAGTCACTTCCACGCCCGGCATCACCCCGCGCTCGGGATGGCCCGCGCAGCGGCTCCCGAACTGGCGGAAGCTCTTGAGCTCGTCCATCGTGAGTCCCCCCACGCCCGCCAAATGGAAGAGCGCATAGGCGAGGCTCGAAGCGTGCCCGCCCGAAAACACCAGCCTATCGCGCCCCATCCACCCGGGATCCTTGACGTCGAAATTGAAATACTTGAGCCACAACAGCGTGGCGACGTCCGCCATCCCCAACGGCGCGCCCGGATGCCCCGAATTGGCCTTGTCCACCATATCGGCGCAGAGCGCCCGAATCTCGTTGGCCGTCGTGGCCAGTTGTTCTTGCGTTACGTTCATCGTATCTGTCCCTCGATCCTTAAGTGATGGTTGAAATTTACGAAATCGCCTCCAGAAGCCGTTTGGCGGCCTGCATCTGCGCGCCCTGCTTGGTGCGGCCCGTCCCCTCGGCCTCGCCCAGGCCCTCCACCGCCACCTTCACCTTGAACACCGGCTCGTGCGACTTGCCGCTCGTGCCCAAGAGCTCGTACCGCGGCTGCCGCGGCGGCGTCATCGCCTGGGAGCGGAGCTGCAGCTCCCCTTTGTAGTTGTCCACCCATTCCGAAGGCGAGGCGTCGTCCACGAGCCCGAGCGCGTCGAACGCCGCCTTGGCGGCCTCCCAGCCGCCGTCGAGCCAAATGGCGCCCGCCACCGCCTCCACCGCATCGGCCAGAAACTTGTCGGCCGGCTGCGAACCGGCCATCTGCGCCGACATCTTGAGGTATTTGATCAACCCCATCCGCCCGGCCGCCGCCGCCAGCACCGCCGCGCTCACCATGTGCTTGCGCCGCGCGGTAAGGCGCCCCTCGTCGTCGTCGGGGAAGGTCTTGAATACGTATTCGGTGGCGAGCATCTGGAGAATGGTGTCGCCCAGGAACTCCAGCCGCTGATTGTCGGCCGCGCCCGGTTCGAGCGTACGGTACGAGGGGGTGGTCAGCGCCCTGTCGAGGAGCCGCGTATCCTTGAACTCGTAACCGAATACTTCCATAGGTTAAAGAGTATTATACCACATCCGCCGCCAAAAATCAAGGGCCAATCGCCTACTTGAGGCGATAGCGGTGGGAGGCGGCGCCTTTGGCGAGTTCCGCCTCCTCCTCGCCCACCCGGCCGATTTCGCGGATGCCGGGCGTATCCACCACCATGGCGCCGTCGGGGAGCATGATGAGCTCGCGCGAGGTGGTGGTGTGCCGCCCCTTGCCGCTCCACTCCTGCACTTCCTGCACCGCCTGCCATTCGGCGCCCGCGAGCGTGTTGACCAAAGTCGATTTGCCGACGCCCGAACTCCCCACCAGCGCCGCGGTGCGCCCGGGCCGGACGAGCGCGCGGATTTCCTCGAGGCCTTGGCCCGTCCGGCACGAAAGCTTGATCACCTTGACGGGCGCATCGACCTCGCGCTCGCCCAGATCGCACTTGGTGAGCACCACCGCCACTTCCGCCCGGCCCACCTCCTCGGCGAGCGCGAGGTACCGCTCGAGCCGGGGGAGCGAAAAATCTTCGTTGACCGCCATCATGATGAGCAAGACGTCGAAGTTGACGGCCAGCGTCTGCGCCTGGCGGCGGGCGGCGGGGTCTTTGCGCTCGAACTTGGAAAACCTCGGCAGCACCTCGGTGATCATGCTCTCGCCCTGGCGGTTGTAAGTAAAGCGCACGAAGTCGCCGGTCATGGGCTTGACGGCGCCCGGGCGCAGAAAAGCGCTTTTCTTCTTGCGCGCCAGCACTTCGCCCGCCGCCTCGTCGCACACCAAGTGGTAGTAGTCGCCGTGCGCCGAAACGATCCGCGCGATCCCCGACGTGTCGTCGCCGCCGGGCGAAAAGCCGAACTGCCTGAGCCGCGTCACGACGAATACGGCGACTTGAGCGCGTCCGCGAGATCGGGACCGTCGGCGAAATCTTCGTAGCGGTCGCCCTCGTCCTTGCCGGCGCGACCCGATTCCACGAGGTTGCGCATCAGCTCGCCCAGATCCGCGCCTTCGTGCACGCCCCAGCCGTCCACCACCGCGAACGCCAGCGGTCCGAAATAGTCGAGCGCGATATCGATAAAGCCGTAGGTCAGTTCCGTGGCGTTCAAGTGCGCATGCTCGCCCTTGGCGGCGGCCAGGCGGTCGATGACGTATTGCAAAAATTCGTACGCGCGCGAATGGTAGCGCCGGTCGCGCGCGAGGATATCGCGCATGTCGTCGCGATCCCAGGCGATCTCTTCCATAGCCCCGAACATCGGCAAGGAAAAAAGACGGGCGCAGTTTTCACCGCGCCCTTGTCGTCTTTACCAGCGGGTTTCGCGCCGGGGTCCGCGATCGCCGCGATCGCCGCGTCCGAAGCCGCCGCGTCCGCCGCGGAAGCCGCCGCCCCTGCGCTCTTCGCGCGGCTTGGGCTGCGACTCGTTCACGCGCACCGTGCGGCCGTCGATTTCGTGGCCGTTCAGCGCGTCGATCGCCGCCTGCGCCTGCGTGGCGTCGGGCATCGTGACGAAGCCGAATCCCTTGCTCCGACCGGTCATGCGATCGGTCACTACCCGAACGGCGGTAACTTCGCCGAATGCCGCGAACGCCGCCTTGAGTCCATCGTCAGTCGTCGCGTACGCGAGGTTACCAACATAGAGTTCCATCTGATTGCTTTCCTTACTTTGTTTCCACCGCCCGGCAGCCGAGGGCACCCGCCCTTTTCGCCGTTAGGTACGGATATAATACCAAATTTACCCCCCAAAAGTCAATAGGGTAATTGCTGATTTCCGCCCCGGGCGCCCTGCCGCCGGGACTTGAGGCAAGGGCAGACCGTGGCGGAATCGGGGTTGGTCCACTCGAACGGGAAGGTGCGGCACTTGTCGGGCTTCACGGGATGGATCCGGCAGCGGTTGTCGCCCGAGAGCCACGCGCACGCGCCGTCACCCAAACTCTTGAGCATCAGTCCTTTCCGGTCGGGGGCCACCTCGGTTTCGCGGTCAATGAACTCCGCCTCGGAAACGCCCAGGAACGCCGCGATCCGCGCGATTTCCGCGTCCGATACGCGTACGATCCCGTCCTTGATGCGACAACACGCCCCGCAACCGCGGCACCGGAACCCTTCTCTCGCTACTTTTCCCATTGACAAGGTATTATACCATAACCCGCCCCTCCCGTCAAGCGCAAAGTGCGGCTCGCTATCTGCTAGCTGCTAAATGCTAACCGCTATTTCGGCAAGTTGGCTTCGTCGAGGGCGAAGAGGGTGACGCGGGCGGGGGCGGGGCCGTGGGGCGGCGTGGCGCCCCCCATCAGGCCACGGCATCTACCGGCACCGTCAGCCCCGGCAGCGCCTTGTCCAAATCGCAACTCCGCATGGCCACGAGAATCCCCCGGTGCCCGGCATTGATGTAGATTTCGCCAAGGCCGTAGATCGACTTCTGGACATATACCGTCATGCGCCTTTTCGTGCCGAACGGCGACGTCCCCCCTACGTGGTATCCCGAATGCCGGTCGGCCGTGGCCCGTTCGCACATCGTCACCGTCTTGCAACCGCGCGCTCGCGCCAGGTTCTTGGTCGAAACTTCGCAGTCGCCGTGCATCAGGCATACAAACGGCTTCTTGTCCTCGTCCTCCAGAATCAGCGTTTTGATTGTGGCATGATGGTCAAGCCCCAGTCCGGTCGCCGCCTGGATGGTGCCGCCGTGCTCCGTATAGTCGTAACACCGCACTTCGTATGCGACTTTGGCCGCATCCAAAGCCCTCAGCGCATTGGTCTTGGGTACCGTCGTGGGTTTCATGCCGCATATTATACCATATCCCCGCCCGGATTGCAAGCGGGAAGTTTAGGAGTTAGGCGGGGCGACGCGGCGCGGCAATCGCGCCGCAATACGTTAGCGCATTTCGACCTTGACCTTGAAGAAGTTGTAGTTTTCTTCTTCTCCCTCGGGCATCTCGGTCCAGGCCTGGTCGTTCAGCTTGACTTTGCCGTAAGTCGTATACTTGCGCTTGGCCGCTTCATCCGGGTCGGCGAACTCGGGCGAATAGGCAATCTGCGGCTTGCCGTCCGCATCAAAGGTTATGGACGCGGTAAATACATCGTCCTCCTTGGTCGGATCCGTCCCCGCCACATAATCCTGCCACACAAACATCTTGTTGCCCGCCGCATCGCGTTTGCCGGTCTCCTTGGTCAGGGCGGCGGTAAAGTCGGTGCCAAACCGATCCGCAAACCCCTCGTACTTCTCTGCCCAGGTTGGCGCAATCGCCACCGCCGAGCCTGCGCCCACTTCGCCCACAATATTCACAAACCCGGCATCCATCGGCGCCACCCAATCGTTTTGCGTGCTCGTGCTCACATAGTGAACCACCACATTCGTGACCGTAAGCGCCACCTCGTTTTTCTGCGCCGTTCCATTGCCACCGCCGAACAATGCCCGATACAAAGCCAGCGTATAGGCTGGGCAACCCTCAAAACAACTTGTACCATACTGCGTCACACTATCTGTCAACTTAATATCTACTAGCGAAGAGCAATTGTAAAACGCCTGATTCCCTATGCTCGTTACGCTGTCGGGTATCGTCACGCTCGTAAGCCCACTACAACCGAAGAACGCATCTTCTCCGATGTTCGTCACGCTATCCGGTATCGTCACCTTGTCACCATCACCATAATACCCATAGACTACATCCCTTACAATCACTAGGCCATCTTCATTTGCCAAGCCGCTACAACCATTGAACGCACAACTCCCGATGCTCGTAACGCTATCCGGTATCGTCACGCTCGTAAGCCCACTACAACCGAAGAACGCATAACGCCCGATGCTCGTCACGCCATCCGATATCGTCACATTAGTAAGCCCGCTACAATCATAGAACGCAGACGACCCGATGTTCGTTACGGAAGCTGAGATAACAACATTTGCGATTGTGCTATATGCTGATGGAAAGATATTCGAAAGTCTGGAATTGCAAACTGCCTGATTAATCGTCACACTCGTCAAGCCGCTGCAACCGGAGAACGCACTACCACAGATGTTCGTGACACTGTCAGGTATCGTCACGCTCGTAATACCGCTGCAACCACTGAACGCATCTGCTTCGATGTTCGTCACACTATCCGGTATCGTCACACTCGTCAAGCCGCTACACGCCGCGAACGCGCTATCCCCAATGCTCGTCACGCCGCCGGGAATCGTCACGCTATTAAGCCCGCTACAATCATAGAACGCATAAGACTCGATACTCATCACGCTGTTTGGTAGCGTCACGCTCGTAAGTCCGGTGCAACCGTTGAACGCAGAAGACCCGATGTTCGTCACACTATCCGGTATCGTCACACTCGTCAAGCCGCTACACGCCGCGAACGCGCTATCCCCAATGCTCGTCACACCATTCGGTATCGTCACGCTAGTAAGCCCGCTGCAACCGACGAACGCATAAGACCCGATGTTCGTCACACTATTAGGTATCGTCACACTCGTCAAGCCGCTGCAATTGAGGAACGCACCACCCCCGATGCTCGTCACAGAATGTCCTTCAATGGAAGCAGGGATTGCCAACGCTCCCGTTGGAGAAGGCCATACCGCATGTTCAGAAAAAATGTCGTAAGGATATTCTCCATAAATCTCCACCGTATCGTCAATAACCCTATATTGCCAAGTATAGCCAGTATTAGTATCTTTCCATGTATCGGAAACTGCAACCAACGATGCCAATGTCAATATGACCAATAATGTCTGCTTCATTACAACACCCTTCTCCGCACCCCCACTCATTTAAGCACACCGCTCCAAGGCGCGGAAAAGAAGAGTGGCGTGACTCGGCCGACACTCAAGCCCGACCGCTATGTCAAAAAATCACCCCTAAGGTTTTATCCAAGGATGAGAGTATTATACCAAAAATCTGCTAGGATTGCAAGCACAAAGTTTGTCGACACTGCTGTGGCGCTACTGGCGGATGATGATGTCGCTCGCGGTGCCGCGGCCGCGGTTCTGGTTGCGGCGGGCGACTTGCGTATCCACGAAGAGCTTGGCCGAAGTGCCGGGTTTGAGGCGGAAGTCCTCATCGGCGGCCCAAAACCAGGCGATGCGGAGCTCTTGCGGCGTATTCACCTTGAGGAACCGCTCCATGTCCGTCCAGTTGCCGATGGTGCGGCGCTCGGTGTCGCCGTTGGGCTTTGCCCACGAGATTGCAACCGTGTCGCACTTGTCGAGATAAAGGTCGTGTCCGCGGACAATAATGTCCTCGCCCACCTTGACTTCGCCCATCTCGCCGCCCGGGTAGGTGACGTAGTCGATCCGCCCCTTGGGCATTCGACGCTCGTTGACCGGCATTTCGCTGCGCACATAGGCGCTGCTCAACGCCTTAAGCGGCACCAGGTTGACCTTGAGGCGGTGTTTATCGGGGTCGAACGGCTCGTCGATGCGCGAAAACCGGCCCGCAATGTCGAGCCGCACCTCGAAAAGATCGCCAAACCGCCGAGTAACGCCGTCGGTCAATGTCTTCTTGACCATCAAATCCACCACCGCGCCCACGACTGTTCGCGCCTGCCCGGGGGTGATGCCCATATCGCGGATGTCCGACTCCTCCGCCAATATGTCGATATTCTCGCGCGAATAGCGGTCGGTTCCATGCACTAGCGCGGCCGCATAGCAAGGCTTGCCCGCCTTGTCTGCCCGCCTCGTTTGGTGGAGCGTAAACTTAATCTCCTCGCAGAACGCTAGCCTTTTGCCAGTTATGTTTTTCACGGTTCCTCCTGCGGCATTTTGCCGCCTTTAAGGTTGAAGTTTGAAATGTATAGATTTTTTCACAGAAATATATATATATATTTTTCTGGAAAAAGGATATAGTTTTTTCGAAAAGTATATATACATTTTCTTTTGTCGTCCACGGCACTGAAAACCGTCCGCCAAGACACGGCAAATTGCGGCCCTAGGCGCGGTCAATCGCACGCCACATAGGCGGCGACGACGGCACGGTCGTCGAAGGGATGTTTGACCCCTTTGATCTCCTGGGTGGTTTCGTGGCCCTTGCCGGCTACGATCACCACATCGCCTGCTTGGGCGGCTTGAAGCGCATGCTCGATGGCGAGGCGGCGATCGGGTTCGACATAGGCCCGATGGTCGCCGACACCCTGCAAAATCTGGCCGATAATCGCCATGGGCGCTTCGCTCCGGGGATTGTCGCTCGTCACCACCACTTCGTCGGCAAGGCGGGCGCAAACCTCCCCCATCAAGGGGCGCTTCATGGGATCGCGGTCGCCACCGGCGCCGAACACCACCCAAAGCCGCCCCGGACAAAAGCCGCGAGCGGCGCCAAGCACCTTCTCGAGCCCGTCGGGAGTATGCGCAAAATCGACGAACACCCGCGCCTTGGACGCGCAAGCCACCTCTTCGAGCCGGCCCCAACGCGGGCGCAAGCCTGGGATCAGGCGCTGGATGTCGTCATGCGCCACTCCCGCCGCTTCGGCGAGCGCCGCCGCCACCAAGACGTTGCTCCGGTTGTAGTCGCCCGCGAGCTGGAGCTCGGAGAGGTCGTAGGCGGGATTGTCGCGCGTGACCGGGATGACCCGCAACGGTAGTTTGCGGACCGCCTCGTACATACGCGCGCAATTTTCGCCGTCGAGGCAGACCACATAGGGGGAGCCGGGCTTAAGGCGCTCGGCGAACGCGAGCTTGACCCTAAAATACTCCTCCATCGTCTTATGGTAGTCGAGATGGTCCTCGGAGAGGTTGAGGAAAGCCCCGCCCGCAAATACGGTGTCGCCCGTACGATGCTGGTGGATGGCGTGGCTCGACACCTCCATGACGCAGTTTTCCGCGCCGTTTGCGGCCATTTCGGCGAAAATCGCCTTGAGCTGCGGCAGCGGCGGCGTGGTGTAGCCGGTGTAGAAGCGGCGCTTGAGGGTATTGGCCTCCACCGTGGTGATGTAGGCGCCCTGCATGAAGGCGGCGGCGATCCACGTGGTGGTGGTTTTGCCGTTGGTGCCGGTTACGCCCCAGATATTCAACCGCGCACCCCCTGCCAGGCGGCGAAGCGCGCTTTGGCGAGCGCCTGGTACTTGGCGCCGGTGCCGCCGTTGACGAAGGGATCGATCGCAATGCCGCCACGGGCCGCGAATTTGCCGCAGACTTCGAGATACTGGGGCTTGAGGAGTTTGTTAAGGTCGTCGTAGATGATATTCACGACATCCTCGTGGAAGTCGCCATGGTTGCGGAAGCCGAAGAGATAGAGCTTCAAGGACTTGGACTCCACCAGTTTGTCGCCGGGGATGTAGCGGATGGTGAGCGTGGCGAAGTCGGGTTGGCCGGTTTTGGGG
>JAFXST010000009.1 GCA_017525475.1 Kiritimatiellia bacterium | reverse complement strand
GCTTTTGCTCGTAGGAGCACTTGACCATGTACACCTTGCAGTCGAGCCCGAAGAACGCGCACGCCATCGATAGCGCCGTGCCCCACTGGCCCGCGCCGGTCTCGGTGGTGACGCCCTTGAGCCCCTGTTCCTTGGCGTAGTAGGCCTGCGCGATCGCGGAGTTGAGCTTGTGCGAGCCCGAGGTGTTGTTGCCCTCGAACTTGTAGTAGATCTTGGCCGGCGTGCCCAGGGCGCGCTCCAGGAAGTAGGCGCGGATGAGCGGCGAGGGGCGGAACATCCGGTAGAAGTCGCGGATGGCGCCGGGGATGGGGAAGTAAGCGGTGTTTTCGTCGAGCTCTTGCTTGACCAACTCCTTGCAGAAAATCCGCTCGGCCTCGGCGGCGGTGACGGGCTCAAGCGTCGCGGGGTTGAGGAGCGGCGCCGGCTTTACCTTCATGTCGGCGCGCATGTTGTACCAGGCTTCGGGAACTTCGTTCTCGGTGAGATAGGTCTTGTAGGGGATCATCTTATGGTTCTTTCTTGCTGTTCAGATTGTGGAGCCTTAGTTGCCCGCAGGCGGCGTTGGCGTCTTTGCCGCGCGAACGCCGGAGCATGGTCTGGACGCCGCGCTTCATGAGCACGTCGAGGAACATGAGCATGGTGGCGTCGTCGGGCGTCTTGAAGTCGGGCCGGTGCTCGACGGGCGAAAGCGGGATCAGGTTGACCTTGGCCATGGGGACGCGCCGCACTTGCCGCGCCAGTTCCTCGGCCATGGCGCGCGAATCGTTGACGCCGGCGATCACGGTATATTCGAAAGTGATGATGCGCTTGGTGGCCTTGGTGTAGGCGGCGCAGGCTGCGAGGAGCTCGTCGAGCGGCCAGCGGCGGTTGACCGGCATGAGGCGGCTGCGGAGCTCGTCGGTGGGCGCGTGGAGCGAAACCGAAAGCTCGAACTGGATGCCCTCGGCGGCCAAACGCGCAAAGCCCGGCACCACCCCGCAGGTCGAGATGGTGATGTGCCGCGCGCCGAGGTTGGGACCGCGCCCGGCGTTGACGAGCTTCAAGGCGCGGATGGTCTCGTCGTAGTTGTTGAACGGCTCGCCCATGCCCATCACCACGATGTTGGTGATTTCGCCGTGGCGGCGGCCGGCGAGATATTCGGCCACGATTTCGTCGGTGGTAAGCGAGCGCACCACTCCGCGCGAGCCGCTCGCGCAGAACGCGCAGCCCATGGCGCAGCCGACCTGGGTCGAAATGCACTGGGTGAACCGCTCGCGCGCCGGGATGAGCACCGTTTCGACGCTGTTGCCGTCGGCGTAGCCGAGGAGCAGTTTTTTGGTGCCGTCGGCCGAAGCGCTTACCGCCAACTCCCGGCAGGGAGTGAGCGGGAACTCTTGTTTCAGCGTCTCGCGCAGGTCCTTGGGCAAGGTGGTGGCCTCGTCCCACGATTGGATGTAGTCGCGGTAGAGCGCCTGCAGGATCTGGTCGGCCCGAAACGGTCTTAGCCCCCGATCTGCGAGGATCGGCTTCCACTCGTCGGGCAATATGGACCAGGCCGGCGTCATTTGCGCTTGGAGAGCCACTCGTGGTATTCGGAATAGGAACCCTCGAACCAATGGGTCTGGCCGTCGGGCTCGAACGCGAGGATGTGCGTGGCGATGCGGTCGAGGAACCAGCGGTCGTGGCTCACCACCATCACGCAGCCGCCGAACTCCATGAGGCCTTCTTCGAGCGAACGCAAGGTGGCGACATCGAGGTCGTTGGTGGGTTCGTCGAGGAGGAGGAGATTGCCGCCGGAGGTGAGGAGCTTGGCGAGGTGCACGCGGTTGCGCTCGCCGCCCGAAAGGACGCCCACCTTCTTCTGCTGCTCCGGCCCGCGGAAGTTGAACCTCGAGCAGTACGCGCGGCCGTTCATCATCGTCTTGCCCGCGAGATTCACGAATTCGCCGCCGCCGGTGATGGCCTCGTACACGGTCTGCTCGGCCTTAAGCTCGCTGCGGCCCTGGTCCACGTAGCTGAGCTTGACGGTGTCGCCCACGGCGATGGTGCCGGAAACGGGTTTAAGTTCGCCGGTGATGAGCTTGAACAAGGTGGTCTTGCCCGCGCCGTTGGCGCCGATCACCCCCACGATGCCGCCGCGCGGCAGATCGAAGTTGAGGTCGCTATAGAGTACCCGCTCGCCGAACGCCATCTTGACGTGCTCGGCCCGCACCACCAGATTGCCGAGCCGCGGGCCCGGCGGGATGCGGATCACGAGATCGTCCTCGCGGGTCGAAACCTCCTGCTTCTGCAGTTCCTCGTAGCGCTTGACGCGCGCCTGGCTCTTGGAGTGGCGGCCCGAGGGATTGGTCTGGATCCACTTGAGTTCGTTCTCGATCAGCTTCTGGCGCGACTTCTCGGCCTTGGCCTCGCGCGCGAGCATGGCCTCCTTCTGCTTGAGCCACTCTTCGTAGTTGCCCTTGTAGGGGTAGCAGATGCCGTGGTCGAGCTCCAAGATCCAGTCGGTCACGTCCGAGAGGAAGTAGCGGTCGTGGGTGACCACGATGAGCGTACCCTTGAACGGCTTCAAGTACTCTTCGAGCCACTGCACCGTTTCGGCGTCGAGGTGGTTGGTGGGTTCGTCGAGGAGGAGTACGTCCGGATCGGTGAGCAAAAGCCGGCAAATCGCCACGCGGCGGCGCTCGCCGCCCGACAGTACCTTGACCGGCCGGTCGGCCGGCGGGCAATGCATGGCCGCCATCGCGCGCTCCACCAGCGAATCGATGTTCCAGTAGTCGTGCGCGTCGATCTCGTCCTGCAGACGCGCCATCTCCGCCTCGGCCTTGGGGTCGTCGAGGTTGCAGCACAAATCCTCGTAGCGCTCGAGCTTGGCGTGGATGGGGGCCACCGCCTCGGCCACGACCTCGCCAACGGTCTTGGAATCGTCGAGCTCCGGCTCCTGCGGGAGATAGCCGACCTTCGTCCCCTTGGCCACCTGCACCGTGCCCACGAGATCGGTGTCGAGCCCGGCCAGGATCTTGAGGAGCGACGACTTGCCCGCGCCGTTGCCGCCGATGACGCCGATGTGCGCGCCGTAGAAGAAACTCAAGTTGACGTCCTTGAGGATCGTCTTGGTGCCGACCTGCTTGGTGACGTCGACGAGCGAAAACTGGTATTCGCCGGCCATAAGCTTACTCTCCTTGATGGATGCGGTCGTTGGCCGCCGCCACCTTGCGCGCGAGTTCGGCCTTGTGTTCGCGGAACTTCTGCCTCAAGTCCGCATCGGCCGTACCCAGAATCTGCACCGCGAGCAAGGCCGCGTTGGCGGGACCGGCGCTACCTACCGCCACCGTGGCCACCGGCACGCCCGAGGGCATCTGCACCGTGGCGTAGAGCGCGTCGAGCCCGTTGAGCGCGCCGCCCGCGACGGGAATGCCGATGACCGGCAATACCGTACCCGCCGCCAAGACGCCGCCCAAGTGCGCCGCCCCGCCCGCCGCGGCGATGATCACCTTGAGTCCGCGCGCTTCGGCCGTGCGCGAATATTCGATGGCGACTTCGGGGGTGCGGTGCGCGGAGATGACGCGCGTCTCGTAGCCGACGCCGAACTTGTCCAAAGTTTCGCAAGCCTTCTTGACGAGCGGCCAATCCGAATCCGAACCCATTACGATACCTACTGCAGGGGTGGTCATTGCATTGATCCTTTCATGAAAGTTTCGATGTCTTGGGGGCGGTAGGCGTTGATGATGGCCGCGGCCGCAACCTTGCCCTCCCGGTCCTCCACGGTGCAGCTGAAGCTCCCGGCCACGTCGTCGCCGAACTCGTTATGCACCTTGATGAAATATGTTTCGCCCGGCTCGAACCGGGGGATATTAAGCGTAAGCTTGCGCGTACCCAACAAAAACCCGGGCCGCGCCGGAAGGCCTGGATGGCGGGCGCGATCGCCGTAGCCCGCCAGCGCCGCCGCGCTTTGCGCCATGAACTCGATGGCCGTATGCGCGGCCGACCATTGCGGCTTGATCGTCACCGAGGCCGTAAGCGTCTTGGCCTCGAGATCCACAGCTTCGATCCGGTCGATGAGGATCATCGGCGCGCGGTGCGGCAACAGTTCCTCAAGCGTGCAGGACGATGGCGGCATTGGACCCTCCGAATGCGAAACTGGCGGAAAGACAGGATTTGCTTAAGCCGTTCGCGATGCGCAAATAGCAGATGGCGGCTTCCACCGCGCCCGCCGCCCCCAGGCAATGGCCGGTCAGATCCTTGGTGGATTCGTACACGGGCAGAGTCTCGCCGAAAACGCGGCGCACGGCCTTCATCTCCATGTCGTCGTTGGCCACGGTGCCGGTGCCGTGGAGATTGATGTAGTCGATCTCCCGGCTATTTAGGCCCGCATCGCGCAAGGCGCCGGCCATGGCCGCCTCGGCGCCCCGGCCTTCGGGGTCGGGGGATGTAGCGTGGTAGGCGTCGCTCGATTCGCCGGCGCCTGACAATTCCACCCGGCCAACATCGCGCTCCATGGTGAAGAGCGCCACGCCCTCGCCCAAGTTGATGCCGTCGCGATCGGCGGCGAGCGGGCGGCACCGCCCCGCGCTCAAGGCGCCCAGCGCGTGAAAGCCGTTCATCGCAAAGCGGCAGCGGCCGTCCACCCCGCCCACGATGGCGGCGTCGGCATGGCCGGCCTCGATCAGGCGCCGCGCGGCGGCAAACGCCTTGGTGGCCGACGAACAGGCGGTGCTTACCGTATAGGCGGGACCCGAGGTGCCTGCCAATTGCTTGAGATAGAGACTCGGGGTGCCGAGCTCGATCATCGAAAAATCCATCGCCGCCGGCTTATCGCCGGAATCCAGCCACTTGTCCACGTGGTTCTCGGCCTCGTCGATGCCGGTATTGGAGGCGCCGAGCACGATGGCCACGCGAGCTGCGCCGTACTTCGCCTTGAGCGCCGCTATGGCATCGGCAAGGTTGTCGTAGGCGAGCTTCAAAAGCTGGTTGGTGCGGGTGAGCGCTTCGTCGCCCGCGAACGGCACGGTGCCGAACCAGATGGCGCGGCCGGGGATATCCCCCGGGAGTTCCTGCATGCCCGGCGCGTTATGCGCCCGGTAATTGGCCCAGGTTTCAGCGTTGCCCACGCCCAGCGCCGAAGCGACGAACAGCTTATCGAGCCTGATTGCCATCCTTGAGGCGCATCGCCTTGTCGTGGATCTGCGCGGCAAGGTCGCGTTGCCCGAGCTGATTGAGGCAGAACGCCAACGCCTCGGCGCTTTGCCAATCGTCGGGGCGGATCATGAGATACGTTTCGTAGCACTTGGCGGCCAGCGCGAAATTGCCCACCCGGAAAAACGTGTCGGCGTTTTTCCAGAGCCGCTCCAGCCGGTCGATCAGCATGGGGTCGCGAGGATTGGCCGCCGCCGCGCGCGCCCACGCTTCGGTAGCCTCGTCGATCTGGTGGGCGTCGGCGAGAATGCCGCCCTCCAATACCGTGCGCCGCGCTTCCTGCATGGCGCGGCTTTCGGCGGCCACCGCCGCCATCACGTCGGCGTCCACCGCCTCGTCCACGTCGATCCAGCCGATGGCCGGGATCGCCTTGGCCACGAAAAACTGCGGCCGCGCCAACGTCGCGCCGTCGAGCCCGGCGAACGCCGGCAGCACTTCGTCGAGCGTGCCCACGTAGGAAGCGAACAGTTCCGGCAACGACGAACACCCGGCCGCGTCCAGATCGTCGAAGGAGTCTTCGCGCGCGAACACTTCCATCATCGCCGAAAGCTTGATCTTGGCGCTTTCGCTCCGTCCGACCAGGAGCCAGTCTTCGATGCCCGGCATCCACAGATGGGCGCTCGGCAGCAGGGCCTTGAACTGCGTAAACTCCGTCTCGAGTTCGTTAATCCGCTTCTCCCGCGCGTCCACCACCCGCGCCAGCACGCCTTTGGCCGCCAGGCACTTGTCGACCAGAATCCCGATCGGGCCCTTGGTGTCGCCCGCGATAAAGACCATGTCGTACTTGCCGCTCTTCTCGTCGAGATTGTCGACCTTGAGGCCGGCGCGCTCGAAGAATTCGCGGTAGTCGCCGGCGCGGCTGCCGGCGATGAGGCAGCGCGTGGCGGTGGGCTTTTCGAGAATGGCGAGATAGGACGAAACGATCCTCGCGCCGGTGAAGCTCGGCGAAGTCTCCGGCTTTTCCACTTTGCTGCACCCCGCGAGCGCCAGCGCCGCCAGCAAACAATAGCGAAATTTCATTTTGCCTCCCTGCGTATGGCCGAAACTACTTTCGGCACCACTCCCTTGCGGCGCTCCACGGCCGCGAACGCCCGTTTCCCCAGCGAGGCCGAAGCGCCGTCGTCGGTAAAGAGCCTCAACGTTTCCCGCTCCAGTTCCGCGGCGTCCGCGACCTGCACGATGCCGCCGCCTTCCTGGAGATCGGCCATCACCGGGCGGAAATTCTCGGTGTAGGGCCCGACCAAGGTCGGCTTGCCGCACAGGCACGGCTCGATCATGTTCTGCGAGCCGTGCGCGCATAGCGACTTGCCAACGAACACCACCTTGGCGATACCGTAAAGCCCCATGAGTTCGCCGGTGGTGTCGGCCAGGTACACCTCGCCCGCGGTGCCCTTGGAGCGCCGCGCGCAAGTGAAGCCGGCCTTGGCGATATTGGCCTCCACCGCGTCGGCCTTTTCGAAGTGCCGGGGTGCGATCACGAGTTTGGCGTCGGGGCGGACCGCCTTGAGCTTTTTGAAGATACCGAGGAGCACCTCGTCTTCGCCCGGCCAGGTGGAGCCGCCGAGGAGAATGTCGCCGTCGCCGGTCCAGGCGGCGAGCTCCCGCTCCTTGGCCGCGTTGCGCCGGGCGACATCGAACTTGAACGAGCCGGTGACCTCGACCTTGCCGGGCTCGGCCCCGGCCGCGACGAGCCGCGACTTGTCGAGTTCGCTCTGCGCGAATATGCGGCTGAACGCGTTGAGGACGCTCGCGAAGAACCAGCGGGCCGCCCGGTACCTCGGGGCGCTGCGGTCGCTCACGCGGGCGTTGACGAGATAGAGCTTGATGCCGTAGCGGCGCGCCGTCCAGATGAAGTTGGGCCAGAGCTCCGATTCGGTGAGCACGATCGCGCGCGGCCGCACGGTCTTGATGGCGCTCTTGACCCAGCTCGGGAAATCGAGCGGGTTGTAGATGAGGCAATCGTCCGCCGCCACTTCCTTCTCGGCCATTTTCCAGCCGGTGGAACTGGTGGTGGAAAAGCAGAACCTGACGCCCGGCTCCTGCGCGCGCCATTCGCGCATCAGCTGCCCGGCGATCTGCACCTCGCCCACCGACACGGCATGGATCCACACCCAGCCGTCATAGGATTCGAGTTTGCGCAAGATCGCCTGCGGATACAAGGCGAACCGATCTCCCATGCGCGCGCGGTAACCGCCCCGCCGGAACATCCGCAAGAGGAAGCCCGGCAGGAGAAACGGATATACAACGCCGAAGAGAGCGTTATATATTAGCCGTTTCATCAGGCTTTGAGCGTGCCGAACGGCGAGAGCGTGGTGCCCGGCTCCACGTTCTTGAGCACGGGCGTACCCGCGCACACCTGCGCGCCCTTGCCCACTTTCATGCCGGGCGCGGTGCAGCTGTTGGCGCCCATCATCACGTCTTCCTCCAGCACGGTGTGGCCCGAAAGCGTGACCCCGGGGCAAATGTTGCAGAAGTCGCCGACCATGGCGTCGTGCCCCACGCCGGCGCGCGCGTTGATGATCACGAACTTGCCGATCTCGGTGCCCACGCTCACCACCGCCTCGCAGGCGATGTAGGTGCCGTGCCGGAAATCGGTGGTGGGCGCGACCTGCGCGCTCGGATCGATCAGCGCCGGGAAGTCGTGCCCGCGCAGCCGCCGGTAGATGTCGCGGCGAACCTGGTTGTCGCCCACTGCGATGAACACCGAAGCGCCCGGATAGTCCTTGGAGGCCTGTTCGCAGCTCCCGAGCATGGGGTAGCCTTCAAAGTTGCCTCGCGCCTTCTTGGGGTCGTCGTCGGCAAAGCCGATCACGTGCCACAAAGGCTGTTGAGCCGCCTTGTTGATGCGCTCGACAGTCCATACCGCTTCGCGACCGAGGCCGCCTGCGCCAACTATGAATAGGTCTCTCATTGGTCAGTTTCTCCTTTGAACTCTACCATTGTATCATATTTCGGGTGGTTTACGCCAGCAAAATCTAAACATTTCTTTGCGGTCAGCGCCAGGATCCTAAGATCCAAATTTAAGTTCCGGTGCTCCACGTACCACACGTCGAGCCGGAATTTCTCGTCCCATTCAAGCGCGTTGCGGCCGTTGACCTGCGCCCAGCCGGTAATCCCGGGGCGCACTTCGTGCCGCCGCCGCTGCCAGGCCGAGTAGCGCGGCAAATACCGCGCGGGTAGCGGCCTCGGGCCTACTAGACTCATCTTGCCGGAGAGGACGTGCAAAAGTTGCGGCAATTCGTCAATTGAGGTTTTTCGCAGGAATTTGCCTAATTTCGTCAATCTTTCGCCATCGCTCCCCGGCCCCAAGCGCATGGTCCTAAGCTTCAAAAAATCGAACACCCGGCCGTCTTTGCCGGCGCGCGGCGACACGTAAAAAACCGGTCTCCCCATCACCAGATACACGGCCGCCATCGCCAAGAGGAGCGTAAGTCCCCACACCGGCAAGAGCGCCACGGTCAAGCCTAGATCGAACGCGCGTTTCATCCCTTGGCCGTCACTTTGAGCTCGCCGCGATGCAGTTTTACCTGCAGTTCGTCCCCGGCCGCCACTTGGCCCGCGTCCTTGACTACCGAGCCATCGGAGGCCGTCACGAGGGCATAGCCGCGATCGAGCACCGCGTAGGGCGAGAGGAGCGACAGGCGGGTGGCGGCGCGCTCGAACCGGGCGGCGGCGCGCTCGCGGTACATGGAAAGCGACGAGGCGAGAATATCGCCCAGATGATCGAGCCGCTGGGCGAACCACTCGCCCTTGGCGACGATGGCGTTCTTCATCGCCGCCTCGTAGCGCGTCAGGCGCTCCCATTCCTTGTCGAACTCCCGCGTGGAGATTTCCGCCGCGATCGAGGGCGTGCCGGCGCGGCGGTCGGCCGCCAGTTCCGCCAGCGTAAAATCGCTCTCGTGCCCGATGGCCGCCACGGTGGGGACGGGGCTCGCGGCGATCGCCCTGACGAGCGCTTCGTCGTTGAACGCGAACAAATCCTCGAAACTTCCGCCGCCGCGCGCGATCACGATAAGATCGGGTCGCCATTCGCCGGCGAAGTAAGCGAGCGCGCGCATCACGCTCGCGGGCGTTTCCGCCCCCTGCACCACGCACGGGAAGAGCCGGATGTGGAGGCGCGGAAAGCGGCGCGTGAAGACGCGCACCATATCGTGGATCACCGCGCCCGCCTCGCTGGTGCAGATGCCGATGCGTTTGGGCAGATACGGCAGCGGCCGCTTGCGCGACGAGTCGAAGAGCCCCTCCGCCTGGAGCTTGGCCTTGAGCTCCAGATACTTCTGCATCAAATCGCCCTCGCCCAAAAGCTTCATGCGCCGGACGACCAGCTGGTAGTTGCCGCGCGGCGGATAGACGCTCACGCCGCCGCGCACCTTGACCTTGGCGCCGTCCTTGAAAAGCTTGGCCTGCACGCAGGCGTTGAGCGCGCCCGCGAACATCACCGCGCCGATCTGCGCGCCTTCGTCCTTGAGCGTAAAATAGGCGTGGCCCGAGGGATAGACCTTCCAGCCCGAAATCTCCCCTTCCACGTCCACCGCGCCGAAGTTGCCTTCGAGCGCCGCCTTGATGCGCCGGGTAAGCTCCGAAACGCCGATCGTCTCCGGCGCCATTTCAGCGCCTCCTGTCCTTGAGCGCCCGGATGCCTACCGAAAAGATGGTGCCGACCGCGAAAAACGCGCTGAGCATGTTGGTGCCGCCGTAACTGAAAAACGGGAGCGCCATACCCTTGGTGGGCAGCGCGCGGCACACCACCCCGATATTGAACATGGCCTGGAAAAAGACGATAAACCCCATGCCGCCGGCCAGATACCGCCCCAGGCGGTCGGAGGCGTTGGCGGCGATATGCGAAGTCAAGAGGAAAAACGCGATGAAGAGCGCCAGCACCGCCAGCGAAAACCCGAGGCCCATCTCCTCGGCGCCGATGGCGAAGATGAAGTCGGTGTGCGCCTCGGGGAGATACGCCTGCTTCTGCATCGACTGCCCCAGCCCCACGCCGCGGATGCCGCCGTTCTTGATGGCGACGAGCGACTGGCGGCTCTGGTAATCGGCCCGCTGCGCCGCCGGATCGAGCGGCTCGTCGGCGACCTTGCCGTCCGACTGCACCAAAGCCGGCATCACCGCCGCCAGAAACGCCACGATGCGCGCCATGCGGTTGGCGTTGTGGGCCACGTACCAGCCGACCGTCGCGAGCCCCAGGCCGCCGATGGCGATAAGGTGCGTAATCCGCACCCCGGCGAGGTACATCATCAAGAGCCCCGCAAGCCCCACCACCATGGTGGAGCCGAAGTCGGGTTCGGCCATCACCAGCGCCGCCAAAAGCCCCATGATCGCCGCCGAGGCGATGGCGCCCTTCCAGAACAGTTCCACCCGCCACGCGAGCTTGTCGAGATACACGGCCGTGCAGACGACGGCCGCGAGTTTGGCGAGCTCGCCCGGCTGGAGATTGAAGAACCCGAGCTTGATCCACCGGCACGAGCCGTTGATGGGGCGCGTGAACAATACCGCCACCAGGAGCACCGCCACCACCGCGTAAAAGAGCACCGCGAGCGACACGTGCTGGCGCCACTTGCGGTAGTCGAAAAACCCGGTCGCCACCGCCACCAGCACCCCCGCCGCCACGTAAAGCGCCTGGCGCTCCAGGAAGAAATACTGGTTGTGGTGGATGCGCAAGGCGTTAACCCCGCCGGCGGAGGACAAAACGACAAGGCCCAGGGCCGCGAGCATCGCAACCACCAGGCCTAGCAGAAAGAGCGCAGATTTGCGCACTTGGTATTACTGGATGTCGGCCGGCAGCTTGATCACCTGGCCGGGCTTGAGCTGATCCATCTCGTCGAGACCGTTCAGCTCGCGGATCTTGGCCGCCGCCACGCCGTACTGGATGGAAATCCCGGTGATGTCGTCGCCCTCCTGCACGGTGTAATCCATGGTCGCCTCCGCCTGCGCGGGGGGTTCAACCGGCGCGGCGACCGCTTCCTCGACCAGCGCTTCGACCGGCGCGGCCTCTTCGACCGCCGGTTCGGCCGGCGCCGTCTCGACCGGCGCAGGCGCGGCTTCCGCGGGTTCGGTCTTGGGCGTTTCGGCCTTGGGCGCGGCCTGGCCGGCGGGCACCTTGAGCTTCTGCCCGATGCGCACCATATTGCTCTTGAGGCCGTTCATCGCCTTGAGCTGGCGGATGTTGATGCCGTGGCCGTAGGCGATCTTGCCGATGGTGTCGCCTTCCTTGACGGTGTAGGGCTCGACGGCGCCGGTATAGGGCTCGACGGCGGCATCCTTGGCGGCCGTCTTGGACGCGGCCTTGGGCGCAGGCGCGGGCACCTTCTGTTCGCCCACTTCGACCTTGCCCGGCAGCTTGATGCGCTGGCCGATCAAAAGCTTGTCGCTAGTCATCTTGGGATTGACGGCCATGATGGACGCGATTTTGATGTTGTAGCGCTTGGAAATGGCGCTCAGGGTATCGCCGCGCTGGACGATATATTCGGTGGTTTCGGGCTCGGGCTCGGCCACCTTGCACTTGCAGTCGGCGGCGCCGCACTTGCAGGGCGCCTGGTGCACCGTACCCGCCGGGCACTGGCACTTGGGCTCTTCGACGACTTCGACGGTCACCGTCTCGACCGGCGCGACGGCCTCGGCTTCGGGAGCCGTGGCGACTGCGGGCGTTTCCGGCACGGCCTCGACCTGCTTGACCTCATCGGTCGACATCACCTGATGGGGCTTGAGATAATCCGGGTCCTTGCAACCCGCGAGCGTCGCTACTGCCGCGACGGTCACCACAACTGCCAACTTGTTCATTTGTTTTGTCCTTCTTGTTTTACGAGTCGCGCAAAGGCATCTCCGCGCTCCCCGAAGCTTGCGAACTGGTCGAAACTGGCCGCGCCGGGACTGAGGAGAACCGTTTCTCCCCTGGCCGCCTCGCGCATGGCCCGCGCCGTCGCCGTGGCCAGATCGCCTGAGACTTCGCACTCAACCGCGCCCGACCACGCCGAAAGCAACTTTTCCGGCCGTGTTCCTATAATATACACTTTTTTGACCCGATTCGTCAAGAGGGGAATTGCAATTCTTGGGTCGTCGCCCTTGTCGAGGCCGCCCGCGATAAGCCGCACTTTTCCGCCCGCCATCGCGATTCCCGCGCATAAAGCGGCCATGTTGGTGGCTTTGGAGTCGTCGATGGCCTTGACGCCGCCGAATTCGCCCACCAGGTTCATGCGGTGCGGCAGCGGCGCGAATTCCCGGAACGCGCGGGCTATCGCCGCATCGTCGAGCCCCGCGACCCTCATCAGGAAAATCGCATTTTTGGCGTTTTCCATCAGGATCCGGTTGGCGAAATAGCCGCTTACCAGCTCTTCGCCGTCGAGCTCTCGCGGCGTCTGTCTGGCGAAATCCAGGAGCTTCAGCTTGAGGGCGTGGTACTTGCCCGTGCCGCCGTGGCGGTCGAGATGGTCTTCCTGCAGATTGAGGACGACCGCCGCCTCGAACGTATCGGGGGCGAGCGAAGTGGTTTCGAGCTGGAAGGAGCTTACCTCCACCACCGCCCAGTCGCAGTCGCCAACGGCGCAGACCGGGAGCCCGTAATTGCCGCACGCCACCGCTTTGTGGCCGTTGGCGTTCAAGGCGTCGGCCACCAACTTGACGACCGACGACTTGCCCTTGCTGCCCGTGACCGCGAGCAGCTTGACCCCGCGCGACCTCAAAAGTTCGCACCCCAGCTCCAGTTCGCTCTTCACCTGGACGCCCGGGCTCGCCACCACCAGGCGCAAATCGTCGGCGAACTCCACCTCCAGGCCTTGCGCGGCCAACACCCGGGCGGCCGCTTCGCCGCTCTTGCCGCGCCCGAGGACGAGCGCCCGCCTAGAAGTCGAGATTGCGGACATTGAGCGCGTTGTCTTCGATGAACTTGCGGCGCGGCTCCACTTCGTCGCCCATCAACAGCGTGAACATGCGGTCGGCCGCCACGGCGTCGTCGAGCTTGACCCGCTTCATATAGCGCTTTTCGGGGTTCATCGTCGTCTCGTACAGCTCCTTGGCGTCCATTTCGCCAAGGCCCTTGAAGCGGTAGATGCTGAGGCCCTGCCGCCCGTGCGCGCGTACGTCGTCGAGGAGCGCCTTGAGCTTGCCGCCGAAATAGTCGGGCGCGGCGAAGCCGAACGCCGACAAGGCGCTGAACTCCTTCTTGAGCATGCTCGCGCCGCTCCCCTGGGCCGTCTCGTCGCCCAGCAAGGTTTGCGGGTCGAACCCGCGCTCCTCCACGAGCTTGCACGTTTCCTCGATTTCCGCGAGGAGCGTCAAGAGTTCCTTGGCCCGCTCGGGCGCCAGCACCGCGCCCGAACCGTCCTCGACCTCGAAATCGTCGAGTCCGAGCGTCAGGAGCTTCTGCGTCAATTCGCCGTCGGTAAGCACGTATTCGCTCTTCTTCTTGCGCTCCACCTTGTAGAGCGGCGGCTGGGCGAGATACACGTAGCCCTTCTCGATGAGCTCGGGCATCTTGCGGTAGAAGAACGTCAACAGCAGCGTGCGGATGTGCGCGCCGTCCACGTCGGCATCGGTCATGATCACGATCTTGTGGTAGCGGGCCTTGCTGATGTCCCACTCCTCGCCGAAGCCGCAGCCGATGGCGGTGATGAGCGTGCGGATCTCGGCGTTGGCGAGCATGCGGTCGACACGCGCCTTCTCCACGTTGAGCACCTTGCCGCGCAAGGGCAGAATGGCTTGCGTCGCGCGGTCGCGCCCGGTCTGCGCCGAGCCGCCGGCCGAATCGCCCTCCACGAGGAAGAGTTCGGTCTTGGCGGGGTCGCGCTCGGAACAGTCCTTGAGCTTGCCGGGGAGGCTCAGGCCATCCATTATCCCCTTGCGCCGCGTCGATTCGCGCGCCGCCCGCGCCGCCTCGCGCGCCCGCGCCGCGAGCAAAGTCTTTTCGATCACCGTCTTGGCGACGGCCGGATTCTCCTCGAAAAACGTCATCAGTTTGTCCGAGACGATGGAGGCCACGATCCCCTCCACCTCGCCGTTGCCGAGCTTGGTCTTGGTCTGGCCCTCGAACTGCGGCTGCGGCACCTTGACGCTCACGATCACCGTAAGGCCTTCGCGCATGTCGTCGCCGGTGAGGTTGTCCTTGTCCTTGATGAGCTTGTTGTCGGCGCCGTACTTGTTGATGGTGCGCGTCAGCGCGGTGCGGAAGCCCGTGAGGTGCGTGCCGCCCTCGATGGTGTGGATGTTGTTGGTGTACGTCTGCTCGAGCGTCGAATAGCTCTCGGTGTACTGCATCGAGATCTCGGCCTGCACCGTGCCGGTCACGCCCTCGCGCTCGCCCTCGAAATGGATGATCGGCGAAAGCGGCTTCTTGTTGGCGTTGAGGTACTCCACGAACTCGTCGATGCCGCCGTCGTAGTGGAAAGTCTCCTCGTGGTGCTGCTCGCCCTCGTCGTCGCGGAAATGGATGGTCACGCCCTTGTTGAGGAACGCGAGCTCCCTTAAGCGCGAGCACAGCGTCTCCCACTTGAACGCGCGGCAGCTGAAGATGGTGTGGTCGGGGAAGAATGTCACCTTGGTGCCCGTCTCCGCGCCGCACTCGCCGATCACCTCCAGCGGCTTGGTCACGCGGCCGCGGCTGAACTCGATATGGTGCACCTTGCCGCCGCGCTTGACCTCGACCTTCATCCAGTCGCTGAGTGCGTTGACGCAGCTCACGCCCACGCCGTGGAGCCCGCCCGAAACCTTGTAGTTGGAACCGTCGAACTTGCCGCCGGCGTGGAGCACGGTAAGCACCACCTCGATGGCCGGGCGGTGCTGCGTGGGGTGCATGTCCACCGGGATGCCGCGCCCGTTGTCGCACACCGTGAGCGACCCGTCGCGGTTGATGATCACGTCGATCGTCGAGCAGTGCCCGGCCAGCGCCTCGTCGATGGAATTGTCCACCACCTCGTACACCAGGTGGTGATAGCCGCGCTCGCCGGTATCGCCGATGTACATCGCCGGGCGCTTGCGCACCGCCTCCATGCCCTCCAGCACCTGGATGTTCTCGGCATTGTAGTTGCTTGTCTCTTCCGCCATATTTCGCCTTCGGCCCTTCCAAGCCGGATTTTTGATTGTGTTATGATATATTATATCATAAATCGCCGCAAAAATCAAGCGAAAACCGCTGTTTACATCGGTCGGCGGGTGGCGGCCATGGAGAGCGAAACCGCAATCGCCGCCAGTACGGCGCCCAGAAGGAGCAGCACCGGGAAACGTTCGCGCCAGCGGGTGTAGGCGAAGGTATCGAGCCGGGTGGTTTCCAGCGCGTCAATTTCGTCCAGCGCGCGCTGGAGCGACGCCTTGTCGTTGACGGCAAAATACATGCCGCCGGTCGTCTCGGCGATCGACTTGAGCTGCGCCTCGTCGAAGGTGGTGTCGGCATAGCGCACCACTTCGCGACCGAAAAAGTCGCGCTGGATTATGGGCGTGCGGCGATTGCCGGTGCCCACGCCGATGGCGTACACTTTGACCCCCATTTCGGCCGCCGCCTTGGCCGCCTCCTCGGGACTCACGGCCCCGGCGTTGCTGACGCCGTCGGAAAGGAGAATCACCACCTTGGACTTGAGTTCCATGTTCTTGAGGCGCAAGAGCGCCGTCGCGAGCCCGTCGCCGATGGCGGTCATCTGCTCGTCTTCGGCGATCGCCCGGCCGTAGGCGTCGACGGCGATGGAAGGTATCTCCACGCCTTTAAGGACTTCAAGCAGCGCCGCATGGTCGGCGGTGAGCGGCACCCGGGTTGCGGCATAGCCGCCAAAAGTGATTAGCCCGATGAGATCGTCGGGGCGCCTGGCGACGAATTCGGCGAACAGCTTCTTGACCACCGCCAGGCGCGTCATCTCGCGCGTAAAGGCCGTGGTGCCCTCGGGCGCCAGATCGAGCGCGTCCATCGAGCCCGAAACATCCACCGTCATGGCGATGGCGATGGCGTCCACGGTACGGGCGGAGCGAGCCAGCGGCGTGCGCGGGCGCATGGCCGCCGCTGTCAGAAGTGCGAGCGACGCGACGAGCAGATACGGCACCAGCGCCGCCAACGCCATGCGCCAGTTGCGCCGGCCGTGCGGCAGGCGGTGCATGGCCGAAAACGCCACCCCCCGGTTGCGGGCGCGCCGGAGCATCCGCCACGCCGCGAAGAATAGCGGCAGCGCCAACAGCGCCAGATACGGATTAGCGAACGACACTGTCTCCCTCCAGATATTTGCGCGCGCTCTTGACCGCCGCGTCGGCCATGTCGCCGGTCGCGGCGACGCCGGCGAACTTCACCATATCGGCCGATTCCAGAAAGTCCTTGAGTTACGTCGCCGCACGGTCGCAAACACCCTCGGCCGCATTAAAAAACTACTGGGTTGTAAGGTGCGGCGCCTTGATGCCGTACTTGCGCTGGATATAGCGGCGCACCACGAGCGTAAGCTCCACGTAGAAATCCTTGAACCGGCCTTTGGCGGGGAGTTGCGCCTGCAATAGTCTCGCCAGCTCCGCCCAGGCGCGTTCGATGGGCGACAAGTAATGTTCGCGCACCCGGCGCGCCAGATAGCGAATGGCCGACCAACACCCCACAACCAGTCCCGCCGCCGCCAACAGCGCCGCCAGGAGCGCAAACGCGAGCCGTGGCGTCAGCGGCGGCAGATCCCGCCGCGGCGCGGCCGTCATCGCTCCGCCCTCGGCGACGAGAGGCGCGGGATTCTCGAAATAAACGGGGCCGTGGACTTTGCCCGCAAACGCGAACGGCGCGATTTTGTAGGCGCTAGCGCCCGGCTCCGGGATGAGCCGCCAGCGCGTGGACGTGTCGTCGTCGTAATCTTCGGCCACCCTGAAGCCGCGGAAGCGATCGCGCAAATCGATGCCCTTGGGCGTGACGCGCAAAAATAGCGAGCGGGCCATATCCACCTTGCCGTCGCCTTCGATGGCGACCGGGCCCTGCGCGTACAACACCGCCGCCATTATCGCCGCCGCCATCATCGCTTGAGCGCCCTCCTGCGGAACAGCGCGCGCACCTCGCCGATATATTCGCGCCCGGCCACCACCGAGAGCGTATCGATGCCGCCATGCCGGAAAAGCCGCACGAGCTCCTCGTTTTCGGTCCGGGCCTGGGCCGCGAACTTGTCGCGCACCGCCTTCTCGGAAGTATCCACCAGCATGAGCTCGCCGGTTTCGGGATCTTCCAGTTCCACTAGTCCGACGTCGGGGAGACTCGACTCGGCCGGGTCGGCGATGTGCGCGCAGATGACGTCGTGGTGGCGGCTGGTGGCCGTAAGGAGCCGCCCGTAGCCCGAATCGAAAAAGTCGCTCACCAGAAACACTACCGCCTTGCGCTTCTGCACGCCGTTCAAAAACTTGAGCGCAGCGGCGATGTCGGTGCGCCCGCGCGCGCCGTCGGCCGCCGCCAGCACCTCGCGCACGAGGCGCATCACGCTGTCGCGCCCCTTGCGGGCGGCAGATACTTTTCGACCCGGTCGGAAAAGAGCACGAGCCCGATCTTGTCCTGGTTGCGGATGGCGGTCATGGCGAGGAGCGCCGAGAGTTCGGCGGCCGTCTCCAGCTTGGTGGCGCGCTCGCTCCCGTAGCCGAGCGACCCGGAAACGTCGACCATGAAAATCACCGTAAGCTCGCGCTCCTCGGCAAAGCGTTTGATGTAGGGCACGCCCGCGCGGGCGGTCACGTTCCAGTCGATGGTGCGCACGTCGTCGCCGGCCACGTAGGGACGAACTTCGTCGAACTCCACGCCCTGGCCCTTGAACGACGAATGGTAGTCGCCCGCGAGCCGATCGTCGATCAGCCGCCGGGTGAGAATGCGGATCTTGCCGACCCGCGCCATCAAGTCTTTGATCTTGCCGTCCATCAAGGAACGCGCACGGTGTCGAGAATGCGGTCGATTATCCGGTCGGCGGTGATATTCTCCGCCTCGGCCTCGTAGGTGAGGATGATGCGGTGCCTCAAGACGTCGTACACCACTTCCTTGACGTCCTGGGGCGTGGCGTAGGGTCGGCCGTGCACCATGGCGTTGGCGCGGGCGGCCAGATTGAGCGCGAGCGTGGCGCGCGGCGATGCGCCGTTCTGCACGTATTCGTTCTGCTCGCGCGTCTTGAAGACGATATCGAGGATGTAGTCGCCCACCTTCTCGTCGCAATAGACTCCCTTAAGCTGTTCCCGGAGCGCCACCACGTCGTCGCGGTTAAGGATCGTACGGGCCTCGGGCGCGTCGGCCTCGCCGGCGAAGCGCTGCATGATGCGCCGCTCGTCCTCCTTGGAGGGGGTGGAGACGAGGCACTTGAACATGAAGCGGTCCACCTGCGCCTCTGGCAATGGGTAGGTGCCCTCCTGCTCCAACGGGTTTTGCGTAGCGAGCACGAGGAACGGCGACGGCAGCGGGTAGGTGTCGTCGCCGATCGTCACCTGGCGTTCCTGCATGGCCTCCAAAAGCGCCGACTGCACCTTGGCCGGGGCGCGGTTGATCTCGTCGGCCAACAGCAGGTTGGCGAACACCGGACCCTTCTTGGGGGTGAATTCGCCGGTCTTGGGCGAATAGACGAGCGTACCTACCACATCGGCCGGGAGCAGATCGGGCGTAAAGGAAATGCGCCGGAAATCCAGCCCCAGCACCTTGGCGAGCGTGTTGACGCTCAAAGTCTTGGCCAGTCCCGGCACGCCTTCCAGCAGAATATGCCCGCCGGTAACCAGCGCGAGGATGAGGCGGTCGACCAGCTTCTCCTGGCCCACGATTACCCGGCCCACTTCTTCGCGGATGGCGGCGATTTTGGCGGTGTCCACTTTGTTCATTGCTGTCCTCCTTGCATAGCATCCAGCCGGAAACCGGCGATAAATTCCTTGAGCCGCGGCCACGGCATGGTCTTGAGGCGCTTGCCCGCCAGTTGCATTTCGAGTTGGCGGCGGGGATCGGCGGCGTTGAAGCGGCAACGCTCCAGATACCTTACCCACAGGCTGCGCACCAGATCCTGCAGCTGCTTTTCCGGCGCCAGCGTATTTTCGCCGCAGGGGCAATCGCCCAGCTCCAGCGCCGCATACCAGTCGAGTTCGGCCTTGGTTTTGAGGCCGCGGGCGAAAGCGTCGAGTCCGCCCTTGAGCCAGGCGTCCACGAAGGCGACGGCAAATTCGCTTTCGAAGATTTCCGCCGGCAAGCGCCCCTTGATCACCAACGCCATGCGCTCGTTGCCGGGGTTGGCGTGCAACAGTTCCATCAGCACCTGCTCGAGCTTGCTGGGCGGCACGAGGCCGTGCGCATCGCGCCCCGGCTCCGGCGCCAACTCCGCCGGCGGCTCCGCCACCTCCGCCAAATCCCCATAGTCGCCTTCCGGCTTGGCCGACGGCGGCACCTTGAGCTTGGACAGCTCCTCATTGAGCGCCACCACCGGGATATTGAGCAGCTTGGCGGCCTCGGCGAGGAGACTCGCCTTCAAAACGGCGTTGGACGAGGCGGCGATCGTGCCTAGCACCGCCTTGGCCACGCGATTGACGGCGTCGATGGCGTCGGGATTGCGCTCCTTGGCGCGCTCGATGCGTACCTGGAAGGCGACGATCGACTCGGCCCGGTCCTCGAGCATTTGGCGGAACGCGTCCGGACCTTGGCGGAGAATGAAACTGTCGGGATCGTTGCCGCCGGTGAGGCTAACGACCCTGGCCGGAATGCCGGCGGCCATCAATACCGTCGCGGTGCGGACGGTGGCCTTGTGCCCGGCGCCGTCGTCGTCGAAGCAGAGGAGCGCCGTGTCCGCCACGCGCTTGAGCATGGCGGCGTGATCGGCCGTGAACGCCGTGCCCTGGCTCGCCACCGAATTGGCGAAACCGCTCGTCTGCAGGCGGATGCAGTCGATCTGCCCTTCGCAAACGATGACCTCGCGGTGAGGATGGCGGGCGATGGCCGCGGCCGCCTTGTCGAACCCGTAGAGGATGCGCGACTTCTTGAAAATAACCGTCTCGGGCGAGTTCACGTATTTGCCCGAGCGCTTGTCCTCCACCAGCTGCCGTCCCGAAAACGCCACGATCCGGCCCTGGCGATCGGCGATCGGGAACATCAGTCGGCCGCTAAAGCGGTGATAGCCGCTGTCGCCCGGACCCGCCGGCGCCTTGATGATGCCGGCCGCCTCCAGTTCGTCGAGCCCGAAGCCGTATTTGCCGGCCCATTTGCGCATGTTGGCCATGCCCTTGGGGGCGTAGCCGATCATGTACTTGTCGGCGATTTCGCTGTCGAGGCTGCGCCCGGCTACGTACGTGCGCGCCAGCTCCGCCTCGCTCGCCTTGCCGAGGCACCGGTGGTAGAACATGGCCGCCTCGCTCATGAGCGCGTAGAGCCGGGCGCGGCGGCCCTCCTCGGGATCGGCGCGTTCGTTGAGCTTGACACCGGTCAGCTTGGCCAGTTTGTGCACGGCCTCGCGGAAGGTAAGCCCCTCCTGCTGCTGCACGAAGGTAAACGCCGAACCCGCAGCACCGCACCCAAAGCAATGGTAAAGCCCCTTCTCCACGTTGATCATGAAGCTGGGGGTCTTCTCGTTGTGAAAGGGGCAACGGCACTTGAGGCCCGAGCCCATGCGCCGCACCTCCACGCCGTACGATTGGATCAGCTCGCCGAGATCGATTCGCGAGCGGATTTCGTCAAGCTGCGAGGTGTTGAATTCGGCCATCGCGGGCTAGATGCGGCTGGGCGTCTCGATGCCCAGCAGTTCCAGCCCCTTGCGGAGGATTTCGCCGAAAAGCCCGCACAGCCTCAGCCGCGCGTCGCGCAGTTCCGGCTCGCTCTTGAGGACCGGGGAGTTCTGGTAGAAGCTGGAATAAAGCTGGCAGGTCTGGTAGAGGTATTCGGCGAGCACGCTCGGCTTGTACGCCTCGGCCGCGCGCGCCACCGCCGACGGGAACTTGAGGAGCTGGAGCGCGAGTTGCTTTTCGAACGGAGTTGCGACCGCAAACGCGCCGGGGGCGACCTCGCCCGCCTTGTCCTTGAGCGAACAGACGCGCGCGTAGGCGTACTGCAGATAAGGCCCACTGTTGCCGTCGAGGGCCAGCGCCTTGTCCCAGTTGAAATCGATCGCGGTGGCGGGATCGTGGCTGAGATCCGCGTACTTCACGGCCCCGTAGCCGATCTGCTCGGCCAGACGCTCGTCGGCGTTGCCGCGCTCCGCGAGCGTGGCCGCGCACCGGCGCACCGCCTCGGAAAGGAGGTCGTCGAGCTTGATGAGATTGCCTTCGCGCGTGGAAATGGCCTTGCCCTGGTAGGACATGAGCCCGAACGGCACGTGCACCAGCTGCACGTCCTTGAAGCCGAGCTTGCGCGCGATGCTGAAGAACTGGCGGAAGTGGAGCTGCTGGCGGTCGTCGGTTACGTAGATGATGCGCTCGGGGTTGTAGTCGCGGACGCGGCTTTCGACGCACGCGAGATCGCTCGTCGTGTAGTTGTAGCCGCCGTCCGACTTGCGCACGATAGCTACCCCCAGGCCTTCGCCCTCGAGGTTGACGATAAGCGCGCCTTCCGACTCTTCGGCAAGGCCGAGTTCCTGGAGTTTCGCCACCACGCCCGGCATCATCGGGTTGTAGTAGCTTTCGCCGCGGTAGGTGTCGAACTTGACGCCCAATTTATCGTACATGCGCTCGAACTCGCCGATCGAAATGTCGATAAATCGCTTCCAGAGCGCAAGGTTCTCCCGGTCGCCCTGCTGGAGCTTAACGAGCTCGCGGCGGCACTCGTCCTTCCACTCCTCGCTCTCCTTGGCCTTGGCGGCCGAGAGGACGTAGCACTTCTCGAGATTGGCTACCGTAAGGTGCTCGCGCTCGTCCGCGCTCAGGCACTCGCGATAGCCCTTGATGAGGATGCCGAACTGCGTGCCCCAGTCGCCCAAATGGTTGTCGGCCACCACGTCGTAGCCGAGTGCGCGGAAGATGCGGTCGAGCGCGCCGCCGATCACGGTGGAGCGGATGTGCCCGATGTGCATCTGCTTGGCGGCGTTGGGCGAAGAGTAGTCGATGACCACCTTCTTGCCCCGGCCCTGCTGGACGATGCCGAGATTGGCGTCGGCGCCCAGTTCCCTCAATCGCCCGTCCAGCCACGCGGGCTCGATGGTGATATTGATGAAGCCCGGCCCAGCCACCTCCGCCTTGACCGGCAAGCGCGCGGCCACCTTCTCGGCGATGGCGCGCGGCGGCAATTTGAGCGTCTTGGCGAGCTTCAGCGCGTCATTGCACTGGAAATCGCCGAACCGGGGGTCCGTAGCAGGCAAAACCCGGACAAAGGAAAAATCCTCGCCCGGGAATGCCTGCTCGAATGCCTGTTGAACGATGCCGTTCAACGCTTAGGCCTCGGGCTTGGTCTTCTTGAGACCGAGGCCGCGGCTGCCTTCCTTCCACTCGCCGCGCTTCTGCAGCAGATCGACGCGCTCGAAACGCTTGAGAACGTTGCGCTTGGAAGTGATCTTGCCCGAACCCTTGAGAGATGCGTGTTGGCTCATTGTCTTGGTTTCCTTTCAAATTGCGTTTGCGATACCAAAGCTTACTGTTCGTCGGCCGCGGGCGGCAGGAACTGTTTGAAGTCCTCCGTCGCCTCGATATTGGCGGCGCGGAGCTCGTTCATGATGTACTCCTGCACCACGGTGCGCTCGGCCTGGCGGCGCAGATAGGTGTCGACCTCCTCGCGCGAAGGCGTCTTCTGGCCTTCGGCCACCTTGACGAGAATGTGCGAAGCCCGCACCGTCTCGGGCGTGGCCGGTTCGTCGCCCTGGGCCTCCACGGCCGGGGTCTTCTCGGTGACCATGATGAGGTGGTAGCCGAACTGCGTCTTGACGGGGTCAGACACCACGCCCACCGGCAGCGCGAACGCCGCTTCGTCGAATTCCTTGACCATCTGGCCGCGCGTGAACGTGCCGAGATCGCCGCCCTTCTTGGAGCTCGGGCAGGCCGACTCCGCCTGGGCCAGTTCCTCGAACTTGGCCTTTACTTCCGCCTCGGGCGTGGCCGCGAGCGTGGCCTTGATCGCGGCGATGCGCGACTGCGCCTCGGCGTCGGTGGCGGCGTTCTTGGCGTTGTCCTCGGCGATGCGGGCGAGGATCTCGTCGGCATCCTTGCTCACGTCGATGGCGGCCTTGGCGACCACGTCCTTGAGCAGCTTGTCGATGACGATGCCGTTCTCGAACTCCGACTTGGCGCGGTCGCGGCCGAGCGGGAACTTCTCCATGAACTCCTCGAGGTTCTTGGGCGCGTCGGGGCGGCCGGCCATGGTCTTGACGAATTCGGCCTCGCGCGCGGCGATATCCTCGGCCGTCACCACGTAACCCTCGGCGCGGGCCTTGGCCAGCAACACGTTTTCGATGAGGAAGGTCTGCACCAGCTGGCTCCTGAGCATCGACTGCACGTATTCGAGCTGCTCGGCCGGCACGTTGCCGCCCTGCGCCGCGATCATCTTTTCGATGTCGGCGTCGATCTGGCCCTTGGTCAGCGACACTCCGGCCACCGACACCGCTACTTCGTTGGCGTCTGCGCTCACTGCTTCCTCCTTGCTGCAGCCGGCCAGCGCCACTGCGCCTACGAGCGCGGCCCCTGCGATAAGCTTCTTGTTCATGTTTTGTCTCCTTGTCCTTTTGCGACCAGCTTGACGATCGTCCGCCTCGTTTCGAGGGAAAAATCCAAGTGGAAATTATAGTATACACCAATAACCCTCGCCGCGTCAAGCAGAATCGTCAGGTTTTTTGCGGCCTTCGGACGCATCAGACATGCGGCAACCATAGGCGAAATCGGCATTTGGCGGCTGCTGCGGCCGGTGAACGAGCCCTCCTCCAGGTAGAACGGCGACGACGGCGCGCGGCAGCCTGTGAAGTCCGGCGACACCCCCGCGAGGCGCAAGGCCGAAATTTCGAATTCCAGCATTTCCCCGAGCAGGTTGTCGCTTTGTCCGGCGCCGTCGAGCGCGGCCAGGGCGAGGCGATACCAGGCTTCGGCCTCGGGTCCCGCGGCGGCCAGTTCCCCCGTCGCCTGCCGCATGTGCTCGGCCAGCACGAGGCGGCGATAGTCGCTCCTCAGCGCGTCGCGCCGGTCGAGGGGCGTACATTCGCGCAAGGCGTGCAACTCTCCGCGCGCGCGGGCGTAGTAGAGGATTTCGCACGTGTAGTTGAGGTCGTACTGCCCCAGGAAAAAGCTTTTGGGCCTTACCGCACCCTTGACTACCGTGCCCACCTTGCCCAGCGGCGTCAGCCACGTGACGATATGGCTAGTTTTCGACCAGGGGCGGATATCGAGGCACAGCGCCTCGGTTTTGATGAGCTCGCCCGCCATGCTAGAGGAGTACGCCCTTGAGCCCCCGCGCGGTGACTTCGGCCGTCTTGATCTTGACGAGTTGCCGCCGGTAGCCGTCGGCGCCGCCGGGCGCTTTTTGGGCGGAGCCGGGCGACACGACGCCTTCGCACCATACGTATTCGCCCGTCCACCCCGCCGCCAGCTTGCCGTCGCGCGTCTCCACCGCCACTTCCACCGTCTTGCCCAGGAATTTGCGCACGAGGCGCGCACGATTGCGCTCGCCCAGCATCGCCAATTGCCGCGCCCGCTCCCGCCGCACTTCGCGCGGCAACTGTCCGCGCATGGCGGCGGCCACCGTGCCCGGCCGCTCCGAATAGGGGAAGGCATGCACGTGGGCGATGCCGAAGCGCGTAATCAAACTTGCCGACTGGCCGAAGTCGAGTTCCGTTTCGCCGGGAAAGCCGGCGATCAAATCGCACCCGAGCCCGATATCGGGGATGGCGTCTACCGCCTTGGCCAACAGCGCATTCACGGCCTTGGACGAATAGGGCCGGCGCATCTCGTTGAGCACCATCTGCGAGCCCGACTGGATCGACAGGTGCAGAAAGCGACAGAGGTTGGGAGTCGTGGCCATCAAATCCACCAGCCGTTCCGCAACGGGCCCCGGCTCCACCGACCCCAAGCGCACGCGGCAGGCGGGATCGAGCGCGCACAGTTCCGCCACCAGCGCGGGGAAATCGGGATATTGGCAGAGGTTGCACCCGGTAAGCACGATTTCATGGTAGCCAGCGGCGATAAACCGGCGGGCTTTATCGAGCACGTCATCCTTGGGCACCGCGCGCGAAAGCCCCCGGAACTTGGGCACGATGCAGAACGTGCATACGCCGTTGCAGCCGTCCTGCACCTTGAGATACGCCCGCGCCGTACGCATCGGCACGCCCGGCGAGCCGCTCTCGCCGGCCGCCGCGCGCTTGATGACGAGCGGCTTGGCGCCCTTGAGGCACCCGGTCGCCCAAATGCGCTTGGCCGGATATTTGGCTTTGAGCCGGGCGATTTCCTGCTCGCAATCGTGCTGGGCGCGGCCCGTCACCGAGCAGCCCCGGATGACGATCAGATCCGCCTCGGCGTGGGTCTTTACGATTTTGTGCCCGTTGTCGAGCGCCCGGGCCTCGTCCTCCAACGCCTCGGCCTTGTTGAGCCGGCAGCCGAAAACGTCGAAGCAGATGTTCACGGCCTAAGCCTGTACGACAGGAGCTCGAACTCCTCGAACGTCTGTTCCCTGACCTTGCCCGACCACAGCTTCTGGGCCATCACCGGCATGGCGTGGGAAATGCGCTTTTCCACGTCTTCCAGCGTGGCGGCGTCCAAAAGATCGTTCCAAAGCGCGTATTTGCCGCCCACGATCTGTTCGCAGTCCTCCGGCAGCACCTTGTCGCCGATCACGTTGGGCTCCCAGTTGTTGAAGAGGAACGGAAGGTTGAGGTAATCGTAGTAATACCCGGCCTTGGGTACGATATACACCCAGCCGTCGGGGATCGACACTATCGAATAGCCGGCCGCGATCGCTTCTTCGGGCTGGTAGAAATGGTTGCTCCAGATATCCATGTAGATATCGCGATCGGCGATAACCGGCGTCTCGCCCCGGGCATGGCTCAGCGACCCCCAGGCGCACGCCTTGTAGCCGTACTTGCGCACCATCTTGAACATGGCGTCGGTAAACTTGCGGAAGTCCTCGGCCGCCGCCTTGTTGTATTCGTCGGTGCCCACGTGGCAGTAGGGCCCGGCGAACACCGGATCGGCGCCGGTGAGATATTCGGCGAACAAGGGCTCGAGCCAAGCGAGGATTTCGTCTTGCTTGGCAAGATCGAAATGGTCGGCGCCGTATTCCCGGGAGGCAAAGTCTGGCCGGATGCGCGTAAACGCGAGCGAATGGGCAGGCACGTCGATTTCGGGCACCACCGTCACGCCCCTCGTCATGGCGTAGTGCATGAAATCGCGGAACTCAGCCTTGGAATACGACCCGTCCTTGGCGGTAAGTTCAGGGTAAGTCGACGACTCCAGCCGGAACGCCGCGTACTTGGTGGACCAATCCGCCTGCGGATCCTTGCAGATTTCGTTGTCGTTCAGATGCAGGTGCAACGTATTGAGCTTGTAGTAGCTCATTTCGTCCACCAGCTTGTAGAGATACGTCATGGGGATGTACTTGCGCCCCACGTCCAAGAGGAGCCCGCGCACCCGGTATTTGGGTACGTCGCGGATGACGAGGTTGGCGCCTTTGAGCGCGCCCGTCATCTGCAGCTGCTTTACGGTTTCGTTGGCCCAGATGTACCCGAGGGGCGACTCCGCCACCACGCTTATCTCGCCGTTTTTGATGGTGATTTCGTAGCCTTCCGGGCCCAGGTTTTCGGCCGGGCGCGGCTGGGGGATAACCGGGAGCAATGCGGCCAGGATGATCATCGTGTTCATGTCTTTTGCCTTATTACAGGTGAAGGTGCCGGGTTGTACACTCGCGAATACGGCGGCACCGAATCCTTGATCCAGACGTTACCGCCGATTTCGGAATCGTGCCCGATGACGGTATCGCCTCCCAAAATGGTGGCTCCCGCGTAGATAACCACGTTGTCTTCCACGTCGGGGTGGCGCTTGATGCCCTTGACGAGCGCGCCGGTGGCGGGGTCCTTGTCGAAGCTGAGCGCGCCGAGGGTGACGCCCTGGTAGAGCTTGACGTTCTTGCCGATCACGCACGTTTCGCCGATAACCACGCCCGTGCCGTGGTCGATGAAGAACCTTTCGCCGATCTGCGCGCCGGGGTGAATGTCGATCCCCGTCCGCGAATGGGCGATTTCGCTCATGATGCGCGGCAAGATCGGCACGTCCAGCCGGTACAGCTCGTGCGCCAGGCGATGCACGGTAACCGCGTAGAGCCCGGGGTACGACATCACCACCTCCATGCGGCTCGTCGCGGCCGGGTCGCCCTCGTAGGCGGCGGTCACGTCGCTGTCCACGAGCCGCCGCACTTCTTTGAGCCGGTTGAAAAAGTCCGTCACCGTCTTTTCGGGGTCGCCCTTGGGCATCAGGAGCCGTAGCTCCCGCAGGAGTTCGCCCGCGATATCGAGCTCGCCCGTCTTGCCCAGTTCGTCGTACACGCACGGGTGCATCAGCGCCATCGCGTGCTTGAGCAGTTTTTCGACTCTTTCGGGTAAAGTCATTTGCGTCCGATCCTCGCTATGATTCTCGCGGCCCCCAGGTTCTTGAACCCGAGGAACAAGAGGAGTTTGCCCAACAGGTGGCGCGATTCGGCGCGCACCTCCTTGATTTCGTAGCCTTCGGCGTCGCAGAGGCGTCTAAAGTCGTGCAGCGTCACACAGTGGATGTTGGGCGTATCGTACCACTGGAACGGCAGCGCCTTGGATACCGGGAGCCGCCCCTTGAACCCCAGGCACAGGCGGATGCGGTACTCGGCGAAATTGGGGAAGGTGACGATCGCCTCGTTTGCGATCCTGAGCGCCTCCCGAAGAAGCCCGCGCGGATTCTTGACCTCCTGGAGCGTATCCGAAAGTACCGCCGTATCGTAATAGCCGTCGGGGATGATCGACAGCCCCTCGTCGGCGTCCTCCCAGTACATGTCGTTGCCGTCGGCGAGCGCCTCTTTGTAGCGGTCGATGTCGATCTCCACCCCGTCGCCCGTGGCGCCGCGCTCGGCCTTGATCACGTTGAGCAAGGTGCCGTCGCCGCAGCCGATGTCGATCACGTGCGCCCCCTTGGGCACCATCGCCGTGACCTTGCGGTAAAGCCGCTTCTGCCAGCGCATCACCCGCGGCTTGCGCGGCGAGAGGAAGCCGGCCACCACGCCCGACAAATCTTCGATATCGGTCAGGAACGAGTCGTGCCCGCGCCCCGATTCGAGGTGGCAGTAGCAAGCCGACTTGCCGTTTTCGAGGAGCGCATGGACCATGTCGATCGAATCTTGCGCGCTGAAGAGGATATCGCCGCCGTACGACACCACCAGGCACTTGGCCTCGACCCGCGCCATCGCCGCCTCGAGACTGCCGTACTCCTCGGCCACGTCGAACATGTCGAGGCTGCGGGTGGTGTGCAGGTACGTGTTGGCGTCGAAGCGCTTCAAAAACTTCTTGCCCTGGTAGTCGAGGTAGCTCTCGATCTGGAAATAAGTCTTGAAGCTGTCCTCGCGCCGCTTGCGCTCTTCGGGCGGCGCCTCCACGAATTCGCGCTGCAGCCGCCGGCCGAACTTCTCCTGCATCAGCTCGCGCGAGAGATACGTGATGTGCGCCAGCTGCCGCGCCTGCGCCAAGCCCAGTTTGGGGCCCTTGCCGTCGCCGATCGCGTAATAGTCGCCGCCATGCCACTCGGGGTCGTCGGTGATGCTCGAGCGGCCCACCACGTCGAAAGCGAGCGCCTGCGTGTTGTAGGTGGCGGCGGTGGCGATGATGAGCGCCTTGTCCATCTCGCCCGGGCAGCGCGTGATCCAATCCACCACCTGCATGCCGCCGTAGCTGCCGCCGATGAGCGCCGCGAGATGCATCGGCCCGTCAAAGCCGTAATCGGCCCACAACTGCTGCAGGAAGCGGCGGTACACGTCGACCGCGTCCTTGAAAGTGTATTTGGGGAAGGCGGAGCCGTAGGGCCTCCCGGTATCGGGATTGATGGAGCCGGGGCCCGTCGTCCCCGAGCAGCCGCCCAGCACGTTGGCGCACACCACGTGCCACTTGTCAGTATCCACGGCCCGCCCGGGGCCCACCATGTTCTCCCACCAGCCGCTCGGCTTCGTTTCGCCGGGGCGGATGCCCGCCACGTGCGCGTCGCCCGTAAGCGCATGGCAGAAAAAGACGAGATTGCCGGGGCGCGGCGGCGCGCCGCACGTTTCGTAGCGCACCTCCACTTTCTTGAGCGTGCCGCCCGCCACCTCGAGTCCCCCCGGCGGCAGCTTGAGTTCCATGGTCTTGGGCTCGACCACGCCTACCGATATTGCTTCAGTATCCACAGTCCATTATGCTCTTTTCGAAGCCGAACACGCTCGCGATGAGCGCGGCGCGTATCCACATGCCGTTGCGCATCTGCCGCCAGTACATGGCCCTAGGGTCGCGATCGCAGCACACGGCGATTTCGTCGCGGCGCGGCAGCGGGTGCATGATGACGCCGTCCTTGCCCAACAGCGCAAGCTCCTCGGCGCCGAACTTGAAGCGGCTGGTGTCGATCTTGGCCGACTCGCCCTTGGCGTTGTCCCACTCGTCCTGGATGCGCGTCATGTACACGGCGTCGGCCACCTTGACGGCGGCTTTGAGATCGCCCGCCACCTCGTATTTTACGCCCTTCTCGCGCAGGATGGCGGTGACGTCGCCGGGCACCTGCAATTCGTCGGGCGCCACGAAAATCTGCTTGACGTCGCGGAAGTTGGTGAGGAGATAGCTCAGCGACCTCACCGTGCGCCCGCGCTTCAGATCGCCGCAGAACACCACCGTGCGTCCGTCCACGCCGCCCTTCTTCTCGAACGAGCGGATGAGCGTATAGATGTCGAGAAGCGCTTGCGTGGGGTGCTGGTCTTTGCCCGAGCCCGCGTTGAGGATGGGGATCGGGCGCGACGAGTTCGACAGTTCCCACGCCATCTTCTCGGCGAGGCCCTGCTCGGGGCTGCGCATGATGATCATATCGAAATACGACGAAAACGTGCGGATCGAATCTTCGCGGCTTTCGCCCTTGAACTCCGAGGAAGTGGCCGCGTCGCGCACTTCGCCGGTGGTGATGCCGAGGATCTGGCACGCGGCGAGATGCGAGAGGAACGTGCGCGAACTCGGCTGCGAGAAATATAACATGGCGCGCTTGTGCGCCAGCACGTTCTTGAGGTAGAGCGCGCCCTCCTTGGACTTGTTGATGAACCGGATGCGGTTGGCGAGCGCGCACAGCCGCTCCAGGAGCTCGCGGTCGAACTGCTGGGCGAAAAGCGTATGGTACGGCATGCCGTCGCCCTCCGGCCGCGCCAGGTAGGGCCGCTTGTCGGCAAGGCTCAACGCCGAAAACTCATCCCATGAGATATCGGTCATTTTACTCATATACGCTCCAAAATTGTCGATTGGTAAGATATTATATCATATTTCCGCCCGAAAAGCAAGCGGTAAGTTGAACTGTATCGTGGAAAGTTTTGTTTTCTCCACGCAGAACCCACACTGGCCCAGTGGTCAATCCGCCATCGCTATCGGAGGCGGGGGGCGAGGCCGGTGCGGCGTTCGCGCACGGTATTGGTCTCGATGGCCTTGGTTACCGCATAGGGTACGCCGAGGAGCAGCACCAGTTTTTTGCCACGGGTGATGGCGGTGTAGAGGAGGTTGCGCTCCAGCATCATATAGTGCTGGGTGTGCACGATGACGATAACGGCGGGATATTCGCTGCCTTGCGACTTGTGGATGGTGGTGGCGTAGGCGAGCACCAGTTCGTCCAAGTCGCCGGGGCCGTACTCGACCGGACGGCCGTCGAACATCACCGCCATGGTGCGCGAGGCCGGGTCGATTTTGGCGATAAAGCCTACATCGCCGTTGTACACGTCTTTGTCGTAGTTATTCCTGAGCTGCATCACCCGGTCGCCCTCGCGGAACGTAAAGGCCCCGCGCACCAGCCGGGCCGCATGGGGGCGGTCTTTGCCGAGCGCCTCCTGCAGGCGGAAATTGAGGTTGTCGGTGCCGAGCGCATTGCGCCGCATGGGGGTCAAGACCTGCACGTCCTGGAGCGCATCGAGGCCGAACTTGCGGGGGATGCGCTCGGTCATGAACTCGATCACGCGCTTGACGCAGGCCTCGGGATCGTCGATGCGCACAAAGTAGAAGTCGCTTTCGCCGTGGCGAATCTCCAGCGGTTCGCCGGCGTTGATGTGGTGGGCGTTGCGCACGATCAGCCCCGAGCGGTCCTGGCGGAAGATTTCGTCGAGCCGCGTGCAGGGGATGGCGCCCGAAGCGATGAGATCGCCCAGCACGTTACCGGCGCCCACGCTGGGCAGCTGGTCGGTATCGCCCACCATCACCACTACCGCTTCGTCGGGGATGGCCGCAAAGAGATCGGCCGCGAGCTTGATGTCGATCATCGAGCTTTCGTCGAACACGAACACGTCGGCTTGGTAGCGATTGTCGGCGTTGAACGTAAATTCGTTGGTGCCCGGGTTCCACTTGAGAAAGCGGTGGATGGTTTGCGCCTGCACGCCCACGGCCTCCGACATGCGCTTGGCGGCGCGTCCGGTGGGGGCCGCCAACACCACGTTTTCGCGGCGGGCCCGGAAAATATCGACTAGTGCCCGGATGATCGTGGTTTTGCCTACGCCGGGGCCGCCGGTGACGATGGAGAACTTGGATTCCAGCGAGCGCTCCAGCGCCTGCAGTTGCTGGGCGGCCAAGGTGATGCCGTTTTGGCGCTGCCACCAGTCGATGGCTTTGGCGAGGTCGATGGGTCTAAATGAGTGCCGGGTCGAGACGATGGCGCGGATGCGCCGGGCGGCGATGCATTCGGCGCGGTAGAAAGGCCCGAGGTAGATGCGGCCGTCCTCGCGCACCACGGTGCCGTCGGCGAGTTCGAGCTTGAGCGCCTCGGCGAGAATCTCGACGGGCACGCCCGTAAGTTCGTTGGCGTGGAGCAGGAGGTCGTTTTCGAGCGTCCAGCAATGGCCGCCCTCCTCGGCCTCGGTGTTGAGGGTATGGGCGATTACCGCCCGGGCCCGCAAAAGCGAATCTTTGGGGATGCCGACATTGAGCGCGATCTTGTCGGCCGTGAGAAAGCCGATCCCCCAGATGTCGCGGCAGAGCCGGTAAGGATTGCCCTTGATGATGCTGACGGCGTCGGGGCCGTAGCGGCGCACGATTTTGGTCATTTTGCCTACGCTGATGCCGTAGGTCTGGCCGAAAATCATGTTTTCGCGCATGGTTTCGTTGGTGTGCCAGCTCTGGCGGATCTGCTCCATCTTGGCCGGGCCGATCTTGGGGATTTCGAGGAGCCGGGCCGACTGGGTGGAAAGCACTTTGAGCGTATCTTCGCCGAATCTGCCCACGATGGCCTCGGCGAGCCTGGGGCCCACGCCTTTGATGAGGCCCGAGCCCAAGTAGTGCTCGATGCCTTTGAGCGACTTGGGCGCCACGCAGACGATCTTCTCCGCCTGGAACTGCCGCCCGTGGACCTTGTCCGAAACCCACTCGCCCTCGGCCTCGACTGTTTCGCCTTCCCACACCGCCTGCGCCCGACCCACCACGGTGTCGCCGTTCTCAAGGCGCAGCACCGCGTAGCCGTTTTCAGGATTGTGGAAGACTACACTCTTTACAATACCTTCCAATGCGCTCAACGGCCACCTCCAGCTTGTCCATGGCGGTTGCGTAGCTTATGCGGACGAAATTGCCGCCCGAAGCACCAAAAGCCACGCCGGGCACGCACGCCACCTTGTGGCCCTCGAGGAGTTCCATGGCAAATTCTTCGCCGTTGCGGCCGGTTGAACTTATGTCGGGGAAGAGATAGAACGCGCCTTGTGGGCAGTGCACCTTGAGCCCCATGTCGTTGAGCCGGGGCACCAGGTAGTCGCGACGGCGGCGGTATTCGCGGCGCATCGTCTCCACATCGCGATCGCCGTGCTCGAGCGCCTCCACGCCCGCCACCTGCGCCAGCGTGGGCGCCGACATGATGCCGTACTGGTGGATCTTCATCATGGCGTCGATGAGGTCGTGGGGGCCACAGGCGTAGCCGAGCCGGTAACCGGTCATCGCCCATGCCTTGGAAAAGCCGTTTAAGAGCACCACGCGGTCGCGATATTCGGGGAACGACGCAAAGCTCGCCAGCGTTGGCGGCATGGGGTCAAAGTAGCTGAGCTCGGTGTAGACCTCGTCGGAAATGACGATTAGGTCGTGGCGGCGGGCAAACTCCAAGATGGCCAGCATGTCGTCGCCGGTTAGCATGGTGCCAGTGGGATTGCACGGGAAGTTGAGGAGAAGCGCCTTGGTTTTGGGCGTTACCCGGCGCTCCAGTTCGGCCACCGTGAGCCTGAAGCCGTCCTCGAAGCGCGTTTCAGCCCTTACCGGCACGCCATGGGCCAATTGGATGGTGGCCGCATACGAAACATAGCCGGGATCCTGGTAGATGACTTCGTCGCCGGGCGCAATGAGCGCGCGGATTGCCAGGTCGATGCCCTCGGAAACGCCCACTGTGGCCAGGATTTCGCGCGTCCAGTCGAACTCGGCGCCGAACCGCCGCTTGAGATAGCGGGCGATCGACTGCCGCAAGGCGGGCGTGCCGAGGTTGGAGGTGTAGTGCGTACCGCCATGGCCGAGGCTTTTTACCGCCGCCTCCGAAATGTGCCAAGGGGTGTCGAAATCCGGCTCGCCGATGCCGAGCGACACTACGTCCTTCATATCGGCGACGATATCGAAGAACTTGCGGATGCCGCTCTTGGGCAGTTCCGCCACGTGGCGCGCAACGTTGACCATGTCAGCCTGCAATCGCCTGGACAAGCCGGTCAAGGGCAGCAGAGCTCGTATCGTCCAAGGCCGACTTGACGGTTACGACCGGGTCCACAAACTCCAGATTCTTGGAACACCCGAAAAGCCCCTTGATGACCTTGGCGGCCTGCGGCGCCCACGAACCGTTTTCGATTATGGCCACGCGGCGGTTCTGGTAGTTGCGCTCCAGTAGCTGTTCGATGTAGGTGCGCATGAAGGGGAAGATGTCCAGACCGTTGTAGGTGGTGGTGGCGAGGACCAGCGTGCGGTAGCGGAATGCCCCTTCCACCGCCTCGGCCATGTCGTCACGCGCGAGATCGGCAACCTCTACCTTGACGCCGCGGGCTTCCAGCGCCTTGGCCACCTTGAGCGCGGCCTCGCGCGTGTGGCCGTACACCGAAGTGTAGCAAACCTGCACGCCTTCGGTTTCGACCGCGTAGGAGCTCCAGGTGTTGTAGAGATCAAGGTAGTGTCCGAGATTCTCGGTAAGCTGCGGCCCATGAAGCGGATAGATGGCGGCAATGTCGAGCGCGGCGGCCTTTTTGAGGAGCGCCTGCACCTGCGCGCCGAACTTGCCCACAATGCCGATATAGTAGCGGCGGGCTTCGCAATCCCAGTCTTCGTCGGCGTCAAGGGCGCCGAACTTGCCAAAGCCGTCGGCCGAAAACAGCACCTTGCTGGCGGCATCGTAGGTTACGATGACTTCGGGCCAGTGGACCATGGGCGCAGCCACGAAATGGAACTCGTGGCGGCCGGTCTTGAGCGTATCGCCCTCCTTAACCACCAGACGGCGCTCGGCAAAGTCGCTGCCGTAGAACTGCTTCATGAGCGTGAACGCCTGCGCGCTCGCGACGATGGTGGCGTTGGGGTATTCGGCGGCAAAGCGAGCGATGCCAGAGGAATGGTCGGGCTCCATGTGCTGCACCACGAGATAGTCAGCCGCACGCCCGCCGGTGGCCGCCTTGAGGTTGCCCAGCCACTCGTCCACGAACCTGGCGTCCATGGTGTCGAACACCGTAATCTTGTCGTCCAAGACGGCGTAGGAGTTGTAGGCCATGCCGTTGGGTACTACGTACTGGCCCTCGAAGAGATCGATTTCGTGGTCGTTGCAACCGATATATTTGATGTCGTTCATTGTAACAAATCGCTCAGGAGTTCGACAACCAAAGTGCCGCTCGTTTTGAGCGAATCCTTGCTTATGTGGTCGATGGTGTCTGCTGGCGTGTGCCAGTAAGGGTATTCGAAATCGATAAGGTCCACGGCCGGATAGCCCAGGGCCGCAAACTGCGCGTGGTCGTCTTTTACCTTGCCGTCCATGCGCTTTACCTCCACCTGGCAGCGCTTGGCGGCCGCTTCCACCTTGTCCATCAAGGCGGCATCGGAATTTTCCGGCATGGCAATGCCCAAATCGGCATCGCCCAGCATATCGAGCCCAATTACCGCCTTGATTTTGAGATTGCGGCGCTTGAGCGACTGCGCGGCGTGCTTGGCGCCCCAGAAACCATCGCTATCGGTGTAGGCGTACATGCACTCCTCGCCGTCGGTCCAGACGAACATCAAATTGCATTGGGGCGGTTTGGCGCCCCGCCAGTTCTGCAGCGCCTCGCCGAGCGCGATCAAGAGCCCCGTGGTGGAAGCGCCGTCGTTGGCGCCGGGGCAACCGGTGCGCGGTTTGGTGTCGTAATGCGAAACCAAAACCACCCAGTCGGCATCTTGGCGAACCTTGAACTCCGCCACCAGATTGGTCATCCACTTGCGCCCGTCGGGGGTGTCGGCAGTAAAAGCGTCGCGCCGCACTTCCAGCCCGGCGGACGAAGCCTTGTCGAGGATCCAATTAGCCGCGCGCTTGCCCCTTACGGAGCCGGCATCGCGCGGCGTGCAGTTTTCCACCAGCTCCGAGGCGTAAGCGTAAGCGGCTTCGGCATTGGCGTCGGTAAAGGCAAACGCGGCCGCCAGGAGCAGGGAAAACGGCATGTCAGTCGACGTCCAGGCCGATCATGCGGATGACCCGGTCGAGATCGTCGTTGTCGAAAAAGTCGATTTCGAGCACGCCCTTGGTATGCCGCCCGTTGGCGTGGGTCATGCCGCTCGTCAGGCGAACGGCGCATCCCAAGTGCTTCTTGAGCTTGTCCACGAGGCTGCGGACGTAGCCGTCGGGGATGTCGGGGATGCCGCGATTGACCGGCGCCACTGGCGTTTTCATCCGCTCGATGCGCTTTTCCAGCGCCCGCACCGTAAGCTTCTGCTCGATTACGTCGCGCGCGAGGAGAATGCGGTCTTTCTCGTCGTCGAGGCCCAACAGGAGTTTGGCGTGGCCCACCGACAGCAGCCGCGTTTCGATAAGCCCGCGCACTTCCTCGGGCAGCTCCAAGAGCCGCGTGGAATTGGTGACCGTGGTGCGGCCCTTGCCCACCTTCTCGGCGACTTCCGCCTGCGTGAGATTGAAACGCTCCTGCAGCGTGCGATAGCTCTCGGCCTCTTCGATGGGGTTGAGGTCCTCGCGCTGCAGGTTCTCGGTGGCGGTCATGATGGCCGCCGTCTGCGCATCGGCGTCGATGAGCGTTACGCGGATTTTCTCCCACCCGATCATCTGGGCCGCGCGCAAACGCCGCTCGCCGCAAATGAGTTCGTAGCGGCCCGCCTCGTTCTTGCGCACGGTGGGCGGCTGCACCAGCCCGATGTTCTTCAGGCTCTCCGACAGCTCGCGCAATTCCTCCGACCGGAATTCGCGGCGCGGCTGGTACGGGGAGCGCTCGATCTCGACGATTTTGAGTTCGAGCGGCGTACCGCCCAGCATCGGCGCGGGCCGGGGCAGGATCGGCGCATCGGCAATGGCCGTGGGCGCCGCCAAGAGACCATCAAGGCCACGGCCGAGGCCGTGAGCCTTTTTGGG
>JAFXST010000070.1 GCA_017525475.1 Kiritimatiellia bacterium | reverse complement strand
TGCGCCAACGGGCTTGTAGATATCGCGCGTCTCGTCCGGCACGACGATGCGATGCAGCGCAAAAACATCTTCTTCGGCAATGCGCCCCTTGTCGATGAGCGAACGCACGAAGTCGACGCCGTTCGCGTGGGCGACAACATCCTGATGATCCTTGAGCGGCTTGCCCTTTACCGTGAGCCCATACTCCAAGACCGCCATCGTGTCGCCAAGTGAAAGCGTGTTGCCCTCGATGGCCGTCGAATCATGTGTCCAAAGCGCCCGGATCGCCTTTATTAGCTCAGCCCGCCTTGACTCGCTGATCCCATCCAGAAAATTGCGCCGCCTCGCACCATGAGTCCGTAAAAAAGACGCGACGGCATTGTGCGATATTGCGAGATTATGCCGAACAAGCATTTCTGCGGCAATCGCCCTTACGCTTGCGCCGTTCGCCTTAAGTTCCTTTACCTCGGCCTCGTAAGGCGCGAGCTTGGATTGGAACGGCTTACCGCCTTTTGTAACAACTTTCTCAATCATGATACGCATATTATAACAACTTTTATTCATTATGACAATAGAGAAGTTGTTACAATATTACATCGACAATCATATTTCGGGCGTATTTCCTAATGAAACGCCAAACCAACCACCTCTCCGTCCAATCGCTCGCTGGGCGGCATCCATTTCTTACCGCCTCATTTTGCACCCCCGCGACGGCCCGCGCTTGCCCTCATCCGCGTATTCATGAGTTCGTTCCTTTCTGCACACATATCAAAACACTACGCTATCTTCCACCGTAATATCCTTTGCAACCCGCCAAACCCCGTTGGACTTTACGAGCCACACCACAACCGCATTCGTTTTGCAGTTCCAGTACAGCTCCCGCCCCCGTAGCGACTACTTCCGTGCCATTCCGTGCATTCCGTGGTTAAAAACATCAAATTTTGGCGGGGAGCGCAAGCGTAAAAACGCAGCCGTGCGGCTTGTTGGGCCGCACTTTGAGCGAGCCGTGCATGGCGCGGGCGTGCTCGCGCGCATTGCATAGCCCGATGCCGAACCCGCCCTTCCCCGACTCGAGCACGGTGCGCGCGCGGTAGTAGCGGTCGAAACAGCGCCGGCGCTGCCACCAGCCCATGCCGGGACCCTCATCGGCAAACTCCACGTTGACCATGCCCTTATTGGCGAACACCTTGACCTTGACGGGGCCATAGGGCGCAGCGTACTTAAGCTCGTTGCCGAAGAGATTCCAGAATATCTGCTCGGTGCGCCCCCGATCGGCCTCGACCTGCAAGTCGAGCTCGCCAGCAAAATCCACGGGTCCGCTCGCCTCGTCTTCGTATTGGGCCGCAAATAATGCGTAGGCGGCTTTAAGCGCCTCGCCCACCGCAAAAAACTCGAGCTGGGGCGGCGGGCGGCGGCCACCCAAACGCAGAAAGTCGTTGATGTTGTCGACGAGCCTTACGAGCCGCTCCACTTGCGCCCGGTCGTAGCCGAACTTGAGGCAGACGAGCGGGGTCATGAGGTCGTGCGAGGCGGCCGCGAGGAAGTCGTCCCTCAATCGCGTATCGCGCTGGTAGGATAGGACGGCAAAGTAAAGTAGCGCCATCATCGCGGCCGCAAGCGCCATGCCGCCCCACCTCGCAAGCTCGCGCACCGGGAGTTCCTTGACCTCGGTAGGCGCAAACCGGATGACGCCAGGGGCCACCTCCACCCAAACGGCGTCTTGGCCCTCCACTTGGCCGCGGCCGAACTTGCATTCGCCGAGGCGATCCAGCATCCTGAGGCCCTTGGGGCGCTTTAATTCGGTAAAGGCTACTTCGCCTTGGGCGATGGAAGATGCTTCCTCGCGGCAGTCGTCCAGATACCGCGCTTTGGCCCAGCGTTCGACTTGGGCCTCCAGGTCGCCATAGAGCCAACTGGCCGCCCCCACCAGCAAGAGCGCCGGCAGAAAAATGAGCAGCGCCCGCAGGTGCTTCATAGGCCGAGGAGCCGGCGCGCTTCGGCGAACTGGCGCGAGAGATCGACCTTGCGGTTGCCGCCCACGTAGCCATCGGCGGCCATGTTCTCGACAAAGCGGCGGAACTTGTGGGGGCCGGGGTTGAGATTGTCCATCACGCGCACTTCGGCGGTGCCGAAGGTGCAGGCCTCGGAGATCATGCCGGTAGACTCGGCCGAGACGTAGAGGACGTCGCACAACTTGACGAAGGCGGGGATGGGGTTGAAGTGATCGTTGGAATAAATGACCTTGAAGTTCCAGGCCATGGCGTCCACCACTTGCTCCACTTCCGCGGGGGTGCGGCGCGAGGTGGTAACCCACATTTGCGCGCCTTGGTGGGCGGTGAAGATGCGGTTTAGCGTTTGGTAGGCCCAGCCTTTGGTCATGGTGGAGCACTTGTTGGGCCCGCCGATAATGACGCCCACTTTGGGCCCGGCGGGGATCTCGCCCACGCGCGCCTTGAACGCTTCGACCCCGGCATTGTAGAAGGCCTCGTCGGCCGAGACGAGATTGGCGGGGATGGTGATGAGGTTGGGCTCGGGGAAGGGATTGTCGAAGGCGGGCGCGAGGATCGCGTCGAACGAGCGGATGTCGTAGCCGCGCGGGTAGAGGACTACCGCGGCACGCCCTGCGCAACGGGCGGCCACCGCTTTGGTGGCGTAGAACGTGCCCGAGCCCGTGCCGATGACGATACTCCCCATGGCGAGCTTGGGCAACTCGATATCGAGGAGCAAGGTGGTGCGGATATGCAAGTGGTCCAGAATATAGCTCAGGGCCTTGCAGAAGCGGCTCTTGAAGCGAACCGGAACTACGGCTGCGTCGAGGCCGAGGGCGCGGGCGAAGGCGCGGGACTGGTTTTCGTGTCCGGCTTTGCCGTCGGTGAGGATAATGGCTTGGGGCATTTCATCATCTCCTTGATGGCGTTTCTCATCATGCGCTTGGCGGCGCTCATCGAAGTCTTGATCGTGCAACCGGCGGCCCTGAAGTGCCCGCCGCCGCCGAAACGGGCGGCGAGGTCGGCCGCGCTCCAGCCGTTGCGGGTGCGGATCGAGCAGCGGATCTCCTTGGTGCGGTCGGGAATCTGGTAGAAATATACCGCCACTTCGTTGCGCTGGCAGAGGCGCGGGATCTCCACCGCGTCTTCGGCGTCGGCCTTGGTGCCGCGCACCGACCGGAAATCGTCGCGCGTCAAGGTGACCTCGGCGACGCGCCCCGACTTCCAGATGTGCAGGCTCTTCCACGCCAGCTGCTTGAGGCGCATGGCCTTGTTGGAGAAGCGGTTGTAGATGATGTCGTTGATGAGCTCTTTGCGCACCTGGTGTTTGAGGAGGTCGCCCGCGGCCCGCATGGTGAGGGGCGAGCACTTTTCGTAGGCGAAGCGGCCGGTGTCGGTGACGATGCTCACCCAGAGCGCCTCGGCCGCCACCTGATCGAACTTCCAGTCCATCCACTTGGCGAACTGCCACACGATTTCGCCCGCGGAGGAAGCGGCGGGGTTGCTGATGTTGACGGTGCCGAACTCGCCCGCGCTATCGTGGTGGTCGATGACGAGCGTGGGGAGCTGCGCGACCACGGGGCGCACTTCGGGCGGGAGCCGCTCCAGCGCACTGCAGTCGACGCAGATGAAGAGGTCGAACTTCTTCAAATGCTTGAGCTTGCGCACGGGGATCAAATCTTCGACCCCGCCCAAAAAGACAAGCTTGCCGAGCGCGTTGAGGTCGGCCGTCGCATAGGCGTCTTTGCCGCAAGCCTTGAGGAGCCGCGCGAGCGCGATCGCGGAGCCGAGCGTATCGCCGTCGGGGCTCAGGTGCCCCGAGACGATTATCCGCTTGGCGCCTTCGACGAGCGCTTTGGCGGCGGCGAACCGCTCGCGCTTCATTTAAGCCCTTGCTGACGCAAAATGGCGTCGATTTTGGGCGCCCGGCCGCGGAAGCGCTTGAAGACTTCGAGCGCGCTCTCGCTGCCGCCCATCCCGAGGATGGTGTCGCGGTACTTGCCGCCCAGTTCGCGCATGGCCTTATCGTCCTGGAGGCCCGCCTCTTCGAAGGCGCCGTAGACGTCGGCGCTCATCACCTCGCTCCACTTGTAGCCGTAGTAGCCGGCCGAATAGCCGCCCGAGAAGATATGGGTGAAGGAGTTGAGGAAGCGGTCTTCGGGGATGAACGGCATGCCGAAGTGGCGGAACATCTCCTCTTTGAGCGCGTTGGGGTCTTTGACCTTTTGCGAGTGGAGAATCAAGTCCATTTTGGCGAACGACAGCTGGCGGCGGCAGGCCGAGGCGGCGCGGAAGTTCTTGGCCGCGCGCACTTTGGCCTTGAGCTTGGCCGGCACCTTGATGCCGGTGCGATCGTCGAGGCACCAGTTTTCCATGAATTGGCTCGCGACTTCGACCGCGTCCCACTCCACCAGGTTGATGCCGGCGGCATCGGGCTCGGCGACGTTGGTGAGCATCTGCTGGCAGGCGTGGCCGAACTCGTGGAAGAGCGTCTCCACGTCGCGGAACGGCATGAGGCTACGGCCCTTGCCGTCCGGCGCCTTGAGGTTGAGGACGATAACCGCCAAGGGCAGCTCGCCCAACCGGTCGTCGCGGTTGCGGAACTCGTTCATCCAGGCGCCGCCCGACTTGCTGCCCGGGCGCGCAAAGGCGTCGAGATAGAAATGGGAGACTAACTTGCCTTGCTCGCGCACCTCGAAGAAGCGCACGTCGGGGTGCCACACCGGCGGCTTGGCCTTGCCCGTAACTTCCTTGACCTCGATGCCCAAAAGGAAGTTGCACATCTTGAAGAGGCCCTTCAAGACCTTGGAAAACTCGAAATGCTTTTTGAGCTCCTCCTCGGAGTAGCTGTACTTCCGCTCGCGGAGCTTCTCGGCGAGGAAGGCGAGGTCCCACGGCTGCGCATCGGCCATCATCGCGGCGAGCTCGGCGTCTTCCTTGGCGGCGATCTTGACGGTAGCCTTGTCGAGCGCGTCGATCATCTTCATGACCGCCTTGAAGCTCGGCGCGCACTTGGTGGCCAAAGACTCTTCGGCGAAATTGGGAAAACCAAGGAGTTTGGCGCACTCTTCGCGGAGCTTGAGGAGCTCCTTGATGCGCACGGCGTTGCCCGGTGCGCGCGCGATGCGCTTGCGGTAGACGCGCTCGCGAGTGGCCCGATCGGCGCAGAACTTCATCGTTTCCACGTACTTGGCGTCGGCGATTTCGTCGTCGGTGGTGTCGATGACCTCGTTGGTGAAGTCGCTGCCGAGCTTGGCGAGCCGCGTCTGGATGCGATTGAACTGACGCTGCTTGGCGCCCTCCAAGGCGACACCGGCAAGTTCGGCGCCTTGGACCATCTTGGACGCGATGCGCTTTTCGAGCGCGTTTTGGCATTTGACCTTTTTGGCGAGCTTGTAGACGGCCTTGCTCTGCGCGATCTTGAGCGAGAGCGCCACCAGCGTAGGCTGGAACTCGTCCTGCAGTTGGCGCCACTCGGGCGCGTTGCAGACGCTGAGCTCGTGGAGCACCATGCCCCACACGCGCCACAAATCGCGCGAGGCGTCGTTGAGCGGATGGACGAGGTCGGCGAAAGTCTTGGGGTTCGAGGCTTCCACGGCGCGGAAATCGGCCTCGGACGCGGGGATGAGGCGCTTTAGCTCCGATTTCGCGAACTCGGGCGTAAAACCGGCCCAATCGGGGAACTTGATCATACCGACCTCCTGTCGCACAGCGACGAAACGAACAATGCCTTGATGGTGTGCATGCGGTTTTCGGATTCGTCGAAAACCTTGGAATACTTGGATTCGAAAACTTCGTCGGTAACCTCGAGGGCGCCGGTTTCGCGCGTGACTTCGGTGTTGGAATCGTGGAACGCGGGGAGGCAATGGAGGAACATGAGCTTGCCCTCCAGGTTGCCGGTGGCGCGCATAAGATCCATATTGATCTGATAGGGACGAAGGAGCTTGATGCGCTCGGCGGCCTTGGCCTCCTCGCCCATCGACACCCAAACGTCGGTATAGAGCACGTTGGCGCCGCGCACGCCTTCAATGGGATCGTTGAAGACGCGGATATCCACCCCGTTGCGCCTCGCCACCGCCTCGGCTTCGGCGAGGATGGCCTCGTCGGGCATCAGCGCTTTGGGCGTGCAGCAGACGTAGCGGATGCCGCATTTGGCGCAGCCCATCATCAGCGAATTGGCCACGTTGTTGCGCCCGTCGCCCACGTAGGCGAGCGTGCAGTCCTCGAGCGAGCCGAAAGTTTCCCGGATGGTGAGGAAATCGGCGTAGATCTGCGTGGGGTGGTAGTCGTCGGTAAGGCCGTTCCAGACCGGCACGCCCGAATATCTGGCCAAATCCTCGCACGTTTGCTGGCTGAAACCGCGGAAGAGAATGCCGTCGTAGATGCGCCCGAGGACGCGGGCGGTATCCTTGACCGACTCCTTCTTGCCGAAGTGGATATCGTGGGGCGAAAGGTATTCGGCCCCGCCGCCCTCGTCGCGAGCGGCGATAATCGAGGAATTGCGGGTGCGGGTGGAGGATTTTTCGAAAATGAGCGCGATGTTCTTGCGGCGCAACAGGTCGCCGCGCACCCCCGCGGCCCTGCGCGCTTTGAGCTGGGCGGCGAGATCGATGATGCTCAGCATCTCCTCGTCGGTGAACGACGTAAGCCGCATCAGCGAGCGACCCTTGAGGCTATCCATCCAAGTCAGCATTGCGCGCCTCCCCCCAGCTTGAGCCCCAGGCACGGATCGAGCCCGAGGGCGATGTTCATGTTTTCGATGGCGGCGCCGCAAGCCCCCTTGCCGAGATTGTCGAAGAGCGCCACCAGCATGAGCCGATCCTTGTTGCCGTAGACGCTGATTTCCATATCGTCGCGGCCCGAGAGCGCAGCCGACGAGAGGAAGCCGCCATCCTGCGAATCGTCCACGAACTTGATCGTGCCTTTGCGGTAGGCGCGGCGATAGCAATCCTTGACCGCTTCGATGCCGCCTTTGGCGTCTTTGGCGAAGAGGGGTACGGTAACTTCCATGCCGCTAAAGTGCGGCACCACGACGGGGCTCAGGCAAGGCGCGTACTTGAGGCCGGTATACTTGACCATTTCGGGCAGGTGCTTGTGGCTTTGCCCGAGCGCATACTGCCGGCCGCCCAAGTGGATAAGTTCGCCTCGGTTCTCCTCGTAGTCGGCGATCATCTTCTTGCCGCCGCCGGAGTAGCCGGTGAGCGAAAAGGCCGCAAGGCGCGCCGTAGCCTTGACGATGCCTGCCGCGACGAGCGGCGCTACGAGCGCGATAAAGCCGCTCGCGTGGCAGCCCGGGTTGGCGATGCGACGCGAAGTCGACAGGCGGCGCATTTGGCCGGGGAGCTCCGCAAAGCCATAGGTCCAACCCTCGGCGCAGCGATGGGCGGTGGAAGTATCGATGATGACGGTGTGGCGAGACGTGCAGAGCGCGGCCGCCTCGATCGCCGCCGCATCGGGCAAACAGAGGAACGCCACATCCGCCGCGTTGATGGCTTCCTGGCGACTCTTGACGTTATGCCGCAGTTCTTCCGGCAACGTTATGATGTCGAGATCGTCGCGCCCGCCTAGCCGCTCGTGGATCCTAAGACCTGTGGTTCCCGCGCCGCCATCGATGAAAACTTTATTCTTCATCCGCAATGTCAGACTGCTTGGCCGCCTCGCTGGGCGCCGGCGTTTCGGCCGGCGCCTCAGAGCCGGGCTCGGCCTTTTCTTCGCCGTTTTCGGCCGGCTGTTCGCCGGTTTTCTTCTTGTGGTGGGGGCTGTAGCCGTAACCGTAGCCGTAGCCATACCCGTAACCGTAGCCGCCATAGCCGCCGTAGCTCTTGCGGTAGCCGCCGCTATGATGGCGCGAGGGGCTGAACGCCGACTGGCTGGAAGTTTCGACGTCGTTGACGATAACGCCGAGGATGGTGGCGCCGGCCTCGGTGAGTACCCGCGAGCAATACTGGATGGGCTTGAAGTGAGTGCGGTCGGGGCAACACATGATGAGCGCCGAATCCACCTGGGTGGCCAGGGTGACCACGTCGCCCACGAGGCCGAACGGCGGCGAGTCGACGATGATCTTGTCGAAGTGCCGGCGCGCCCACTCGAGGAAGTCGCCCACGACCCGCGAGCCCAGGATGGTGGCCGGGTTCACGCCCTCGGGAGGCAGCGAGCAAATGGCGCTGAGGTTGGGCACCTCCGTCTCGTTGACCAGCTTGGAGAAATCGGGCGTCTCCCCTTCCTTGGCGTTCTGCAAGGTGTGCGAGAACGACTGCTCCTTGGTGAGCTTCAAATCCCACACCATGGCCAAACGCGGACGGCGCATATCGAAGTCGACGAGCAGCGTCTTTTTGCCGGTTTGGGCGTAGGAGATGGCGATCGAGGTGGAGGTGATGGTTTTGCCTTCGCCGGGCTGGGTGGAGATGACGAGCATACACTTGCTCATCGCTTCGTAGCGCGGCGAATCGAGGAGGTTGCGCAGCCCCGCCACCGCCTCGGCGAATTGCGAATACTTGTCCTCCACCATGAACTTGGCCACCTGTTCGCGCTTTTTGCGGCGGACGTGCGGCAACACCGCCAGCACCTTGAGCGCCAGGCGCCCTTCCACGTCGGCCAGGTTGACGATGGTGTCTTCGAGGTTGTCCAAAACGAGCACGAAAAGGAGCCCTAGGCCGATCGAGGCCACGATACCGGCGCCGAAAATCATCATGGGATTGGGCAACACCGGCTTGCTGGGCACGTTGGCGAGCTTGGCGAGGCGCACGATTTCGTTGTTGGCCTCGGCGTCCATGCGCGCCTTGTTCTCGTCCATGATGAGGCCCTCGAGCACGTTGTTGCTCACCTTGAACTCGGCCTCCAGCTGCCCCAGACCCGATTCGGCAAGCACGATGCGCTGTTCGACCGAGGCGAGCTCGTTGCGCAGATCATCCTGCTTGATCTTGAGGCTGCCGAGCTGGTTGCGGGTGACCTGCAAAGTGGAGCGGCCGGTCAGCAAGGCGCGGGAAACCGCATCGAGGAAGCGTTGGCGCGAGAGCTCCAGCTTCTTCTTGGCCGACTGGACTTCGGGGTGGTTCTCGGTATAGGCGACGAGAAGCGACGAATACGCGCCCGAATCGTCCTGGAACTGGCGATACTGGGCGGCGATTTCCTCGGCCCGGGGAACGCCGGTGGAAAGATTGCCGAAGCTCTCGGGCTCCTGCTGCACCGCCACCAGCAGCTTTTCCCATTCGATCAGCTGGGATTCGGTGGTTTCGAGGGCGAGCACGTCGCCGGTAGTCTTGCTGAGGCCCTGCTGGATGGTATCGCGCATGGACCTCAAGTTATCCACCTTGTTGGCGGTGCGGAAGTCGAGGAGCTGCTTGGCGATCTTGTCCACTTCGCGACGGCGCTTTTCGACGTTGCCGTGGATCTGGCTTACGGCCTTGTCGCAACGGATCTTGTTTTCCTCGTCGGTGAAGCTTTCGATCGCCTCGGCGTAGGCGTTGGCGAGCGCCGCCGCCAAAGCCGGCACGCCCGAGCGCACCGTGATGGTGATGATGCGCGAATTGCGCTGAAGCTCGAGCTTGGAGCCGCCGAGCGTGGAGATGATCTGCTCGTCGGAAACGGTGGAGGTGGGGTGGCTCGCCCGGTACTGTTGCACGATGCGGGTGACGATCTTGTCCGAGCGCCAGTCGGGGATGCGGGTATTGAAGATTTCCGCGTAGGAGGAGCCGAAGTCCGGCATCGCCTGGTCGAGGGCGTTGCGGCCGAGCCCGCCCGAACTGCGGCGCATGTCCATGGTAAACGAGCTTTGGGCTTCGTAGACGGTGGGCGAAATGCGGTAGACGGCGAACGACACCACGAGGCCAACCAGCATAAACACGAACACGCTCAGCCAGCGCTGCGAAATCACGCGCAGGATGCGCCCGACGGTGATGGTGCCCACGATGGAGCCGCTGTCGCCGCCGTTGGGCTCGCCGTAGGAGCCGCCGCCATAGGCCCGGCCGCCATAGTACTGCGGACCTTTGCCGCCGTAATACTGCGGGCCCTTGCCGCCGTAATACTGCGGGCCGGAAGAGCTGCTGCCATAATACATGGGTCTATCTGCCATATCAAGACTCCTTTGCCGACTTTTTGCGCGAGGGCGCGGAACTGGCCGAGAGCGCCAAAGCGGCAACGGCCAAGAGCATTACCTCGCAACGGTACAACGAACACTCGAAAAACGTAATCGCCGCCAACGCCAGCGACACCACCGGGAAGATCAAATTGACGGCACGCAGCTCGAACCGGGAGTTTTCGGCCGAAAACGCACCAATCAGGCGCGAGACGTAAGTCCAGCCGATCATACCCCACACGAGCGACAGGAGCACCGAGCCGATCACGCCGCGCTCGGCCACCAGTTGCCACCAGCCCTGCAAGGCCGCGGTTTGGCCATGGAAAATCAGTTTATGTTCGGCCGCCGAAGCCAAGAAGCGGATATCGACCGGAAACGACCCCAAGCCCGAACCGAGCCAGGGATTGTTGGCGAACACCTTGAGCGCGATCCCCGAAAGCGCCGCCCGCACCTGGAAGAAAGCTTCCGGGAAGAGCTGCCACATTTGGACTTCTTGCACGCGCCGGCTCACGCCGCCGCCTGCGGGCGACAAAACGACCACAAAACCCACCACTACCAGTACGGTAATGGCCGAAACCGCCGCCCTAAAAGAGCCTGCTCCCTCGAACGCCTTGTGCTGCAGCGCAAAACCGGCAATCACCAAAACGAGGAGCGTACCGGCAAATACCAACACGTCAAGCGCGGGCGCGAACATCACCAGCCCCGCCGCCGTGCCGATCAGCCCCGGCACGAGCAGAAATTCGACCCGGAGCCAATGCTTTTCGTTGGCCGCGAACATCCCGGAAAAACCCAGCAACAGCGCGATGCCGAACGCGGGGCCCGCAAAGTAAGGATCGTTATAGGCGCACTCGGCGAGCTTGAGGATCTCCCGGCTGCCGTTGAGCGCCATCAGCGCAAACACGATGCCGCCCGTCCCGGCCACCACCGCCACCGTAACCGCAAACGCGCAACGGGCGGCTTTGCCGAGCGCATGGCGAACGCCCATCACCACCGGCACCATGGCCACCGATACGCAAAACGGCAGAAAGGCCGCGCCCTTGACGCTCCCGGGGAGAAACGGCGAGGGGGCATCCCTGAACGCCCAACTCTGCAGTTCGAGATCGTAACTCATGCCCACGCCCTGGTTGAGCGCCCGCACGGCGGCAAAGCCCGCCAACAGCAACAGGGCATAGAAAAGCGGATCCCGGACGATAGTCCGGATAACGCGCTCTCTGGCGTTGTGCGGCATTTCCCGGCCGATGCGCGAGGGCTCCATGATTACCCAAATGGTGCCCACGAGCGCCAGATAAAGCATGGCGACCCCGATCGCCGCCGCCGAACAAAGCGGGAAAAGCACCAGCGGCGCAGCCGTGATTATTCCGAGATGCGCCGCCAGACCGTATTTGGAAATCAGCTTCTGCACTTAGTAGGTAAGGCGCATGCCGACCGTAGCGCGCCACCGATCGTAATCGTACTGGCTGGTCAAGCCGCCCTGGCCGGAATACCAGCTCTTCTGGTACTCGAGCGAGCCGAACACCCCGACGAAACGGTTGATCGTGTAGTTGAGCCCGAAGCGCGCGGTGCCGATATCGGTACGGTAGTCGTTGTCGGAGTAGGTGTTGTAAGGATGCTCCTGACGACGATAGGCAAGGTCGAAGGTGGCGGTCAATTTGCCGCGCACCATGCTGTGGGCGAGACCCCAGCTGACCGTATCGGTAAGCGCCGAGCTGCCGCGGGCGGTTTCGGAAGGCGAATAGTACCTGGAGCCCATGAGCATCATGTTCCAGTTGTCGGTCATCTTCCAGTTGCCCGAAATCGTATACGTAGGCGCGTTGTCGGAGTGGTTGCAATACTCGTAGTGGCTGTAGCCGACCAACACGCGATAGGTTATGCGCTCGGTGGCGTGCGTGCCGAAACCGCCCTGCACCGTCCAGCCTTTGGAGCGATCCTTGATGTTGTGGACCTTGTCCCACTCGTAGTACTTGTTGGAATCGTTATCCTGCGTGTAACCGTGGTAATTACCCGTAAGCAGGAGATCGGACCACTTGTTGACCACATAGCCCACCTGGCCGCCGACCGACCAGCGCGTCCAGCCGTACAACGGCGCGTAGCTGTTGACCTTGTTGTCGTAATGGAGATAGTAGTAGCTGGCGTTGACGCCGCCGTGGAAGCGGTCGGTGAACCGGCGCTCGAGCGCGCCCGAAACATCGGCCTGCTGGCGATCGCGACCGATACCGCGGCCGCCATCGGACATGGCGTCGTCATCCTGCGAAATAAAGCGGTAGCTCTCGGTCAACATCAGTTGCCAACCCTTGCCGCCGCCCTGGGCGTTGGACCAGTTGTAGGTGAGGCTCTCGCCCCAGGAAGATTGGTTGAGCTGCTTGGAGTAGCCGGAAGAATACGCGTGATACTGATAATACAGCTGCCCGGTAAGGCCCCAGTTGCCGCCCTTGTAGGTGAGCGAAGTGCCGGGGCTGACCGTCCACGACTGGCCATCGTTCTTTTTGTTGACGGAGTCGACGTTGGAATCGTGCGTGAACGACAGGCTCACGTACGGATTGAGCGTCATGCGCGTACCGATCTGGATACCGCTCGGCCGATCCAATTCCTCCGCGCCGGCCGCCAAAGCGCCGGCCAGAGCCAAGGCCGTAATAATGCGTTTCATAACTTGTTTCCTCTAATGTGGATAAATTATCAGTAGCTGCCGGTCGTCTGGTTTTTATACCCGATTACCACCTCGCCGATCACCGGCTTGGCGTTTTCGCGGCTGAGCGAAGGATCCCAAGGCACCAGGCTCGTGGAACCATCGGCATGCAGCACGTAGGCGCCGGGCGTCAGCGGATCGGCGAACCGCGCTTGGACGTTATCGGTGAAAGCGTTGGCGAACGTAGCGCCGGCGCCAATGTTTTCGGCGGCCATGTCGGCCAAGATCGCATCTACCGTCTGGGGCGCCGAGATGCGCAAAGTGGCGACCACATCCGGCTGTTCGCCGGCATCGGCCGCGCCGAGCATCGAATCGTAGGAAGATTCAAGCCCCGCCGGGATCCACTCGTTGCGCGCCTGCTCGCGCACTTCGGGATCGAAGTTCTCGGTAAGCGTGTTGGCCAAATCTGCCGGAGAACCATTGGAGGCGCGCACGAACATCAATACGGCAAACGTGTTCCGGGCCCCCGCATCGGCGCTGCCGGCGTTGCGCTCGGCGACTTTATCGGTCATGGCCTGGGCAATCCGCGTAAACTGCTCGTCGGTGTAGACCACCGAAGGATCGGCGGCACGATTGAACAGGTTGGCGGCAAAGCTTTCGTTGACCACGGCCAGCGCTTCGGCGGGGACGGTGGCGAACACCTCGGCGAGCATATTGCCGAGATTGCCCTTGTTGGCGCTCTTGACCGCTACCGTGTTGATGTCGAGGAACTTGGCCGCCTTTTCTTCGTTGGAACCGGGCATCGACTCGATGGCGCCGTTGACGATGGCCAAAAACGCAACCTGGTCTTCGGACGAAAGCTGCTTGAGGATGGCAGCCATGGTTCCGGGGTCTTCCACCGCCTCGCTGATCTTGGCCTTGGCGTCGGTGAGCGACATGGTCTGCGCTTCCTGGGCGAAGGAGCCGGTAGCCACCGACAGCACCGCCGCGGCAACCACTGCAATCATTCCGATTTTCTTCATAGGTTAGTTCCTTGGTTTAAATCCTGTAGAGTTCCCGTCAATACCATGTTTCAGGCACAAAAATCACATCGCCCGCCTTGAGCAGGATGTCGCGATCGAACCGGCCGTCCTCGCCGATCTCGCGCAGGTCCACCTTGATGCGCGACTGTTTGCCGTCCTTGTCGCAACGGGTAACCACGATCCGCGTCTTGTCGGCGAACGGCTTGAGCCCGCCCGCCAGCTGCAACACCTTGGTGACGGTAAGATCCATGGTCGGCGGCATATTGACCGGGCCTTGCGTACCCACCTCGCCCATCACCGTAACCGTACCCCAAGGGCTTACCCCATGGGCGTCGTAGGGACCGAAACTCACCACCACCTGCGGCTGGCGCAGATACACCGAATAGGCCTTGACCAGCTTCTGCTTCATGGCCTCCAGCGTCAGCCCGTCGCAAGCGACCGGATCCTGCAACAGATAAGGAATGGTGATATCGCCGTTCTGGTCCACGAGGAGCTTGAACTCCTTGGGCGGTGTGGTCGCGGTGCCGATGGTGATATCGAGCCGCATGCCCGGCCCGATGCGCGGGCCATCCCAGTATTTGGCCACCGCAGCGGCATCCACCACATCGCTATCCGAGTCGAAAAGCGACTTTATATCGTAATAAACGGCGCTACAACCGCTCAAAGCGGTAGCAAGCAACATGGCCAAAACCAGGCCTGAAAAACGGTACAATATTTGCATTCGTGGTGTATTATATCACAAACTACGGCGAAAAGTCAATAGCAATTTTTCGTTTTTCTTCATTGCCGTCCGTCGCCGCAAAATGGCGGAAAACCACATGGTGCGCACCGCTCGGGATGAGCGAGCCCGCCCGCTCGGGCCATTCCACCGCCACGATGGCTCCCCGGGCGAGGAAATCCTCCCAGCCTAGGTCCAAAACGTCGGCCTCGGAGGTGAGCCGGTAGAGGTCCATGTGCACTAGCTTCCCGTGCTCCTGGACGATACAGAAGGTAGGCGAAGTAACGCGCCCCGGCACTCCCAGCGCTTTGGCGAGCCCCTGGACGAACGTGGTCTTGCCGGCGCCCAGGTCCCCTTCCAGGCAAATTACGTCGCCGGGCTTGAGGTGCCGGGCGAACTGGCGCGCCAGCTCCCAGGTCTCCTCCACCGAATTGGTTTCGACTTCGGTCACGCCAACAGCCCCGCCTGCGCCAGCTCCTTGAAGCAATCGCGCACATAGCCCGGGTAGAACGCCGCCGAATGCGACATTACCGTAAGGTTGGGGATTTGGGGATCGGCCAGCGTATCGCCGGGCTGCGGCGGCTCGCGCTTAAGTACGTCCAAAATCGCCCCGGCGAGGCGCCCTTCCTCCAAAGCGCGCCTCAGCGCCGCCTCGTCCACCGAATTGCCGCGCCCCACGTTGATGAACACCGCCCGCTTGGGCAGACTCGCGATCGTCTTTTCGTCCACCAGGTTGTCGGTGCCGGTATCCGAGGGCAGCGCCGCGATCAACCAGTCGGCTCGCGCGGCTTCGGCGGCAAGCGAATCGATGTTGGCGCGAGCGATGCCCACGGTTTCCACGCCCAGCAGCGCCAGTTTCGCGCCGATGGCCTTGCCGATGCGGCCGTAGCCGAGGATCACCGCGCGCGTACCGCTAAGGGTATAGCACTTGTCCCCCAGCTCCGTGCGCTCCCACAGTTTTTTGCCGGGGCGCCGCAATACGCCGCGGCACCAGGCGAGCATGTAGCCGAGCACGCTTTCGCTGATGGCCGCGCCGTGGAAGCCGCCAAAATGGATAGTCACCCCCTTTGGTCCCGTCTTGGGCAACAGTTCGCGCCCGGCCGAGGGCGTGGCCAGAAGCTTGAGGCGCGGAGCGAGCTCGAACCACTTAGGGTCGAAGTGCCAGACGATCGCATGGGTGGCATCGGCGAGTTCGCGCAAAAACTCCGTATCGTCCTTTACCCTTACGATTTCGCTTCCGGCGGGGACCAGCGTCTCCAGATACCCAAGTGCTTCCGCATTTACGCGGAAGCACTGTTCGGGCCACTCCAGATATACTGCGTACTTATTCATCCAGCGTGCCCTTGTAGGTTACGCGGCGCACCTTGCCCACGCTCGTGCGCTCCAGCGGCGCCTTGGCCACCACCACCTTGCGCACGCGCTTGTAGTCGGCCAGTTCCGCCGTCTTCTCCTGCACCCGCTTCTGCAGCAGTTTCTCCAGCTCGCAGGCCTCCGGCATTTTGCCCAGTTCCGCCTTGACGGCTTCCTCGTCGGGATAGACGATTGCGCCCACGTATTCGCCGGGGACCTTGCCCTTGGTGTAGCCCACCACGATCACATCCTGCACCAGCGGCTCCTTGGCGATGGCGTTTTCGACCTCTTCCGGGTAGATGTTCTTGCCCTCGCGGTTGACGATCAGCGCCTTCTTGCGCCCGCGGATGTAGATATCGCCGTCCTCGTCGATGGAAGCGAGGTCGCCGGTCATCAGCCAGTCGCCGTCGAAAGTCTCGCGCGTGGCCTTGTCGTTGTGGAAGTACCCCTTCATCACGTTGGGGCCCTTGACCTGCAGTTCGCCCACGCCCGCCTCGTTCTTGTCCGCGAGGCGAATCTCGATGCCGCCGCAGGGCTTGCCGATCGTGCCGACCTTGCGGGAGGTGTAGGTCGTCACCGACACCACCGGCGCGCATTCGGTAAGCCCGTAGCCCTCGAAGAACGCCACGTGCATGCGGCGGAAGAGGTCGATAACGTGCTTGGGGCAGGGGGCGCCGCCGGTGATCATCACCCTCAGCTTGCCGCCGAGCTTCTGGGCCACCATGTGCATCACCGGTCCGCGGATGCCGATTTTAAGCAGGAACCGCGCCAGCTTGGAGGCTTTGAGGCCCTCGTCGATCTTGTCGTAGAGCTTTTCGCAGAGTAGCGGCACCGACATGAAGATGGTGGGCTTCAATAGCTTCACGTCGCGCCCTACCGTACGCAGCGACTCGCAGAAATACATGGGGCAGCCCACCAACAGCGACAGGCACAGGTTGGTGGAGAAGCTGAACGCGTGGAAGAGCGGCAGCACCACGAACAGCGAATCGGTCTCGTTGATGAAGTTGTGGCCCTGGGGGGTGCCGCGGGTGAACACGTCGAGCGCGCCCACGATATCGGAATGGAAGTTGCGGTGCGTCAGCATCGCCCCCTTGGGCTTGCCGGTGGTGCCGCTCGTGTAGATGATGGAGGCGATGTCGTCTTCGGCCGCCCGGTTGGCGTCGTACCAGGCGCCGCCGCCGGAGACCCGCAGATCGTCGAACCCGTAGACGTCGGCCTTGCCGAGCTTCTGCCCGGCCTTGATGGGGCCGTCCACCACCACGATGGCGCGCAGCTTGGGCAGCTTGCGCGCGATGGTAACCATCATCTTGAGGTGCGCGCAGTCGGTGGTCACCACCACCGCCTCGGAGTCGGCCAGGATATACTGCGTCTCGTCGTCCCTAAGCTTGGGGTCCATCGGCACCACGCTCACCCCCGCGCCGGCCTGGGCGAGATAGCACTCGGTCCACATGGGCGAGTTGCCGAGGATGATGGCGGCGTTTTCGGCGCGCGGGCGCAGTTTGAGGATCGTGCCGTAGCCTTCGGCCAAATCGCGCACCCGGGCAAGGTACTCCCGCCAGGTACGGGTTTTCCACACCTTGTCTTCGCACCACTTGAGCGCGATAACCTCGGCTTTCTCGGCCGCATTCTTCTCCAGCAGATCTCTTAGCGTCATTGCACAAGCTCCTAGGATTTCGGTGATGTTGGATAATATTATACCAAATTTTTCCCACAAATGACAGAATAAATGATATAATATTGCGTCAAGGAGCCGATATGGACTTTGCCGACATCACCTTGGGCACGCTTTCGACGATCCGCCAACTCCTCCTGGCCGATGGCCGGGAGACGAGCGAATATGCCTTGTCCTACACCTTTCCGTGGCGTTCGCCGCTCTATTCGGTGCAGTTCGCCCAAGCCTCAGGGTGCGGCGTCTACAAGTTCAAGTTTTGGGGCCGGGAGTACTTTTCCTACCCGTTCGGCCCCGGCGACAAAAAAGCCGCTTGCGCGGAGGTGGAGAGCCTCGCGAGGGGTATGGGGCTCAAAACCAAATTCGCGCCCGTAACCCGCGCCGAGGCCGAGTCGCTGGGCGATGGCTATCTGCTAAGACCCCTGCCGGCGATCGCCGACTACATCTACCGCACCCGCGACCTCGCCGAACTCAAGGGGGGCAAATACCAGCAAAAGCGCAACCACATCCACCGGTTCGAGGAGCTGGGACCATGGCGCTACGGCGACATCGACGCGGACGCTTGCCGGCAAGTGCTCGAGGCCTGGCTCGCGGGCCATCCGGTGGACGCGGAACTCGAAGCCGAGCTCGAAGCGCTGGACCGGATTTTGGCCGCTCCGGATTTCATGGGGCTTAAAGGCGGCGTCCTCTATCTTAATGAGCGGCCAGTAGGCTTTGCGCTCGGCGAACCGCTGAGCGAGCGCATGTATCTCGCGAGCTACGAAAAGGCCATCCCCTCGATCCAAGGCGCCTTCCCCATGGTCGCGCGCGAGTTCGCCCGGCGCGAAGCGGCCGGCTACGAGTATCTCAACCGCGCCCCCGCCGACGGCCACCCCAATCTCGAAAAAGCCAAGCGGAGTTTCCATCCCGCCTTCATGGGCGAAAAGTTCGCGGCCGTCCAAAGCCGGGCCCGGTTTGCGACTCCTGCGGACTTCGGTCTCGTCGTCAAGCTCTGGCGCGAGTCGTTCGGCGATAACGAAGCGACCGTCCGCTACTTTATCGAGCGCAAGTTTACGGGCGACAATTGCCTCTTGATCGACGACCTGGCGATGGCGTTTTGCCTCGAAGACGGCGATACGCGCTACCTCTACGCCTTATGCACCGCGCCCGAGGCAAGACGCCGGGGACTGGCCACCGAGCTCGTAAATACCGCCCGGCAACTCTACGCCGAGCCGCTCGTAACGGTGCCGGGGGATTTGAGGCTCGTACCCTTCTACGAAAAACTGGGCTTCAAGATTACCGCCCCCGCCGTGCGCCGCAAAGTCGAACTCGACGAATTCGCCCAAGGGTTCTACCGCCTGGCTACGGGCGCAGCCGACCCCCAAGTGTGGGCGGAATTGCCCACCATGACCTCGCCCGAAATACCCGGCTACGTCAAGGCCGTGCCGCTAAATTGAGGCGCTCGGCGATAAGGCCGGTAAGTTCCCTGGCGTTACGGTAATTGGACTCGCCTTGAGGAATAATCGGCCGCCCCGCTTCGAGCCGGATCTTGATCTCCCGCTCACCCACATAGTACCACGGCTGGTGCTTACCCAACACGACCGGGTCGTAGCTGATCTTGACCGGGAGGATTTCGGCCTTAAGTTCCAGCGCCAGCCGCGCCGCGCCGCGATGGAGCTTAGGGCCTCCGCGCGTCCCCTGCGGAAAGACGACGATATTGAGCCCCTGGGCCAACAGTTGCCGGGCCTTGCCGACGATCGCCAGCGGGTCTTCGTTGTTCACGATAAACATCTTCTTGACTTCCGCCGCCAACACCGGGTTCTTGAGCGCCGCCGCCTTGGCGATGGCGGTGGAGTCGGGCAGATGCGCGAGGATGATGCAGATATCGATAAGCGAAATATGGTTCATGGCCACGATGCGCCCGCGGCAATCGCGCAAGGCGGCCAAAGTCCCGGCATCCATATCCACCCGGTAGAGCCGGCACAGCCTCGCCAGGCGCACGAACCCCACGTAGAAACTCCTTACCGCAAAACGCACCCACCTGGAGGGGAGAACAAGGATTACCGGCGCCAGCGGCAAGGCGAACGCACCATAGAGAAAAAAGAACGCCGACCCCAGGCAATACCTAAGGTAGATCATTTGCTCTTGAGCGCCCAGCGGATGATCTGCTCGGTGTCGGCGGCTTCCGGATGCGCCGCGAGCACCTGCGACACCATTTTGTTGGCGGCCTCGTCGGCGAAGCCCAGCGCGCCCAACGCGAGAATGGCGTCGTGGACGAACGGCGCGGCCGCTTTGCCGCGATCGCCCTTGCCCGCCGCCAGCGCCTCGATGGCGTTGACCTTGTCGCGCAGTTCGACGCAAATCTTCTCGGCCGTCTTCTTGCCCACGCCCTTGATGGCCGCGATGCGCTTGGCGTTGCCGCTCGCGATCGCCAGCGACAATTCGCCGATGCCGCTCCCCGAGAGGATCGCGAGCGCGATTTTGGGCCCTACGCCGCTCACCCCCGTAAGCTTCATGAACATCGCCTTTTCGGCCTCGGCGGCGAAGCCGTAAAGCGCTTCGTCGTCCTCGCGCACCGCATGGTAGGCGAGGAGCTTGGCCTCCTGGCCGACGCCGCCCAGTTTCTCGTAGGTCGAAAGCGGGATCAAGAGCTCGTACCCCACTCCCCCCGCCTCCAGCACCACGCGGGTGGGCTCCTTTTCGGCGATCGTACCTCTAATGTAGGCGATCATGCAAACAGCTTGAGGAGCTTCTCGAGCTGCACGAGCTTGTCCTGGTTTTCGGCGAGCTTGCGGCGCGCCTCGTCCACGATGGCGGCCGGCGCGTGATCGACGAACTGCCGGTTGGCGAGCTTGGCCTCGCCCGACTTGATGAACCCGGCCACCTTGGCGATTTCGCCCTGGATGCGCTTGGCTTCGGCCGCCTTGTCGACGAGCCCCTCGAGCGAGAGATACACGGTCCCGAGGCCGGTAAGCTTGGACGGCATCGCGAGTTCCGCGCCCGCCGCCACGAGTTCCACGCTTTCGGCGCGCATCGCCTTCTTGAGGCTGGCGATTTCGCCCGCGACCTTGTCGTCGGCGGTGGCGATCGTCACCTTCACGAAAGTGCCCGGCGGCACCTTGTATTCGGCCCGGAGCGCGCGCAGGGCGGTTATCGCCTCGCGCTTGAGGTTCACGAACCGGTAAGTCTCCTCGTCCGCCTGGCCGCTCGCCTTGGGGTATTCGGCCTTCATGATGCTCTCTTCGCCCCCGAGGTAGCCGAGCTGGTGCGCGATTTCCTCGGTGATGAACGGCATGTACGGGTGGAGAAGCTTCAGCGCCTTGAAAAACACTTCGTTCAGCACCGCGAACGCGCGCTGCTTGTCGGGCGCGTCCTTGGCGTACTCCACGTACCAGTCGCACAGGTCGGTCCAGATGAAATCGTACACCGCGAGCGCCCCGTCCTGGATGCGGTACTGCTCCAAAAGCGCGTTGAGCTTTTCCGCCGCCTTGTCGCAGGCCGCGAGGATATGCCGCTCGTCGGCCGTGAGCGTGGCGCGGTCGTAGGCGCAATCCTTGACGCCCTGCATTTCGAGGAAGCGGGCCACGTTCCAGATCTTGGTGCAGAAGTTGCGCCCGATCTCGAACTTTTCCTTGCTCACCTTCGAATCGCAGTCGAGCGAAGTGATGAGCGCGATCGAGAAGCGGAGCGCATCGGCCGAATACATGTCGATGAGTTCGAGCGGGTCGAGCGAATTGCCCAGGCTCTTGGACATCTTGCGCCCCTGCGCATCGCGCACGATGCCGTGGATCACGATATTCCTGAACGGCACCTGGCCCATGAAGTGGATGCCGGCCATGATCATGCGCGCAACCCAGAAGAAGATGATGTCCTGCGCGGTCACGAGATCGGCCGTCGGGTAGTAGTAGGCGAGGTCGGCGGTCTTCTCCGGCCAGCCGAGCGTCGAGAACGGCCAGAGCCACGAACTGAACCAGGTGTCGAGCACGTCGGGATCCTGCTCGAATTCGTGCGCGCCGCACTTGGGGCAAACGCCGGGCGCCGTTTCGCCCACCACCAGTTCGCCGCACTTTCGGCAAGTGTACGCCGGGATGCGATGCCCCCACCAAAGCTGGCGCGAGATGCACCAGTCCTGGATGTTCTCCATCCAGTTGAAATAGATTTTCGACCAGCGCTCCGGCACGAAGCGGACGCTGCCGTTCTTCACCGCCTCGATGGCCGGCGCGGCCAGCGGCGCCATCTTGACGAACCACTGCTTGGAGAGGCGGCTTTCCACAACTTCGTGGCAGCGGTAGCAGTGCCCCACCTGGTTGTCGTAATCCTCGATATGGTCGAGATAGCCGCCCGCCTCCAGATCGGCCACCAGCGCCTTGCGGCACTCGAAGCGGTCCATCCCCACGTACTTCTCGCCGGCCAGTTCGTTCATGTGGCCGTCGTCGGTCATGATGTTGATTTCGGCGAGGTTGTGCCGCTTGCCCACCAAAAAGTCGTTGGGGTCGTGCGCCGGCGTGATCTTGCCGATGCCGGTACCGAATTCCTTCTCCACGTA
>JAFXST010000069.1 GCA_017525475.1 Kiritimatiellia bacterium | reverse complement strand
TCAGTACGTTCATATCGGCATTTTCCTTTTGGCGCCTGGTTGGTCGATGACGAAGCGCGGGAGCGCCAGCCCCCCGATGCGCTCGGCGCAGTAGTTCTCGATGGCGCGGGCCTTGGCCAAATCCACGCGGAAGCGCCCGATGCCCGCGACAGGATCGCACATGAAGACGTAGTAGGGGCGGATGCGCGCGGCGGACAGCGCCCTTAAAAGCCGCAACATTTTGGGGCCGGTGTCGTTGACGCCCTTCAAAAGCACGGTCTGGCAGCTTACGGGGATGCCCGCGGCCAAAAGCCGATCGGCCGCCTGCACGGCGGCGGGGGTAAGCTCGTCGGCGCAGTTGAACTGGGTATTGACCCACACCTTGCGGCTGTGGCCGAGCGCTTGGGAAAGCTTGGCGGTGATGCGCGCGGGGTTGGCGCACAGCGCCCGGGTGCAAACGCGCACCATATCCACTTGCGGCAAGGCGGCAAAGGCATTTACGAACTCCAATACCTTGGCGTCCGGCAAAGTCAACACGTCGCCGCCAGAAAGGAGCACGTCGCGCACTTGGGGGTGCTTTTTTACGTACTCTAAGCACGCCTTGAGCTGCGCCGGCGTCTCGACGATCGGCGTCTTGCCGAGAATGCCCCGGCGGGTGCAATGGCGGCAGTTCATGAAGCACCGCTCGCTCGTCATCACGAGCACGCGATCGGGGAAGCGCTGTTTGAGGCCCGGCACCTTGCCGGCGCGCCCCAGTTCGCCGAAGGGATCGGGCGAAAACCCGTCTTCTTGGGCAAGCTCGCCCTTCCCTTCGAACACCTGCAACGCAAAAGCGCGCGAGCGCGCGGCCAATTCCCGCGCGTAAGTAGAGGCGTATTCGGGAAACTCACTCATCGGCCAGGAGCATCGCCGGGATAAAGCAAAACGCGAGCGCGTGGTCGTACATGTTGCGCACCGTAACTTCGATATCGCGACCCTTGAAATTGCCGAACGCCTCCACCCAGCCGCCGAAGAGCCGCATGGTGAGCTTGCCGGTTTCGGCGTTGTAGCCCGCTACGCGCATATCGCGCGGCGAATAGCGGATGCCCACACCCAGCGCCTTGGATACCGCCTCCTTGGCGCACCAGAAGCGGATGATCGCCTGCGAGGGATTGACCGCGCGGGTGGCGAGCTCGAGCTCTTCGGGGTTGAACACGCCCGCGGTAAAGTCCTCGGAGAGATCCCGGAGCGAACTTTCGACATCGACGCCGATCTTGACGTTGGCCCCGGCCAGCGCGATGACGAACTGCGAAGTGTGGGCGATGGCGATATCCATTTTGGCCGAGAGGAAGTCGAGCCATTCGCCCACCGCATAGGGTTTGCCCATGTCGTTTGCGCAGACGGTGGCGTCGGCGTAGCTCCAGCGCGCCTGGTAATAATCCTTGAGGAAGCGGCGCACCGCCTCCTTGGCCGCGATGCGCCCGAACAGCCACTCGGTGCGGCGCGCGCAGGAGCCGGTTTTCTTGGCGAACATCTTGCGCTCCATGTCCGAGAGGACGATGTGCGAGAACGTTTTGAGCCACAGCTCCTCGTCGCGCTCGAAAAGCGAATAGGGGATGCCGGTGATGTAGGCGGAGGAGACGTCGGCCGAGCCCGCGCCGATCAGGTCTTTGTCCATGCTCTTGGTGATGAAGCTCGTGGCCGGCTGCATGACGAGCTGCTGGTATTCGGGCGGGATGCGCTGCGAGTATTCCTCCCAGCCGCTGATCGTCAAAAGCGCCGTGCCGTTGCCGTCGGAAACGTGGATGTCGCAAAGCTGGCTCTTGGGGGTCACGCCGGTAAGGCGCAGATAGCAGCGCACGTGCTGGTCTTCCTTGGGCGGCGCCGCGTGGAATTCGATACGGCGCACCTTGAACGGATGCGACCACGCGCCGGCGAACCGCTCGTGCGAACGCCACAGTTTAAAGCCGTTGGCGACCGTTTCGATGAGGAGCGGGTTGACCTGCCACAGCGGGAAGAGCGTATGCGCCACGCAACCGGCCAGCTTGGGCACCACGAGTTCGTAGTCGAGCCCCGTTTCGGCCCAGGCGTCCACGAACTTGATGGCCCTGAGGCGCGATCCGCAGCTGAGGCGCGCGGGGTAGATGTCGCGGCCGGCCCAGTGCACCGAGCGCGGCTTCAACAGCGGCTCCACCTGCACCGGCACCGCCGGCGGCATTTCCTTGGAGAAATTGAACGTGGCATCCATCACCGGCCAGGTATAGGCCCCGTCGGCCTCGCGTTCGGTATGGATATGCACGCGAATCGCGATAAGCTTGGGGTCGCCCGACGCGATCCGCTCGGCCTTCATGTACAGCAACAGCTCGCCGTTGCGGAACTCCACCGTTTTGCGCGCCTGCAGATCGACGATCGACACGAGCTCGCGGTTGGGGGCGAGATTGGTGGCCAATTCCGCCATGGCCTCGGCGGCGACCGGCAACGTAAGCAGCATCAAGCCCCGAAGGTTGGGATCCGAATACGACAGCTGGCTGGTCCCCAGGGCGAAATCGGCGATAAACGGCAAATCCGCCACCTTGAAGACTTTCTTGACCTCGATCGAAACCCCGGGCACGTGCTCGATGGTGTCGGCGTCGGAGACGAGCGGATTCATGGCCCCGGCGTCGAACTGGCGCTGCCGGCGGGCGCGGGCCTCCACGGCGGCGGCGCGGGCCGCCACCTTGGCGATGCGCCCTTTGGGTTCGGCCAAAGGCGAGACCGCGGGGAGCAGTTCTTCGGGCGAGGCGAGGGTGAGCCGGGGAAAACGGCGCGACAGTTTGAGCTCGCGCTCCTGGCGGCTTTCGAGCGCGAAGGCCGAATCGAAATCGAGCTTGCGGGCGCGCCGCCGCTCGAGATCGCGCCTGACGTCCACCTTGGCGCCCAGAGCCGCCAGATGCGCGAGCGCATGCTGCAGCTGCAACCGCCCGCGGCGATGGATCGAATTGGTGGCGATGGCCGCATGGTCACGCCCCTTGAGCGTATCTTCGGCGGCGGCGGTCATCATGTCGCGCGGGCCCACCTCCAGAAACACCCGGTAGCCGTCGGCGTACATCCGCTCGATCGTCTCGCGGAACCGGATGGGTTTGGTCCAGCGCGTGACCACATCCTCGCGATGCGCCTTGATGCCGGCGGCCACCGGCTGCGCCGTGGCGCACGAGTAGGCGGGGGCCTTGGGTTCGAAGCGCATCCAGGCTTGGGCGAAGCGGCGGAATTCCGGCAAGAGCCGGTTGCACTCGGCGGTGTTGAAAGGTTTGTCCAGCGCGAGCTTCACCGCCTTGACGCCATGGGCGGCGAGTTCGTTCATCACCTCGCGTTCGCAAGCGGGATTTACGGCATACACCTTCTGGCGCGGCGAAATATCGTTGATGAGCGTAAGGCTTCCCGCCGGCAAGCCGTCCCGGGCGTTGATAAGATCCTCCTCGTTCTTGACGATGAGCGACAACATGGTGGTTTGGGGGAGCCCCGCATGATCCACCGCTTTGTCGACGAGCCGGTAGAGTTCGCGGATGATGCCGAGCCGCTCCGGCCGCAAGGGGCTCGCCCCCGCCACCCCGGAATAGACGAGCGAGGCGACGTCGCCGCCGGCGAAGCCCACCACGCCTTCAGCCTCCAGGCCGAAGAACTTAAGCAACCTCCCCAGCGCCACGCAGCCCGAATAGGTGGCCACCAACGCCTGGGCGTAGGCGCCCGACGAGAAAATGTCGGCGTCGTGCCGGTAGTAGGGCGCGGGCGGGAAGATGAAGCTCGAGGGCACGAATCCGCCCGGCTCGTTCTTGAGCGCTTCTTCAAGCTCGTCGAACGCGGAGCGGCATTCGGGGTAGAGATACGCGAGATCGCGCATCATATCGGGATAGAAACTCATCACCCCCGGGAACACGAACGCGAGTTTGCCCACGCCCGGGCCCAGCATGGGCTCCACGTAGCAGTAGGTGCCGCTCTTGTCCCGCAGGCGCTTGGTGGCCGGATTTTCGAGCCGGCTCTTGGCGGACACGAGCCTGGCGCGCAGCGCGGCGACCGAATCGGTGACGATGGCCAGCGCGAGCCGCCCGGACGAAAAACTGCAGGTGTAGGCAACATCGCGCAGCCTCGAATCGGGTGCCCGGTCGAGAAACCCGACCAGCCGCGAAATCTGCGCGATCAATGTCTCCACCGAGGGCGAGCGCACGATGACGAGCTCGGTACTCACGTGCGCACCTCCGGTTCCTCCTCGAGGATCACCACCGAACTGCGGCCGCCGCGCGTGTCGATGCCGTCGGACGTCACGGGGTCGAAGTTGGCGCCCATCACCGCCGCCCGCCGGGGATTGGCGCTGTCGCCCGTGATCCACGGGCGCGGTTCGTCCAGGAGATAGGCGCTGGAGGCGAGATTGGCCAACTTGGCGGAAGGATGCGGCACCACCACCTGCGGCGCCAGCACTTTGCGGTGGAGCGCGAGCGCCGCCTTGACGATGCCCGCCGCCATCGAGGCGCGCAGCGTATGGCCGATATTGCCCTTGACCGAGCCCACGCCCACGAGCGGCCCGCCGGGACGGTGCGGCCCCCACAAACTCTGGATGGCGGCGATTTCGCGGTCTTCGGCGCGCTTGATGCCGCAGCCGTCCGCCTCGATGAGCTCGATGGAAGTGGCGGGCACGTTGGCCTCTTTGAGCGCCGCCTTGAAAAGGAATGCAGGGTCGTCCTCGGGATTGTGGCCGATCGTCACCGACTTGATCAGCGCATAGATGCGGTCGTGGTCCTTGAGCGCGTCTTCGCGCCGTTTGAGGACGAAGAACGCCCCGCCCTCGCCCGGCACGGTGCCGCGCTGCTCCTCGGCGAACGGCGTAAACTCCGGCGCGTCCGAAAAATCCACCTCGCCCGACACGCCTTCGAGATAAGCGCGCGACAACGGCGGCGTGATGGCGCCCGCGAGCGCCACCTCGCAATGGCCGGTCAAGAGGTCGTTGACCGCGCCGCGGATGGCGGCCGCGCCCGTGAGCATGCCGGCGTCGAGAATGGTGGCGCCGCCCGCGAACGAAGTTTCGCGCGCGATCCAGGAGACGAACCGGTAGCCCGACCCCATCAGGAAACTCGCGGCGTTGGGAGCCGGCAGCGATTCCGAAAGCCGCGCGGCGATCATCTCCATGCGCTCTTCGGGCGCGTGGGGGAAGAACCGGCGGATGATGTCGATGGTCTGATCGAGGAACGCCGTGTGCTGCAGCCAGTTGACCGTGGAGGCGTTGAACGGCGGCGCGTAGCCGAGCCGCACCGCCCCGGGACGGGGACGGCGGCTGCGCGGGCGCATCGAAGCGTCGGCGAGCGCGTCGAAGGCGAGCTGCGTGGCGAAATAGAGGTCCTGGTTTTCGCCGGCGTTGATCTGCCGGGGGAAGGTCTGCATCGAAGGCACGCACGAAAAGAGGTCGCCAAGCTGGCCGATCCGCACGGGATAGGGGCGATTGAAGACGTTCTGCTGGCCGATCGGCAGTTCCACGTCGGCGCCCGGCAAGGTAAGCATCGAGCGCTGGCGCATGATCGCATCCCAATACGCCTCCACCGACGGACACCCCGCAAAGCGGCAGCTCATGCCGACGATAGCGATTGCGTTGTCCATGCCCGTGAAAGCGTTTGGGAGGTGGCGGAGAGAGGGGGATTCGAACCCCCGATACGGATTTACTCCGTATGACGATTTAGCAAACCGTTGCCTTCAGCCACTCGGCCATCTCTCCTAAATCGAAAATTATTGGCGCATATTATATCATATTTTCTGTTCGCCGTCAACAAAAACCGCACTTGGCTTCCAAGTTTTTTTGTTGATGACGACCAGGTCGGCGACGAAGCCCTTCTCCACCTTGCCGAGCGTATCGCCAAGCCCCTGCTCGATCGCCTGGTTCCACGAGGTGGTGCGCACCAGGTCCTTGAGCGGAATGCCGGTGACCTCGTGCACGTTCTTGAGGCCGTTGCCCATCCACAGCGTGGAACCCGCGAGGTTGCCGCCGTTGACGAGCCGCGCCTCGCCGCCCTTGAGGAGCACGTCTAGCCCGCCCATCTGGAACGCATAGCCGTCGGGGCAATGCGAGCAGCGGAGCGAATCGGTGATCATCTGGATGTGTTCGAGGCTACGGCGCGTGAAGACGAGCCGGAGCATGTCGGGGCAGAGGTGGATCTTGTCGCAGATGACCTCGGTGTTGAGATCCTCGATCAGGAAGCCGGCGCCCACCATGCCGATTTCGCGGTGGTGCAAAGGCGTCATCTGGTTGCAGAAGTGCGTCATGTGCCTCAGGCCGTTCTTGTAGGCCGGCATGAGGTCGGCGAGCTTGGCGCCGGTATGGCCGACCGACGGCACCACGCCCATTTTGAGGCAGTCCTTGGCGAACTTGGCGCCGCCTTCGGCTTCCACCGCGTAGGAAATCTGCTTGACCGGGAAGACCTTGTTGATTTCCTTCAGCTCCTTGATCGAGGGCTTGCGCACGTACTTGGGGTTCTGCGCGCCGCAGCACTTGATGTTGATGAACGGGCCCTCCAGGTGGATGCCGAGGATCTTGGCGTAGGGCGAACCCGCCTTGACGTAGGCCTTGGCGTTCTCGGCGGCGGCGATCAGCTCCTCGTGCGAAACGGTGAGCGTGGTGGGCAGGAACGAGGTGCAACCCTCCTGGAGCTTGCCCTCGGCCACCTTGAAGATCGCCTGGGGATCGGGATCGCAGAAGTCGCACTCCAGCGCGCCGTGGGTGTGCACGTCGATGAAGCCGGGCATCAGGTAGTTGCCCTTGGCGTCCACCACGGTGTCGCCCGCCTTGGGCTGGGGCGCGGCGAACTTGCCGACGCGGGCGATCTTGCCCTTTTCGATCACGACGGTGGCGCCTTCGAGCTCCACGCCGGGAGAAATCACATGTGCGTTCTTGATGATGGTTTTCATTGCCGGACTCCTTGGGTTTGCAGTTTCGAGATTATTCGTAGACGATCCAGTGTTCGCGCTCCTGGCACTTGGCGAGGAACTCCTTGGTGGTCTTCCACACCTCGGGCGACAGCATGATGAGCGCCACCAGGTTTGGGAAGGCCATAAGTCCGTTGAACACGTCGGCGAGACCCCACACGATGGAAACCGTGAGATACGGACCGATGGCGACCACCACGATATAGAGGAAGCGATAGGCCATGATCACGCCCTGCATGATGTCCCATTCGTTCTGGGGCTCTTCCAGACGGCGTTTCACCCGTTCTTCAGGAAGGACCAGCCGGAGCTTACTTCCTTTCTTTGCCAAGGGAGCGAAGTAACCGTCAAACGTATCGTCGCTGT